>CAKZHP010000045.1 GCA_936924635.1 uncultured Propionibacteriaceae bacterium
ACCCCCGAGGCGGGGACCGAGGTCACGGTGGGCGTCACCGCCGGCCGGGCGGCCGGGACCGGCGCCTCCGGCACCGGGGCGACCGGTGCGGCCTGGGCCCGGGCGGCGAAGCCGCTGAACCCTGCCATCGCCACGGCCAGCGCTGCAGCGGCGGCCGTCACTCTCGTTCTGGTGGTCGTTCGCACTGGTCGTTACCTTCCGTTCGGTTGCGAGCGCCAGCCATCCCCCCCAAGACAGATCGCCAGACCTGGTCAGTATGCGAATCGCAGGGGCACAAGGGAAAACCGGGCTCGACCTCTCCTTGACACTTCAGCAAACGCCCGACGTCGGCCTGCGGTTGCGCGCTGACGCCCAGGACTTCCGCCCGCCGTCAGGAGGCGTCGCCGCCGGCCTTGTCCTCGGCGGTCTTGTCCCTGTCGGACTTGTCGCCCACCTCGTCGCTCCCGGGCCCTAGAGCCTCGCGGACCACCGCGATCGTCCCGATCATCAAGCCGCTGCAGAAGGTGATGCCCATGCCCGCCGCGAGCACGTTCGCCACACTCATGCTGACGGCCGAGGCGAGGACGGCGATGGGGAGCAGGAGGATCGAGAGGAGCACGAGCCCGCCCGCGAGCCTCGTGGCCGGCGACAGCGGCCGAGCCGGGGTCACCGGCTCCGGATGAGCGGCCCTGGTCACGGCGAGCTGCGTCTCCGGCGAGGGTCTGAACCCCAGGGCGAGGTCGTCTTCGCTCGGCTCCCACGTGGAGCCCTCGACGTCGTCGACGGGCGGCGGTGGGGTCCACCTCGGCTCAGGCCGCCCGGCGTCGTAGGCCTGCCACTTGCTCATGCGCTCACGGTCCCCTGGGAGCCGCACGCCTGAAGGGGCCGGCGGCTCGCTGCGGTGCCGATCCAGGCGCGCATCTCGGGAATCACCGCGTTCCTTCCTTGGTGTCTGCCTTCGGGCGGGCGTGCCGGGCCCGCCGCCAGGGGTCCCCCTGGGCCTCGCTGACGCACACGCCCACGAACCCGGCAGCCAAGACGGTCAGGGAGCCCCCACCACCAGCGCCACGGGGAGACCCCACCACCAGCGCCACGGGGTGACCCGCGGCCACCGCCGACACGATGGCAGCGGGCAGCAGCAGACAGAGCAGCCCAGCATGAGAGGGGCACCCACGAACGTCCGCCCACGCCGTCTCGGCGGCTTCTCGGGAACGCGTTCGGGCGCCGTGGACCAGACCACCCCGTCGGCGAGGTCGCCGGTGGCCGGAAGATCGGTGCCCTCCTCGTCGACCCGCCGCTGCTGGTCCCACCGAGGCTGCGGGCCCCGAGTGCTTGTCGTAGCCTTCCCAGCCCATGCCCTCAGCATGCCCGGCCGAGGATCAGGTCCGACCCCTTCTCACCGATCATGTACGACGCCGCCATCGTGTTGCCGCTGACCAGTCGCGGCATGATCGAGGAGTCGACGACGCGCAGACCCTCCAGGCCGCGTACGCGCAGCTGGGGGTCGACCACCGCCTCGTCCCCCGTGCCCATCGCGCACGTGCCGACGGGGTGGTAGCTGGTGCGGGAACGCTTGTTGACGTAGCCCCGCAGGCCCCGCTCGTCGGTCACCAACGGGCCAGGCTCGAGCTCGTCGACGTCCAGGTCCCGCAGGGCACGAGTGGCAAGGACGTCGCGGGCCATCGCGATCCCCGCTCTGGTGCCGACCCAGTCGGCGGGCTCTGCCAGGTAGTTCGGGTCGACCACCGGAGCCACCGCCGGGTCGGCGGAACGCAGCGTGACCGTGCCGCGGCTCTGCGGCCGGAGATAGGTGACGTTCAGCGTGAAGCCATGGCCGGCGCGCCGCTCCCCGTTGCCGTACGTCGGGAGCGCCGACATCTGCAGGTCGGGGCGCTCGTCGCCGTCGATGGACTGGAACAGGCCCGCCTCGGCGACGTTGGAGGTGATCGGCCCCGACCGCCTCACCATGTACTCCACCGCCGCCCCCGGCAGCCGCCACGAGCGGCCCAGGTTGTTGTAGCTGACAGCACTGGTGCGCGAGGTCATGGCGACGTCGAGGTGGTCCTGCAGGTTGCGGCCCACCCCCGGCAGGTCGTGCCGCACATCGATGCCGACCGCGCGCAGCTCGTCGGCAGGCCCGATGCCGGAGCGCAGCAGCAGCGCCGGGCTGTTCACGGCCCCACCGCACAGGACCACCTCGCGCTCGGCCCGCACCACGTGCTCTCGGCCTCCCGACCGGTACACCACCCCGACCGCGCGGCCGTTCTCGACCAGCACCCGGGTGACGGTCGCCCGGAGCCGTACCTCCAGGTTGGGCCGCCGGCGCACGGGGCGCAGGTACGCGGTGGAGGCGGTGACCCGCCACCCGCGGTGCTGGGTGACGTCGTAGTAGCCGACGCCGTGCTGCGTGGCCCCGTTGAAGTCGGGGTTGTACGGGAGCCCCAGCTCCAGGCCGGCCGCCACGAACGCCTCGCTGAGGGGGTTGTAGCCGGGCAGCCGGCCGATGCCGAGCGGCCCGTCCTGGCCGTGGTAGGCGTCATCGATCCGGGGGTACGACTCCGCGCGCCGGAAGTACGGGAGGACGTGCTCGTAGTCCCAGCCGGGGTTGCCCAGGGCAGCCCAGTCGTCGAAGTCGTGCCGCTGCCCGCGGATGTAGATCATCGAGTTCACCGCGGTCCCGCCCCCCAGCGTGCGGCCTTGGGGGTACAGCTTGGTGGCGTCGTCCATCGCCTTCTGCGGCACCGTGAGGTAGAGCCAGGAGTAGGTGCGGAGCCGGGTGAAACCGCTGGGGATGTGGATGAGAGGGCTGATGTCGCGACGCCCGGCCTCCAGCAGGAGCACCGTGACCGAGGGGTCGGCACTGAGGCGGTGGGCCACGGCCGCCCCAGCGGCGCCGGCCCCGACCAGCAGGTAGTCAACCCGCGTCATGTTCACGCCTCCCCCGAACGTGGCACTCGAAGTGTACGGCAGCGGGCAGGGTACCGCCGGTCAGACTCTTGCGAAGGTGGGACCGAAGTGGCGCACCTGTGTGCCACTGGCAACCGGCGCAGACCCCCGCCCCGGCAGCCGTCCCTGACACGCCGGAGAACCCCCTTGTCACGACCTGCGGCGCGGCGGCGACGGACGTGCCACACTGCGCACACCAGATCAGTGGCAGGCAGGAGGCACGGTGGCGGAGACGGCGGACCTGTTCGACGGCTACCCAGCCTCCAGGAACGGTGCCTGGGACGAGATGATCGCCGGCCCGTCACAGCCGCGTCCCGCGTACGGCGGGGTCTTCGAGATCATCAGCTCGATGTCGGCCGACGACCTGAACGAGCGCGTCGACACCCTCTCGCGCACGTACGTCGACCAGGGCGTGACCTTCGACTACGCCGGCGAGGAGCGGGCGTTCCCCCTCGACCTGGTGCCGCGCATCATCTCCGCTTCTGAGTGGGAGGTGATCGACCGCGGTGTGAAGCAGCGCGTGACCGCGCTGGAGCACCTGCTGGCCGACATCTACTCCGGCGAGGGCGCCTCGCTGCCCCGAATCGTGCGCGACGGGGTGCTGCCCTGGCAGCTGATCGCCTCCAGCGACCACTACCACCGCGCCGTGAGCGGGCTGCAGCCGGCGAACGGGGTCCGCATCCACGTCTCCGGGATCGACCTGATCCGTGACGAGTCTGGGGTGTTCCGGGTGCTGGAGGACAACGTACGGGTGCCGTCGGGTGTGTCGTACGTGATCTCCAACCGCCGCGCCATGGCGAACGTGTTCCCCGAGGTGTTCGACCAGTTCCCCGTCCGCCCCGTGGACGGCTACCCCGCCCTGCTGCTGAAGGCGCTGCGCGCCGCGGCACCCGACGGGGCCGAGGACCCGACCGTCGTGGTGCTGACGCCCGGGGTGCACAACTCGGCCTACTACGAGCACACGCTGCTGGCGCGCACCATGGGCGTGGAGCTCGTCGAGGGCCGTGACCTGGTCTGCTCCGGCGGAGTCGTGCGGATGCGTACGACCCAGGGGCTGAAGCAGGTCGACGTGATCTACCGCCGCGTCGACGACGAGTTCCTCGACCCGGTGCACTTCCGGGAGGACTCGATGCTCGGCTGCCCCGGCCTGGTGAGCGTGATGCGGGCCGGGCGCGTGACCATCGCCAACGCCGTGGGCAACGGGGTAGTCGACGACAAGCTCGTCTACTCCTACGTGCCCGAGGTCATCCGCTACTACCTCGGGGAGGACCCGGTGCTGCCGAACGTCGACACCTACCGGTGCACCGAGCCCGAGTCGTTGCAGCACGTGCTGGACAACCTGGACTCGATGGTCGTGAAACCGGTGGCGGGCTCGGGCGGCAAGGGGCTGGTGATCGGCACCCAGGCCAGCCGTGACGAGCTCGACGAGCTGCGTACGGCGCTGCTGGCCGACCCGCGCGGCTGGATCGCGCAGCCGATCGTGCAGCTGTCGACGATCCCCACCCTGGTCGACGGGCGCCTCGCGCCGCGGCACGTGGACCTGCGGCCGTTCGCGGTCAACGACGGTGACGACGTGACGGTGCTGCCGGGCGGCCTGACCCGGGTGGCGCTGCCGGAGGGGCAGCTGGTCGTGAACTCCTCCCGCGGTGGTGGCTCCAAGGACACCTGGGTGCTCGCCGACGCGGAGGTGCCCGCGCCGGCGCGTACGGAACCGGACACCCGGGAGGTGGTGGTGCTGAGCCCGCCGGCGGTGTTCCGTGACGACGAGATCCGGGCGCAGCAGCAGCAGCAGCAGCAGGGACGGGTGGTGGCGTCGTGCTGAGCCGCATCGCCGAGTCGCTGGCCTGGATCGGCCGGTACGTGGAGCGCGCCGACGGCACGGCACGCATCGTCGACGTCGTACGCCTCGCGCTGATCGAGACCAAGAAGACCGAGCCGGCCGAGATGGTGCTGTCGATGATCATGGGCATCGAGCCGCCCGGGTCGGTCGACTTCAACGTGGTGCGCGACCTGCTGGTGTTCGACACGGGCAACCCCAGCTCGATCGCGGGCAGCTGGTTCTCGGCCCGGGAGAACGCGCGGCGGGCGCGCGAGGTGCTGCCGCTGGAGCTGTGGGAGGTGCTGAACACGGCATGGTTCCGGTGGCGCAACCTCGGCGCCCCGGACGCGTCGTCGCGGCACCTGGCCTGGACCAGGGAGCGGGCCGCGCTGATCCGCGGCGTCGCCGACTCCACGATGGGCCACGACGAGGCCTGGGACTTCCTGGTGCTCGGGCGCTACCTGGAACGGGCCGACATGACCGCGCGCATGGTCGCCACCGGCACGCTGCCCCTGTCGGGGATGTCGTGGACGAACGTGCTGGCGGCGTGCGGCGGCGTGCAGGCGTACGCGCACTCACGCCGCGGCGTGGTCGACGACGAGAAGCTGGCCGCGTTCCTGGTGCTCGACCGGCACTTCCCGCGGTCGGTGGTGTACAACCTGCGGCAGGCCGAGGCCACGCTACGGCGGCTCAGCCCCGACAGCGCGAGTGACCGGATGGGCGTCTCCGACGAGGCGCGGCGGGAGCTGGCGCGGGTCCGGACGGCGCTGGAGTACAGGCCGTTGGAGGAGGTGCTCGCCGGTCTCGGCGACGACATGCAGCACGTGCAGGAGGCCGTGACCGCGGCCGCCACCGAGGTGGCGCGGCGGTACTTCCCGACCGGCGCGACGACGGTGTGGACGGGAGAGGTGCGATGAGCCAGCGGCGCTACCGGATCACGCACACGACGACGCTGACCTACTCGGCGCCGGTGGTCGCCTCGCACAACGAGGTACGGATGACGCCGGTGACCGAGGACGGGCAGGCGACGCTGGAGAGCCGTCTCCGCGTACGGCCGATGAGCTGGTCGCACGTGTACCGCGACTACTGGGGCACCCACGTCACGGCGCTGGAGGCCCAGAGCCCGCACGAGTCGCTGGAGGTCGAGTCGCTCAGCGTGGTCGAGCGCAGCGACGTGGAGCGGTCGGGTGCCGAGATGACGTGGGACGACCTGCGTAACGAGACGCTGACGGACCGCTTCTACGAGTACCTGGTGCCCAGTGCCCGCACCTCGGTGGGCGAGGCGGTGACGCAGGAGTTCGTGGCCGCGGTCGACGGCAGGTCGCCGAGGGAGGCGGTCGAGCTGGTCTGCGGGCTGGCGCACGACCGGGTGGCGTACGCGAAGGGCTCCTCGTCGGTGGCTGACGGCGCGCAGACCGCCTGGGACTCCCGCCTCGGCGTCTGCCAGGACATCACCCACGTCGCCATCGCGGGGCTGCGGGCCATCGGCGTGCCGGCGAGGTACGTCTCCGGGTACCTCTGCCCCCGGGCCGACCTCGCGGTCGGGGAGACGGCCGAGGGCGAGTCCCACGCCTGGCTGGAGTGGTGGGACGGCGACTGGTTCGGCGCCGACCCCACCAACCTGCGCGAGGTGGGTCTCGACCACGTGATCGTCGGCCGAGGCCGCGACTACCAGGACGTACCGCCCTTCAAGGGTGTTTACCAGGGGCAGTCCACCTCGTCCGCCGAGGTCAAGGTGAGCTTCCAGCGGCGGGGCTGAGCCACACCTGCACCTTCTGGCACCTGGGCGCACCCGGCGCCTCATATGGCACGTGATGTCGCCGGCGACCAGAAGATGCGGGTGCGGCCGCCAAGAGCCGGTCGGTGGCGCCGCGGAATAACACCACCCCCGTGTTGCGTTAATGGGGGCCGGTTAGGTTAGCCTTACCTTCATGAGCAATCCCACGCGTCGCGGCATCCTCACGGCCGGCCTGTCCACCCTCTCGCTCGCCACACTCGGCGCCTGCGGCTCGAGCACCACAGGGGGCCCGGCGGCCTCCGCGTCGGCTGCCGCATCCGGCTCCGCGGACGCGAAGCCCACCGGCACCATCACGGTCTACAACGCCCAGCACGAGTCGCTCACCAAGGAGTGGATCGACGGGTTCAGCAAGCAGACCGGCGTGCAGGTGACGATGCGGCAGGGGTCCGACACCGAGCTCGCCAACCAGATCGCCACCGAGGGCGCCGCCTCGCCGGCCGACGTGTTCCTCACCGAGAACTCCCCCGCGATGACCATCGTCGAGAACAAGGGCCTGTTCGCCCCGGTCGGCGCGACCACCGTCTCGCAGGTCCCGGCGGCCTACCGCCCCTCGACCAACGCCTGGACTGGCATCGCCGCCCGCTCCACCGTGTTCGTCTACAACAAGACCAAGCTGAACGCCTCCACCCTCCCGGCGAGCATCATGGACCTCGCCAAGCCCGAGTGGGCCAACCGCTGGGCAGCATCGCCGTCCGGTGCCGACTTCCAGGCCATCGTCTCGGCCATCCTCGCCCTCAAGGGCAAGGACGCCACGGCCGCATGGCTGCAGGCGATGAAGACCGGCTCCAAGGCGTACAAGGGCAACGGCGCCGTGATGAAGGCCGTCAACGCCGGCGAGATCGAGGGCGGCGTGATCTACCACTACTACTTCTTCGGCGACCAGGCCAAGGGCGGGCAGAACTCCGGCAACGTCGACCTGCACTACTTCGGCAAGCAGGACCCGGGCGCGTTCGTCTCGGTCTCTGGCGGGGGTGTGCTGAAGAGCAGCAAGAACCCGGTCGCGGCGCAGGCCTTCCTGGCGTACGTCACCGGGCAGGCGGGCCAGCAGGTGCTGCGCGACGGCACGGCGTTCGAGTACCCGGTGGCCTCCGGCGTCTCCGCCAACGCGAAGCTGAAGCCGCTCGCCGAGCTGCAGGCGCCGACCGTCGACATCGCCAAGCTGAACGGCCCCGAGGTCGTCACCCTCATGCAGCAGGCTGGCCTGCTCTGACCGCTGCCACGCTTCCACGACGGGCGGGGCGCCTCCGGGCCCCGTCCGTCGTCGACGTGTGCGCGCTGGCCGTCGCCCTGCTCTGCCTGCTGCCGCTCGGGTTCATCGCCTGGGCCGCCGCGGAGACCGGCCCGGCCCGGATCGTCGAGGTGGTCTGGCGCCCGCGCGTCGGCGAGCTGCTGCTCAACACGGTCGCGCTGGTGGCGGTCGTGGTGCCGGCCACCGTCGTGATCGGCGTGGCGCAGGCGCTGCTGGTCGAGCGCACCTCCCTGCCCGGCAGACGCCTGCTGTCGGTGCTGTTCGTGGCACCCCTGGCCGTGCCCGCCTTCGTCGCCAGCTACGCCTGGGCCACGGTGTGGCCCTCGATCTCCGGCCTGCTGGGCGCGTCGGTGGTCTCGGTCGCCGCGTACGCGCCGTTCGTCTACCTGCCGGTCCTCGCATCCGTGCGGCGCCTCGACCCCGCGCTCGAGGAGAGCGGCCGGTCGCTGGGCCTCTCCGGCCCCGCCACCCTGGCCCGGGTCGTCCTCCCCCAGCTGCGGCTGTCGGTCCTCGGCGGCTCGCTGCTGGTCGCGCTGCACCTGCTGGCCGAGTACGGCGCGTTCGCATACGTGCGGTTCGACACCTTCACCACCGCGATCTACGACCAGTACCGCTCCACCTTCGCCGGTCCGGCGGCGTCGATGCTGGCCGGTGTGCTGGTGCTGCTGTGCCTCGCCGTCCTGGCCGGCGACGCCTCCGTACGCGGGCGCCACCGCCACGCCCGCCTCGGCGGCGGCTCGGCGCGACAGCCGCGTCTCGTGGCACTCGGTGTCTGGTCCGTCCCCGCCCTCGCGGCCACCGCCGCCCTGATCGCCGCCACGCTCGGCGTCCCCGCGTACGCCCTGGTGCGCTGGCTCTCGTTGACCACCGGCCTCGACGGTGACCTCGTGGGCGCGCTCGTCTCCACGCTCGCGTACGCGGCCCTGGGCGGCGTGGTCACCTGCCTGGCCGCGCTGCCGGTCGCCTGGCTGTCGGAGCGCCGCGCCACGCGCTGGCCGCGGGTGGTGGAGGCCGTGACGTACATCGGCTCCTCGCTCCCCGGCATGGTCGTCGGCCTGGCGTTCGTGGCCATCGCGCTGCGCGCCACCCCCGCGCTCTACCAGACCCCCGTCGTGCTGGTCGCGGCCTATGTCGTGCTCTTCCTCCCCCGCGCCGTCGCCACCCTGCGCGGCGGCATCGCCCAGGCACCGCGGTCGCTGGAGGAGACCGCCCGCACGCTCGGCTGCACCCCCGCCGCCGCCTTCTGCCGCGTCACCTTGCCGATCCTCGCCCCCGCCCTCGGCGCCGCCGCGGCCCTGACCTTCCTGGGCGTCGCGGGCGAGCTCACCGCCACCCTCCTGCTCGCGCCGACGGGCACGGAGACGCTGGCCACACGCTTCTGGTCGCTGTCCAGCGAGATCGACTACCCGGGCGCCGCGCCGTACGCCCTTGCGCTCGTGGCACTCTCGGTGCCGATGACTGCCCTGCTCTTCCGGCAGTCGCGGGAGGGATGACCACATGAACGACCTGCTCGTCGTCGACGGGCTGCGGGCGGCGTACGGGCGCAGCGAGGTGCTGCACGGCGTGTCCCTGACCGCGCCACGGGGCTCGGTGGTCGCCGTGGTCGGCCCTTCTGGCGGCGGCAAGACCACCCTGCTGCGCTGCATCGCCGGGTTCGAGCGGCCCACTGCCGGCTCGATCCACGTCGCCGACCGTGCCGTGACCGACGGCGCGGTCTGGGTGCCGCCGCACGAGCGGGGCATCGGGTACGTGTCGCAGGACGGCGCCCTGTTCCCTCACCTCTCGGTGGGCCGCAACATCGGGTTCGGGCTGCCCCGGGCCGAGCGCACCAGCGAGCGCATCGCCGACCTGCTCACCACGGTGAACCTGTCGCCAGACCTCGCCTCGCGGCGACCCGACCAGCTCTCGGGCGGGCAGCAGCAGCGGGTGTCCCTGGCCCGGGCGCTCGCCCGCCGCCCCGACCTGATGCTGCTCGACGAGCCCTTCTCGGCGCTGGACGCACAGCTGCGGGAGCGTACGCGCGACCTGGTCGGTGCCGTGCTGGAGACGGCCGGGGTGACCACGCTGCTGGTCACCCATGACCAGGACGAGGCGTTGTCCTTCGCCTCCGTGGTCGCCGTGCTGGACGCCGGCGAGCTGCGCCAGGCGGGAGCGCCCAGCACCGTGTACGAACGTCCCGTCGACCTGCCCACCGCACGCCTGCTGGGGGCCACCCTGGAGCTGGAGGCACAGGTGACCCACGGCGTCGCCGCGACGGTCATCGGCCGGGTCCCGGCCCTGGGCGTGCCCGACGGGCCCGCCACCGTCGTCGCCCGCCCCCACCAGGTGCTGGCGCGGCTCGACGTACGCGGCCCGTGGCAGGTGGTGAGCGTCGCCTTCCACGGCGACCACCGCCGGCTCCAGCTGATGCGCCACGACGCCGACACCCCCGGCCAGACGACGTTCACCGTGTCCACCGACCAGCAGATCCGCACCGGCGACCGGATGTCGGTGTCGCTGATCGGCCGGTCGCTGGTCGTGCCCACGGCCGGCCACTCCTAGCCCGCTCGGGCGGTCGCCCGGCACACCAGCGCCCCGGGGCTGCGGCCCCGAGGACATCGTTGTCCGCCAGAGCGTCATCTGGAGCCCTTGGCCCGCTATCCTCAGCGCGCAGCCGTGACACGGGGGCACACGACAACTCGCACCAAGGAGCAACATGTCCTACAACGAACCTCAGGGCAACGCGTACGGGACCAACCCCGGCGGCGGCCCGGTGGGCGGTCCCGCCTACAACTCTGGCCCTGTGGGCCCTGCCGAGGACCCGGGCAAGACCATGGGCATCGTCGGCCTCGTGCTGGCGTTCCTCTGCAGCCTCGTCGGCCTGATCGTCAGCATCCTGGCCTACAACAAGTCGAAGGCCGCCGGCTTCAAGAACACCCCGGCCCTCATCGGCATGATCGTGGCCGGCATCTCCCTGGTCCTCGGCGTCATCATGTACGCCACCGGCGGCATGAACGCCTACGTCACGACCCCCTGACGCGTCGTCCGCGACACATACCTCTCGGCCCCCGCCTGCTGCAGGCGGGGGCCGAGCCCGTTGCGGACCTGGCACCGGTCGCCGCTAGCATCTGCGGCGTCCCCCGGCACAGCCCACTCACGAGGGAGCCTCCATGTCCACGAACGAACCGCTCGGCAACGCGTACGGGCCCGGCCCGGTCGGTGGCCCGGCCTACACCACGCCCACGGGCGTCGACCCCGGCAAGAACCTGGGCATCGCCGGCCTCGTGCTGGCCTTCCTGTGCAGCCTCGTCGGCCTGATCGTCAGCATCATCGCCTACAACCAGTCGAAGAAGGCCGGGTTCAAGAACACCCCGGCCCTCATCGGCATCATCGTCGGCGCCGTCTTCCTGGCGCTCGGCCTGGTCGGCTATCTCCTGGGCGGCATGGGCGCCTTCTACGCCTACCAGCAGTGCCAGCAGCTCGGCCCGGGGGTGCACGACGTCAACGGCGTCACCGTCACCTGCAGCTGAACCAGAGCGAACGAGACCCCCGCCTCCGCACGGAGGCGGGGGTCGTCGCGCCTCCTGGGCCAGAAAGCCCGCCGCGCGGCGTAGCGTGACCGGCATGTGCCGCAGCATCCACGTCCTTCACAACTTCGAGCCCCCGGCGACGTCGGAGGAGGTGCACGCGGCAGCGCTCCAGTACGTACGCAAGATCGCGGGCACCAGCAAGCCCTCGAAGGCCAACGAGGCGGCGTTCGAGGAGGCCGTCGCCACGATCGCCCACGCGACGCAGCACCTGCTCGACCACCTGACCACGTCCGCCCCGCCGAAGGACCGCGACGTCGAGGCCGCCAAGGCCCGGGCACGGGCAGAGGCCAAGTACGCCAGCTGACCACTGCTGATCGCCGGCCGGCTTCTCAGACCACCACCTCCGTACACCAGCGTCGCTAGGGTGGACGCATGAGCCGCCGCGACCCCGACCCCTCGCTGAACGACACCCCGTACGCCACCGACGAGTTCCACGGGATGCCCTACCGGCGTCTGGGCACCAGCGGTCTCCGTGTGCCCGCCGTCGGTGTCGGCACCTGGAAGTTCGGCTACCCCGAGACCGGCGACGCGTCACGCTCTGACGAGGAGACGTCGCTGGCGATCCTCGACGCAAGCTACGACGAGGGCGCCGTCTTCTGGGACACGGCGAACCGGTACAACAACGGCAGTGGCAACTCCGAGCGCATCCTCGGCACCTGGTTCGAGGCGAACCCCGGCAAGCGGCGCGACATCGTGCTGGCCACGAAGGTGCACGGCGGCATGGACGGCGTCACCCCCAACCACGGCGGTCTCTCCCGGCTGCAGATCATCGAGGGCGTCAAGGCGTGCCTGGAGCGCCTCGCCGTCGACTGGATCGACATGCTCTGGTTCCACCGCTTCGACGAGGACACCCCTGTCGAGGAGTCGCTGGAGACCGTGGAGGACCTGGTCGAACGCGGCTGGGTGCACTACCTCGGCGTGTCCAACTTCACGACCGGGAACGTCACCACCTACCTGGACGTCGCCTCCCGGCTGTCGCGCCGCTGCCGGCCGATCGCGGTGCAGAACCGGTTCGACGCGCTCCACGGCGAGCAGCACGAGGGAGTGCTCGAGCTGTGCGCCACCGACGCCATCGCGTATGTGCCGTACTCGCCCCTGGCGCAGGGTCTGCTGTCCGACCGGTACGTCGACGAGACCCGGGTGTCGCAGGGCGACCGGCTCCGCGACGAGGGCACCGAGATCAGCGACTCCGACCGCGCCGCGATCCGCCGGCTCGGCGAGCTCTCCCGTCAGTGGGGCGTGCCGGCATCGCAGCTGACGCTCGCCTACACCCTGACCCTGCCCGGGATGGGCCCGATGATCCCCTCCTCCTCGACGCCGGAGCAGGCACGCGCCAACGCGGCCGCCGGCAAGCTGCAGCTGTCGGGCGAGCAGACCGACGCGCTGCGCGAGGTGTTCGGCCGCTGACGGCCGCACCCCTAGCCTGAGGCGGTGGCACGAGCACGGGGTGGGCCGTTCTGGGACTCCCGGGCACGCGTCGCCGCCCGGCGCCGCCGCCGTCTCACCGCCTGGGTCGGCGCCATGCTGGCGGTCGCCTGTGGTGCGTACCTGATCTGGCAGTGGCGCACGACGTCGCCGTCACCCCCGCCAGCGCCACGCGTGGGCGCGGAGGTGGTCTTCGTCGCCGACGGTGACACCCTGACGGTGCGTGACGCCGCCGAGACGTACACGGTGCGCCTGATCGGCGTGAACGCGCCTGAGCTGGCGCACTTCGGAGCCCCCGCCGAGTGCTTCGGCGCCGAGGCGCGGGCAGAGCTCCGGCGGCTCCTGACGGGGCGTACGGTCTCGGTGGTCGCCGACCCCGCGCTGCCCGCGGTCGACCGGTACGACCGGCGCCTGGCCTATGTCGAGGTCGACGGCACCGACGTCGGGCAGGCCATGATCGCCGGCGGCTTCGCCGTGAGGTACGAGCTGCGCAGCCAGGCCACGCCGCAGCGGTCGGCGGCCTACCTGGCGGCGGAGCAGCGGGCCGAGGCGGCCCGTACGGGCCTGTGGGGCGCCTGCCCCGCACCGCCGGCACGGCACAGCTGACCGTTCCGGGGCGTCTGGTGGCGGATCGGCACCGCTGTTCTCGGTGCTATCCGTCACATCCTGCACACCTGTCACGAACCCTTGCGCCGGTGCCCGATCGACGGTGTAGCGTCACCCCGCATCGGCTCCGGCCGACGGCTGCAACGACCCGCTGGCGTGCCACCCCCGCTCGGTCACCCGAGGGCTGTGGGCGCTGCGGGTCGTTGCACGTCCCTTCGTCCAGGCCTGCCCCCGCAATGACAACCCCGACGCGTGAGCGGTAGGTTTGGCTACGTCCGGCTCACTGGTTACGCCGGGCGTGTGCAGTACGGGGAGCAGTGCCCTGTCTCCCTTTGACCGGGCACGATCCACCTGGATCGAGACACTGGAGGACACATGGCTGACGTCGCGAAGCTCGAGCTCCCCGGCGGCACGACGGTCGAGCTGCCGGTGGTCGTCGGCACCGAGAACGAGCCGTCGTTCGACATCAGCAAGCTGCGGGCCGAGACCGGCTACATCACCCTCGACGACGGGTACGGCAACACCGGTTCCTGCCTGTCGGAGGTCACCTTCATCGACGGCGACGCGGGCATCCTGCGCTACCGCGGCTACCCCATCGAGGAGCTGGCCGAGCAGAGCTCGTTCGTCGAGACCGCTCAGCTGGTGATCTGGGGCGAGCGCCCGACCGCCGAGGAGCGGGAGCGCTTCGACGCCCTCCTCACCGAGAACTTCGACCTGCCCGAGCAGATGCAGGGGCACTTCGACGCGTTCCCCGACAACATCCACCCGATGGCTGCCCTCGGCTCGATGCTGAACGCGCTCCAGCCGTACGACCTGCCCGACCTCACGATCGACGGTGAGGAGGCGTTCTCCAAGGCCGCCGCCTCCCTGATGGCGAAGTCGGCCTCGATCGCGGCCGCCACGTACCGTACGAAGCAGGGCGACAAGCCCGTCCCCGCGAAGGCAGGCCTCTCGTTCGCCGAGAACTTCCTCCACATGATGTTCTCCACGCCTGAGAAGGACTTCGAGCAGAAGCCCGAGATCGCGCGGGCGCTCGACATGATGCTGATCCTGCACGCCGACCACGAGCAGAACTGCTCCACCTCGACCGTGCGCATGGTCGCCTCCTCGCAGTCCAACCTGTACGCCAGCTGCGCGGCCGGCGTCTCGGCGCTCTGGGGCCCGCTGCACGGTGGCGCCAACCAGGCCGTCGTCGAGATGCTCGACGAGATCGAGCGGTCCGGCATGAGCGTCGAGGACTTCGTCGCGAAGGTGAAGGACAAGGCGTCCGGCGTGAAGCTCATGGGCTTCGGGCACCGCGTCTACCGCAACTTCGACCCGCGCGCCAAGATCATCAAGAAGGCCGCCGACGAGCTGCTCGACAGCCTCAACATCGAGGACAAGCAGCTCGACCTGGCCCGCCAGCTCGAGGCCGCCGCGCTCGAGGACGACTACTTCGTGAGCCGCAAGCTCTACCCGAACGTCGACTTCTACTCCGGCATCATCCTGAAGGCGATCGGCATCCCGCTGGACATGTTCACGGTGATGTTCGCCATCGGCCGCATGCCGGGCTGGATCGCCAACTGGAAGGAGATCCACGACAACACCTCGCAGCGGATCTACCGTCCGCGCCAGGTGTACATGGGTCAGACCGAGCGTCACTGGCAGGCGAAGGGCGAGTGACCTCACCCGTCTCGTCGCTGCCCCCCGCGAGTCCGTTCTGGCGCGAGCCCGGCAAGGAGCCGGTCGCGCTGGAGGAGGCCGTCCGCCTCTGGTCGAACGAGGCGTTCGGCATCCTCACCGCGGTGGCCAGCCGCTACCGGGCGACGGTCTCGCCCGGCGAGCTGGCCACGCGGGTACGGGACCGGACCGGTGTCCAGACCAGCCACCCCACCTCGGCCTGGCTGAGCAAGGTGCTGCAGCTGGTCGCCCACCGGTGCCAGGCCACCGGCGTGCCGCCGCTGACCTCGTTGGTCGTGAACCCCAGCGACGGGACGGTCGGGCCCGCGTACGCCGAGGTGCTGCGCGTGCAGCGCAAGCCCGTCGGCAACGACGTCTCACGCGAGCGCGAGGCTGCCACCGGGCGGCTGGAGGCGTACCGCCGGTTCGCGCAGGACGTGCCCGCTGATGCCAAGCCGACCCTGCCCGCACAGCTGGTGCGCACGCTGGAGAAGCCGGTGCGCGTCCGGACCCCGCGGGCTGCCAAGGTGGTCGCCCCCGAGGTGCCGGACGTGCCCACGCACCGGATCTGCCCGACCTGCTTCCTGGAGACCCCCGTCAACGGGGAGTGCCAGAACTGCGCTTGAGGCGGCTCAGTACTCCGAGCGGAGGCTCCGCAGCAGCCACAGGGTGCCGCCGCTCGCCGAGGAACTCTTGGGCTTCGCGTTGTAGCCGGTCGTCAGGAAGCTGCCGTCGGACAGCATGACGCTCGAAGGGTTCGCCTGGTCATACGCCCCGGAGTTGTAGATGGAGACCACCCGCCCCGCCACCCAGGTGCTCGTGGGGTTGCTGATGAGCATGCCCACGGTCGGCCGCTCGACGCGGGAGCGGTCACCGTACGTGAACAGCACCTTGCCGTCGGGGGTCTTCAACAGGTGGTGGGAGCTGGCGAGCACTCCTGCGAAGTACTGGTACGACTTCGTGGGTGCGCTGCTGTACGCATCCCAGCGCACCACCGTCGCAGGCGAGGGGTCTGTCCCGTTCTGGCTGCGGACCACGCAGACGATCGTGGTGCCGATCTGGACGAAGCTGGGCTCCTGGTAGACACGCCCGGCGGGGTTGTCGTTGGTGATGATCCGCTGGGGCGACTCGATGATCTCCAGCGTGTTCGTCTCGGGCACCCAGCGGGTGCGGACGTACCAGGCGCCACCGGTGGTCCCACTGGTGTAGTAGGGCACCAGGACCTCGTTCGCGCGACCCGCGTACGTGTCGAGGGCCAACGGCGCGCCGTGGCAGAAGGCCGTGAAGCTGAGCAGCCGCTTGGGCTCGGTGAAGTAGTTCCAGCCCGGCTTCCAGACCGAGTAGTAGACCGCTCCGGTGGACGTGAAGAACGTCATGATGACGCTGCCGTCCTTCATGAGCCCCAGCTTGGGGTCGCGGGTGTCGATCCCGGCCGTGGCGCCCGCCGCGGCGAGGGCGTTGTGCGGGGTGGACCAGGAGGTGCCGTCCGCGCTGGTCGAGAAGGCGATCCGGATCACGCCGACGGTGCCGGCGTGCTCGGTGGCCTTGTGCCAGACCGCCATGATGCGGCCGTCGTTGAGGCGGAGGAGGTCCGGGAAGCGGGCCTCGTACTCCCCCGGCTCCTGCACCACCTGGCCGTGGAACGCGACGGCGGCGGCGCTGGCGACACCGAGGCTAGAGACCACCGGTGCGGCGAGCGCACCCAGCACCAGGCTGCGGCGTGAGAGCGAGAAGGGGCTGTCCATGGAAGACCTCCTACGTTGTGGCGGCGTTGCCACAAGGGCTGATGACAAAGAGCACCTGACCCGACAGTAAGTCGAACAGCGTTTCGCGACAAGGGTCTGACTTGTCTCGGATCGTACGCGCGATGCCCGGGCCTGGTCTCAGGCGGCCGGTGTGGTCTGATGGGCACGTGCAGCAGACCGTACCGAGCCCCACGCCCGAGGTCACCGCCTTCATCGAGGGCCTACCGAAGGCCGAGCTCCACGTGCACCACGTGGGGTCGGCGTCACCGCAGGTGGTCGCCGAGCTGGCCGCGCGGCACGGGGGCCGGGTGCCGAGCGATCCGGCAGCGCTGGCCGACTTCTTCGTCTTCACCGACTTCGCCCACTTCGTCGAGCTCTACCTCTCGGTCGTCGACCTCATCCGCACCGGCGAGGACGTAAGGACGCTCACGTACGGGATCGCCGAGGAGCTGGCACGGCAGCAGGTCCGCTACGTCGAGCTCACCTGCACCCCGTACACGCAGGTGCGGGCGGGCGTGCCGATCGAGGCGTACGTGGAGGCGATCGAAGACGCCCGCGTCGCGGCCGAGCGCGACCTCGGCCTGGTGATGCGGTGGATCTGGGACATCCCGGGCGAGGACGGGGTGCCGGCGGGCGAGCAGACGCTCGCGTACGCGCTGGAGCACGGTCCCTCGGCGCTGGTCGGCTTCGGGCTGGGCGGCCCGGAGATCGGGGTGCCGCGGCCGCAGTTCGCCGACGTGTTCGCGCGGGCCCGGGCGGCCGGCCTGCACTCGGTGCCGCACGCCGGCGAGACCACCGGGCCGGAGACGATCTGGGACGCGCTCAACCTCCTGGGAGCCGAGCGGATCGGGCACGGCACCTCGGCGGTGGCCGATCCCCGGCTGGTCCAGCACCTGGCCGCGAACGCGATCCCGGTGGAGGTATCGCCGACCTCGAACATCCGCACCAGAGCGGTCGGCACGTACGAGGAGCACCCCCTCCCCCAGCTCGTCGCCGCAGGCGTGCGGGTCTCGATCAGCTCCGACGACCCGCCGATGTTCGCGACGACGCTGGAGCGCGAGTACGGGATCGCCGCGGCCATGCTCGGGCTGGACGCCGCCGGTGTGGCGGAGCTGGCGAGGGGTGCCGTGCGGCAGTCCTTCGCCCCCGACGAGGTCAAGCAGCGCATCCTCGGCGAGATCGACGCGTACGCGGCGGGCCAGGCCTGACCCGAGAGGCACCCGGGACGCACGCGCCGACATCTCTGCCGGCGCCTGCGGCAGGGGTGCCTCTCAGTCGCACAGGCAGGTGCCGCTGGGAGTGATCGTCGTGTGGCACGTCGGGCAGACGCCGTAGCCCACCTCAGCGGGCTTCCCACCCGCACCGCTGCCGCCGTGCCCGTGCACAGGGTGGGTCACGCCCCAGAGGTCTCGGCGGTCTTCGCTCGGCCACGCCGGCACGCCGGTGGCCGCCTCGGCCTCCTCCTGGGAGACGAACCCGTTCGTCCACCCGTACGCGATCCGCAAGGGTGGCCCGCCGTCGCTGCGGACGGCTTTGATGTAGCCGCTGGTCTGGTGGTACTCGGAGATGCCGATGCGGGCGCAGAGCTCCCGGATCCAGGGACGGTTGTCCAGATGCGCGTTCGTGGCCTCAAGCGCATCGTCGAGGCTGCCGTACCGGCGGCCCGGCTCACTCATCGTCGCTCCTCTCGTGCAGGGTGCGGACGAGCTCCTCGGTGAGCTCGTCGAGAGAGTCGATGACCGTGCACTCGGCCAGGAGGTCGTCAGCGGGCGGGTGGAAGTCGGGCGGGACCGCGACCACCGCCATGCCCGCGGCGAGTGCGGACTTGATGCCGTTGGAGGAGTCCTCGACGGCGACGCACCGTGCGGGGTCCACGCCGAGCAGCTCGGCTGCGCGCAGGTATCCGTCGGGTGAGGGCTTGCCGCGCTCGACCTCCTCGGTGGACACGGTGGTCGCAAGCAGCTCGCCGATGCCCAGCTCGTCGACGGCGAGATCGATCAGCCGTCGCGGCGAGGACGACGCGATGGCGACGGGAAACGCGGCGGCCATGCGGCGTACGGCCTCGACCGCCCCCGGCAGCACCGGCAGCCCCGCGCGGTACGCCTCGGACATGCCGTCGATGGTGCGCCTGGCCGCGTCTTCCCACGTGCCGCTGAGCCCGACGGTGTCGGAGAGGTAGGTCGCCCACTCCTTGGTCGACATGCCCATCATCGCCTGCGTCGCCCCCTCGGGCCACTCCAGGCCCTCGTCAGCAGCGAGGCCGCGCCGCACGTCGTCCCAGGTCTTCTCGGTCTCGATCAGCGTGCCGTCCATGTCGAAGATCACGGCTGCAGGAAAACTCATGCCCCCTGCCTATCACTCCAGGCCGGTAGCTGAGCAACGATCCCCGCACCACCAGGCAGAGCGCGCTGGTTGAGCAACGATCCTCTGAGGAACGGAGGGGATCGGCGTCGAGACCCCGGCAGGTGACACCAGTCGGCCCCAGACTCAGGCCGGCCGGCGCCGTACGCCTCAGGCCAGGACGTACGCGGACACGTCGGCCACCACGTGCGCCGGCCCGCCCGACCCGAGGTAGAAGCTGGCCGAGCCGTTCGAGAGCGCCGCGAACGCGAGGTTCGGCAGTGTCTGACGGGCGGCGAAGTTGACGTTCGAGACCAGCGGCATGGGGCGGCCGGCCGGGTAGGTGGTGAGGTAGCCGTCAGCGGTCGTCTCCACGGCCGTGAGGTTCGTCACCGCCCCCTGCACGTTCGCAGGCAGCCCGGCCTGCCGGGCCACGTTCACCGTGAACGACGACCGCGGGCCTACCGGCCCCCCGGCACCTACGTTGGCGCGGGTGTCGATGGCACGCGTGGGGGTGACCGGGACCAGGGCGCCCGAGGCGGTGGCCTGGCCCGCGATCACGTAGGCCTGGATGTCGGCGACGAGGTGCACCGGCGCGTTCGCACCGTTGCGCAGCCTCACCGTCCCGCCGGGGCCGACCTTGACGACCACCAGGTTCGGGACCGTCTGCCCGGCCACGAAGTTCAGGTTGGACGCGCCGGGGGCGGCGGTTCCGCCCGGGTACGCGGTGACGAAGCCACCGGCCATCGGGTCGACCACCGTGACGTTGAGGATCACGGCCGACGCGGCCGCGGGCACCCCGGCGCGGCCCGTGGCCGGGAGGTCGACCTCGCCGCCGGCACCCACGGCCCCGGAGAAGCGGGTGTCGAGCATCCGCTGCGGGGCGACGGGCACGACGGTCCCGGGGGCCTCGGCCGTGCCGCCGACGACGAACCCCTGGACGTCGGCGATGAGATGTCCGTTGGCCAGCGATGCGTACTCGAGGGAGACCCGGCCGTCCGCGCTCAGCGGCACGGTCGCCAGGTTGGACACCGTCTGGCCCCGGGTGAAGTTGACGTTGGAGACCCCGGGCACGCCGGTGCCCTGCGCGTGCGCGGTCAGGAACCCCGACGCTCCCGGCTGGGTGACGGTGAGGTTCACCACGACGGCCGACGCCCCGACGGGTACGCCGCCGCGCCCAGCCACCTGGAGCGTCACGGTCGAGTTGCCCGCGACCGGGCCGCCGGCGCCGATGCCCTCACGGGTGTCGAGCAAGCGGGCGGGCGTCAGGGCCCGGAACGTGCCGGGCGTCGCGGGCATGGTGGGCGTGAACGCCGGCGAGAGCGCCGTCCTCGGCTGGTATCCCTGCTTGCTGGCGGTGACCGACACGGTGATGGGCTGGTTGAGGTCGGAGTCCGCGGTGGTGTACGTCGGCCCGGTGGCACCGGGGATCGGGACACCGGCCCGCAACCACTGGTACGCGCCCGTGGAGTCCGGAGCGACGCTCCACGCGGAATCGATGCTGAGCTGCGACTGGGTCGCGGTGCTGCCCACGATGACCGGCCCACCAGCCATCGTGCCGAGCGGCCCCACGTTCAGCAGCAGGTTCGGCGTGCCGGGGGAGGCGTTCGGCACGGCACCGCCCACCGCGCGCAGCCTCAGGTCGGCCCACACCTGGGCCGGCGCCCACGTCGGGTGGAAGGCCAGCACCTGCGCGGCCGCCCCGGCCACCAGGGGCGACGCCATCGAGGTGCCGCTCATCGTCGTGGTGGCGGTCGTCGCGATGTGGCTGGCGCCGGTGACGTTCTCGCCCGGTGCGTACACGTCGACACAGCTGCCGGTGTTGCTGAACCAGGACTGGGCGTCCGACTGGTTGGTCGCCGTCACCGTGATGGCCGCGGGCAGTGAGGCCGGCGTCTCGTTGCAGGCGTCCCAGTGGTTGTTGCCCGCGGCGACGACGACGGTGAAGCCGTGGTCGATGAGGCCCTGGGCGGCCGCGTTCAGGCCGGTGCCCAAGTCGCCCAGGCTCATGTTGACGACGCCGGGCACACCCTGCGGGTGCATCGTCACGATGGCGTTGGCCGCGTCGATGAAGCTCGAGGTGAGCCCGTCACCGGTGCAGTTCAGCACCCGCATCGGCACCAGTGTGGCCGCCTTGGCCGTCCCGTACGTGCGGCCGACCACCATGCTCGACACGAACGTGCCGTGGCCGTCGCAGTCACTGGTGCCGCGACCGTCCTTGACGTAGTCGACCCCGTCGGCGACCGAGGCCGCCGCGAACTCCTGGTGGTTGCGAGCGATGCCCGAGTCGATCACGTACACCCGCACGCCGGCCCCGTCGTTCGCGCTCGTGTACGAGCCGTCGTACGGCGTCTGGCGGCCGTCGAGACGGTCCAGGTGCCAGGGGGCCGGTGTCTGCGTGCCGGTCTTGTGGATGATGCGGTCCTTCTGCACGGTCGCCACGCTCGGGTTCTTGGCGACGGCGGCGGCCTCGGCAGCGGTGAGCGGCACGATCGCCGCCTGCATCACCCGGTCGATCGTCCTCGCCCGACCCTGGGCGCGTGCCGGCAGCGCGGCCGGTGCCGCCGCGCGTGAGGAGAGGCCGCTGCGGAAGGTGACGATGTACGTCTCCTCGTCGGCCGCGGCCGCCGGGACCGTCAAGCCGACGAGAATCAGCGCGGCCACCAGGGTGAACGACAGGATGCGGCGCATCGGACCTCGATCTCACTCAGCCACGGGACATCTCATGGTGAGGCACCAGCCTGACCCGGGCAACCCTGATGAGAGCCCGCTGCGCAGCGTGGTCCCCTCGACGCGTTCCTGTCCCGTCCACGGGGTGTACGGGGCGTCGAGCGGACCACCGTGCGCACCGGCGGGCCGACCCGCCACGAAAGCCGTCGCGCGTCCGGCGAGTTCCTGGCACAGTGGGTCGGCATGAGCGAGGCAGACAAGTCCAGCGCCGCGGCCGAGCAGACCGACGCCACCCAGAGCACCGATCCCAAGGAGGCGATGCGCCGCGCCCTCGAGGCCAAGCAGGGCAAGCAGCGCGAGGGCGAGCAGCACCTGGACGGCACCAAGGTCACCGGCGGTCCCCACGGCGCCGCGGCCGCGAAGCGTCAGTTCCGCCGCAAGTCCGGCGGGTAGGAGCCGGTCAGCCCCACGCTGGTCGAGCAAAGATTCCCTGAGGAACGAAGGGGATCGGCGTCGAGACCGCGGCTGGCCGAGCGCCAGCGAGGCCAGCTGCCGTCGGCCACCCTGCCAGATCACATCCCGGGCAGCACCTCGGTGACCTGACCTCGGTCGACCTCCCAGCGGCGCGTGAGCCGTACGGTCTCCAGCATCCGGCGGTCGTGCGTGACCAGCAGCACGGTGCCGTCGAACGACTCCATGGCCTGCTCGAGCTGCTCGATGGCGGGCAGGTCGAGGTGGTTGGTCGGCTCGTCGAGCACCAGCAGGTTGACGCCTCGGCCCTGGAGCAGGGCGAGGGCACCGCGCGTACGCTCCCCGGGCGACAACGACCCCGCCGGACGCTGCATGTGCGCCCCCACCAGGCCGAACTTCGCGAGCAGGGTACGGACGTCGGCGGCCTCCCAGTCCGGCAGCTCCTCGGCGACCACCCGGTCGATGCTCTGCTCGCTCCGGTCGAGCAGGGCGCGAGCCTGGTCGACCTCCCCCACCATCACCCGTGAGCCCACCGCCACGGTCCCCTCGTCGGGCTCCAGCCGCCCCAGCAGCAGCGCCAGCAGCGTCGTCTTCCCGGCGCCGTTGGGCCCGGTGATGGCGACCCGGTCCCGTACGTCGAGCTGCAGGTCCACCGGACCCAGCACGAACCCGGCCCGCCGCACCGCGGCTCCGCGCGCGACGCTCACCACGTCTCCCGACCGCGGGGCCGAGGCGATGGAGAACTGCAGCCGCCACTCCTTGCGCGGCTCCTCGACGACCTCCAGCCGCTCCAGCATCCGCTCGGTCTGCCGGGCCTTGGCCGCCTGCTTCTCCGACGTCGCCACCTGGTGGTGCCGGATGAACTTGTCCTTCTCCTGCCGCCTGGCCGCCTTGGAGTTGGCCGCCCGGACGCCCTTGTCCATCCACTCCCGCTGCATCCTCGCGCGCTTCTCCAGCGCGGAGCGGCCATCCGACGCCCTAGGGCGACGGTGGTCCGCCCAGTGCCAGTGAATGGTGCGAGCCCGGCCACCCCCCTCGGGCCGCATCCCGGGTCCCACCACCGCCGCGCGCACGCGCCGGTGGCACAGTGACCGCATGGTGACGCTGCAGATGCCCCACCCGCACCTGGTTGTGCTGCGGACCGCGGTGACGCTCGTGCTCAGCTGTCTGCTCGGCCAGGCGGGCTGGGCGGCGGCGTTCCTCGGCGGGGAGGAGCGGTACTACCGCTACCACCAGATCGGCGCCTGGGTGACGTTCGCCGTGACCGTCGCCTCGACGATCGTCTACCTGGTGCTGCGCCGCTCGGCCGGCCCCGTGAACGTGACGCTGGCGGTGCTGCTCGCGGTCGCCGTCGCCGCCCAGCTCGGTCTCGGTGAGGCGCACGCCCGCTCGCTGCACATCTTCGTCGGGGTCCTCGTCGTCATGCTCGCCACGGCCCTCACCTCGTGGACGTACCGGCACGTGCTCCCCAGCGCCCCACCGGCAGACGTCTGACCCACCAACGATGGGTACGCCGAGATCGCAGCGCAGGATCGTCCGCTCAACGCCTCCACAGGCTGGTGGCCAGGGCGGCAGACCCGTCGAGAGGAACGTTCCGAGCACCGTGCTCCGGTCAACGACCGGCTGGGGCGAGCCCCGCGCAGGATCGTCCCCTCAACGGTCCACGGGCCGGCGCCGGAGGCGGCTCACCCCGCGAGACGAACGTTCTGCTCGCATCGAACGCCGGTCGCGCAGCGTGCTTGGATAACCCCATGCCAGCGCTTCACCACCGCCTCCTCGGACGCGACACCGGCCTCTCGGTCTCGGAGGTGGGCTTCGGCGCCTGGGGCATCGGCGGCGGGTGGGGCGAGCGTGACGACGACGCCGCCCTTGACGCCCTGCGCACCGCGATCGACGAGGGCATCGACTTCATCGACACGGCGATGGGGTACGGCGACGGGCACTCCGAGGAGCTCATCGGGCAGGTCATCGCCGGCCGCGAGGAGCGGGTCGTGGTGGCCACCAAGGCATCCCCGAAGAACCGGCAGTGGCCGGCCGCGGCCGACGTGCCCGTCTCCGAGACGTTCCCTCCCGGCTACCTCACCGAGTGCACCGACGCCAGTCTCGCCCGGCTCGGCGTGCCCATCCTCGACGTGCAGCAGATGCACGTCTGGGCCGCTCGCTGGCTCACCGAGGGCGACTGGCGCGACGAGATCGCGCAGCTCAAGGCCGACGGCAAGATCCGCGCCTTCGGCGTCTCCATCAACGACCACGAGCCCGACACCGCGCTCGACCTGGTTGCCAGCGGCCTGGTCGACACCGTGCAGGTGATCCACAACATCTTCGACCAGTCGCCGACCGACCGCCTGTACGCCGCGTGCGAGGAGCACGGCGTCGGCGTCATCGTGCGCGTCGCGCTCGACGAGGGGGCCCTCACGGGCACGATGGCCGCCGACACGACGTTCCCCGACGGCGACTGGCGGCAGAAGTACTTCGCCGGCGACCGCCCCGCCCAGGTCGCCGAGCGGGTCGATCGGATCGTCGCCGACCTCGGCATCGACAAGACCGACATGGCCGAGACGGCGCTGCGCTACGTGCTGAGCTTCCCCGCGGTCAGCTCGGTCATCGTCGGGATGCGCCGCCCCGAGAACGTACGCCGCAACGTCGCCCTCGCCGACGGCCAGGGCCTCCCGGCCGACCAGCTGGACAAGCTCAAGGCCCATCGCTGGGAGCGCAACTTCTACCGCTGACGCTGACGCGGGCTGCCGTCGCGGAGACTGCCCGCTCCATCCCCACCGGCGCGCCAGGCGTGGGTGGCCGGTGGGCGGAGCAGCCTGAGCTCACCCGGCCGGTCGGCGGCACACGAAGACGAGCTCGCGACCCGGGCGATCAGGCGCGTTCCGTACGTCTTCCACCTCGAACCCGGCCGCGGTCACCGAGGCCGTGAGAGCGTCCCGGGTGCGGAAGCGGAGGGTCGAGACCGAGTCGATCCGTACGCCGTCGCGCCTGAACACCGTCGGCGACACGAACGTGACGAGATCCCCCTCGACGGCGGTGACCTCGACCCAGTCCTCCACCTCGCCCTCGTCCGGCACGTCGACGACCTGCCAGGTCTGCTCGCGGGTCCACCCCTCCCAGGCCCGTCGCTCCGGGTCGCGGGACTCGAACACCAGGCGACCTCCCGGCACCAGCGCTGCGTACGCCGCCGCGAGCGTCTCTGCCCAGTCCTCGTCGGTGACGAAGACCTGAGCCACGTTGGCCGTCATGAACGCCAGGTCGACCTGGAGCGGGAGCACGTCAGGGGTCGTCCCGTGCACCCAGCGCACCTTGTCGGCGTGCGGTTTAGCCTGTGCCACGGCGAGCGATGCGGCGGCCGGCTCGACGCCCACCACCTCGACCCCGCGCTCAGCCAGCAGCACGGCCAGGGTCCCTGTGCCGCACCCGATGTCCAGGACGCTGCCGGCGCCGAACTCACCGACCATCGCCGCGTACACGTCGAGGTCGCTGCGGTCCGGGTCGAGCGGGTCGTAGACGGCGGCAAGACGGGGATCGGCAGAGGCGGCGTCGGGCACCTCGCCACCGTACGGCGGCCCCTCCCGCTGCGCACCCTGATCTCGCCTGCACAACCGGTGCGAATACGTGCGCTGGTCCCCGCTGGCGGGCCCTGGGCGCCTGTGCGCACCGGTTGTGCAGATGCCGGCCGCCTCGTCGCATCGCAGACGCCCGGGTCGAAGACGGAGAGCCCGTGCGCAGGTGCTGGGACGCCGTTGCACGGGCCCAGCCCGTACGGAAGGATCGGGCGCGGAACCGAACCTGGAGGTGGATCGATGGCCGCACGTGTGGCGCTGGGTATCGATGTCGGCGGCACCGGCATCAAGGGGGCGCCGGTCGATCTCGACGCCGGCAAGTTCCTCCAGGAGCGGGTGAAGATCGCCACACCTGCCAAGTCCACCCCAGAGGCCGTCGCGGGCGTGGTCGACCAGATCGCCGACTCGTTCCTCGACGACCTGCCCACAGACGCCGCCATCGGCGTCACCATCCCGGGCATCGTCAAGAAGGGCGTGGTGAAGTCGGCCGCGAACATCGACAAGGGCTGGATCGGCTGCGACGGTCAGACCCTGTTCTCGCAGGCGCTCCAGCGGCCGTGCCTGCTGGTGAACGATGCCGACGCGGCCGGGGTCGCGGAGGTCCGGTACGGGGCCGCGAAGGGTGTCGACGGCCTGGTGATCATGACCACGCTGGGCACGGGCATCGGCATCGCGCTCATCTACAACGGCGTGCTCATCCCCAACGCCGAGCTCGGCCACCTGGAGCTGGACGGGCACGACGCCGAGACCCGCGCCGCGTCCAGCGCGCGGGAGCGGGAGGGCCTGAAGTACGAGCAGTGGGCCAAGCAGCGCCTGCAGCCCTACTACAAGCACCTGGAGTTCCTGCTCTCCCCCGACCTGTTCGTCGTGGGCGGTGGTGTCTCCCGCAAGGCCGACAAGTTCTTGCCGCACCTGAGGCTCGACACCCCGATCGTGCCGGCCGCGCTCCAGAACGACGCCGGCATCATCGGCGCCGCATCGCTCGCCTTCGACCTGGGCGAGCGCGGTGCCTCCGAGACGGCGACGATGACCGACGAGGCCAAGCCGCTCTGAGCCTCAGGGCACGACGACGGTCTTCAGACCCTCGCCCCGCTGCGCCGAGGCAAGCGCGGCGTGGAAGTCGGTGAGCGCGAACCGTTGCGTGACGAGGGGAGCCAGGGTCACGCGGCGGTCCTCGAGAAGGCGTACGGCTGACGCCCACGACGTGGCCGTGGACGCGAATCCGCTGGTCATCACGAGCTCCTTGTAGAGCACCTGGTCGAGGTCGACGGTGACGGGCGCGCCGAAGATGCCGACCTGTACGTACCGCCCTCCGCGCCGCGCCGCCCTCAGCGCCATCGCGGCCGCCGGCGCCGCGCCCGAGGCCTCGATCACGACGTCGTACGCGCCTGCCTCCGCTGCCTCGGTCGTGGTCTCGATGCCCAGCGCGGCGGCGACGGCGAGCCGGTCGCTGTCCTGCGGCAGGCCCGCCAGCGTGACGACGCCGCCGTGCGCGAGTGCCACCTGAGCGCAGAGCTGCCCCATCGCACCAGGGCCGGTGACCAGGACCCGGTCGCCGGGCTGCACCGCGGGTGGGTCCATCAGGCACTGCGCGACACAGGCCAGCGGCTCGCACAGCGCACCCTCGTGCTCACCGAGCCAGGCGGGCAGCGCGTGCAGGTTGAGCACCGGCACCACCACGTACTCGGCGAAGCCGCCGTGCTCGTACGACCCGATCGAGCGCCGTGCCGGGCACAGGTTGCGGCGTCCGGCGCGGCACCAGGCGCAGCGCTCGCAGGCGGAGAAGTACGTCTCCAGGGCGACCCGCGTGCCGACCCAGTGCTGGTCCTCGCCCGAGCCCACCTCGTCGACGACACCCGTGATCTCGTGGCCCATCACCACAGGTGGCTCCGAGGCGTACTCGTCCCGAGCGATGTGGACGTCGGTGCCGCAGATGCCGGTCGCCACCACCCGTACCCGCGCGGTGCCGGGCACCGTCTGCGGCACAGGAACGGTGGACACCTCGACCGCGCCCTTGCCGGGGCCGGTCTTGAGCACCGCGCGCATCACCGCAGTGGTCGTGGGAAGGGTGCTCGCCATAGGGCGACCCTAGCGGGGCGCGCCCACCCGGCTGGCGGGCCTGCCGCACGGTGGCGCGGACTCGCCTAGCCTGCGCCTCGTGAGATGGGGATGGGTTCTGGGCGGGGTGACGTTGGCAAGTGCTGCGAGGCTGGCGCCGACGCTCGCCCGTCAGCTGCGCGCGGTGGCCCGCGTGGACCGGCAGTTCTGGTCGCCCCTCACGCTCATCCCGCTGCCGGTGCCCGCCCTGGCGCGGCTGTGCCGGCTGCGCACCCGCCCGTCGCACTCCTTCGGCGATGGCGTACGAGGCCGCCGGGGGACCGTGCCTTCCAGCAGGCCCCAAGTCAGTTGTCACCTACCCATGCAGCAGTCCCATGACGTCATCATCACCGAGACATTCACCGGCGAATCATTCACGAAGTCACCATCGGCACCACCGGTGACCACCAACCGCTCGGCAGCAAACCAAGACCACCCAATACCCACCCAAAACGTAAACAAAGTCCCGGGACATCCGTCAACGATGTCCCGGGACTTCACAGTGCTGGTGCGCGAGAGAGGAGTTGAACCTCCACGTCCTTTCGGACACACGGACCTGAACCGTGCGCGTCTGCCATTCCGCCACTCGCGCATGACCGGTCACCCGGCCAGCCAGAGGAGGCTACCACAGCGCCGCCTCCGGCTGCCACGACGCCAGGCGCACCGTTCCGCGCCGCGCACGCCATTCACGGCTCCAGGGTGATGGATGGCGGTGCGTCCGGAGCCCAAGCGGCGAGGTACGGTCTTGCCGGACGGCAGGACCTGCCGATCCGTGCCGGTGCGAGGATGACGCCATGGCCGATCAGACTCCCGACCCCCTGGACCTCGCCGACGAGGATCTCGACATCTCGCCCGCGGAGGCCGCAGCGCTGCAGGCTCAGCTGGAGGAGCTGATGGCAACCATCGCCGCCGACCGCCGACGGTTCGGTGAGCGGGTGCTCGCACTCCTCGAGCACCAGCTCTCCGAGGCGCCGGACGACGAGAGCCGCGCGCAGATCCAGGCCGAGATCGACCAGAAGCGCGCCGACCTCGCGAGCTGACGGCACGGGAAGCACCCCAGGCAGGCACCGGCACGGTCGTCAGCGCGTGGCCGGCGGCTTCGCACCAGAGTCCCGGAGCCCTGCGGCTTGGCCTCGCTCCGCTCGGCCCGCCAGGACTCGACTCGGACCCCCTTCGCAAGCTCAGGGGCACCTCGCTCGACGACCGGGCGCCGACCGGCCCCTACTTCTCCGGTGCGGTCACGATCAGGTGGGCGACCAGGGCGGTCCAGCCGGTCTGGTGGGAGGCGCCCAAGCCTCGTCCGGTGTCGCCGTGGAAGTGCTCGCTGAACGTGGGGTGGTCCCACAGCGGG
The DNA here is from genome assembly GCA_936924635.1 of uncultured Propionibacteriaceae bacterium. GTDB lineage: Bacteria > Actinomycetota > Actinomycetes > Propionibacteriales > Propionibacteriaceae > Fen-668. The sequence goes on from CAKZHP010000045.1 coordinate 29,291, forward strand.
CCGGTCGGTGTCCCGTGCTGGTCGCTGGGGCGCTTGCCGTCCGCATCGGGGCGGAACAGCGAGACCAGCCGGTCCCGGACGGTGGCGGTGGCCGTCGTCAGCGACACCGCCTCCTCGCCGCCCCCGAACGGGATCTCGACCCGCAGGTCGCGGCAGAGCCCCTGGGCGTACGTCTCCAGCGCGTCGATCAGCAGCACGTTGATCGGCATCCAGATCGGGCCGCGCCAGTTCGAGTTGCCGCCGAACATGTGGGAGGTGGACTCCCCCGGGTCGTACGAGATGCTCATCTCGGTGTCGAGCAGGTTGAACGACCAGCCGTCCCGGTACGCCGCCGACAGTGACCGGATCCCGTACGACGACAGGAACTCCGACTCGTCGAACAGCCGCTGCAGGATCTTCTCCAGGCGCTCGGGGCGCAGCAGGCTGAGCGTCACGTCGCGCTGCCCCCACTCGGACAGGTCGATCACCGCCTCGGCGTCGCTGGGAACGTTGCGCGAGAGCCAGTGCATCCGCTCGGTGAACTGGGGCAGCGCCTCGTCGACCCAGTCCGGCAGCGTGGTCACGGCCATGATGGGCAGCAGGCCGACGAGCGACCGTACAGGCACCAGCTGCGACGACCCGTCGGTCATCGAGACCAGGCTGTCGTGGAAGAAGTCGTCGTCCTCGCTCCACAGCTGCACGTTGGAGTGGCCGAAGTTGTTCAGCGCCCGGCTGATCGCGACGAACCGCTCCAGGAACAGGGTGCACAGGTCGTCCCAGGCGGGGTCGAGCCGCGCCAGCTCCAGCGAGATGTGCAGCATCGAGAGGCAGTAGAACGCCATCCAGCTGGTGGCATCAGACTGCTCCAGCCGGTACCCCGCCGGCACCTGCCGGGAGCGGTCGAAGACGCCGATGTTGTCCATGCCGAGGAAGCCGCCCTCGAACAGGTTGGACTCGTCCTCGTCCTTGCGGTTCACCCAGCGCGTGAAGTTGATGAGCAGCTTGGTGAACACGCGCACCAGGAACTCGCGGTCCCAGCCACCCTCGAGCGCGAACACCTGCCATACGGCCCAGGCGTGCACGGGCGGGTTGACGTCGTCGAACGCCCACTCGTACGCGGGGAGTGCCCCGCTCGGGTGCTGCGTCCACTCGCGGCACATCAGCAGCAGCTGGTTCTTCGCGAACGCCGGGTCGACGTGGGCCAGCGCCACGCAGTGGAACGCCAGGTCCCACGACGCGAACCACGGGAACTCCCACTCGTCGGGCATCGAGATCACGTCGGCGAGGTAGAGGTGGCGCCAGTCGGCGTTGCGCGCGTTCGCCCGGTTGCGCTCCGGCGGCGACGGGACGGCGGGGTCGCCCTCCAGCCACCGCTGCACCGCGTACCGGTAGTGCTGCTTGCCCCACGCCAGCCCGGCGAACGCACGGCGCGCGGTGAGGCGGTCGTCGTCGCTGGTCGCCGCGGGGATGACGTGGTCGAAGAACGCGTCGGCGTCGCGCCGGCGCTGGTCGACGGTGGCGGCGAACCCCTTGCCGAAGGGCCGCTTCACGGGGATGCCCTCGTGCAGCCGGAGGCGTACGGACACCGTCTCGCCCGGCCCGACCGCGTCGAAGTGGTAGCGGAAGCCGACCTTGGTGCCGGTCTGCTCGGGGTTCACCTGGGAGCGGTCGCCGTGCACGATCGCGGTGTCCAGGCCGTTCTTCGGGTACGGGGAGCGGTTCTCGCCACTGCCCCAGATGGCGACCGCGTCGGTGTCGTTGTCGCAGAACAACAGCTCCGGCTCGCCCTCGCCGACCAGCACGTAGTCGCCCAGAAAGCCGTGGCTCGCCTTCACGCCCTCGGCGTTCACGGGCAGCTCGTCAGGGGTGAGCCGCCGGATCGTCGGCACCCGGTCGTCGAGCCCCCAGGCCCAGGTGTTGCGGAACCAGAGCTGCGGCACCAGGTCGAGCGGCGCCGCCTCGGGGCCGTGGTTGGTGGCCTCGATCGTGACGCAGATGTCCTCCGGCCCGGCCTTGGCATGGGTGACGACGACGTCGAAGAACCGGTCCTCGTCGAAGACCCCCGTCTCCCCGAGCTCGTACTCGAGGTCGGTCAGCCCACGCTCGGCGTTGACGCGGCGCAGCTCCTCGTACGGGAACGCGGCCTGCGGGTAGCGGTAGAGCAGCTGCGCCCAGGAGTGGGTGGGGGTGGCGTCGAGGTGCCACCAGTAGTCCTTGACGTCCTCGCCGTGGTTGCCCTCGGGGTTGCTGAGCCCGAACCAGCGCTCCTTGAGGCGGTCGTCCTGGCCGTTCCACAGGGCGAGGGAGAAGTTGAGGAACCCATAGCGGTCGCAGAGGCCGGCGATGCCGTCGTCACCCCAGCGGTACGCGCGGCGGTGGGCGTCGTCGAAGGGGAAGTACGACCAGGCGTCGCCGTCGGCGGAGTAGTCCTCGCGTACGGTGCCCCACTGGCGGGCGGCGACGTAGGGGCCCCACAGCCGCCAGGGGTCGGAGTCCGTGGGCGACTCGGCCAGCCGAGCATGCTCCGGGGTGGGGGCCTGCTCGGCGTCCGGCTTCTCGCGGCGCTCCTCGAGGCCGCCGTGGTGGTGCGACGCGTCCAGGTCGTCGTCGCGATCAGCGATCTCGCGGCGGTGCTCGATCGAGTCCTCCTGACCGCCGCCCTCCTCACCGAGCGGTAGGTCGTTCGGCCCATCAGGGCGGGGTGTCGACTCGTTGTCTGACGGGGTGCTCGTGGGCATGCTGACCTCCTGCGTTCACCCTAGGGTGGGCGCTGGGCGTACGGGCTCCTACAGGGGTGGTGGGCGTGAGGTTCCGGTGACCTGCATCTTCTGGTCGCTGACGGACCGACGTGCCACATGTGGCACGTGGTACGCGCACGAGCCAGAAGATGCAGGTGACGGCTCTCGTCGGGTCTCGGCAGCACGACCCCGTACGCACCGTGACAGCATGGACGGATGGACCTGACCGTCACGCGTGAAGCCGGGACCGACCGCAAGATCACGCAGCCGGGCGAGCGGCACGACCCGCCGTACGAGTGGGTGCACGACGGACGCGAGAACGTGCTCGTCGTGCGCTCGCTGCCGCTGGCGCGCGCGGTGCTGCGGCTGCAGGACTCGACGCGGCAGAGCGGGTTCCTCGGCGACCACATCACGATGGAGTCGGCGCCGATCCTTTACCAGGAGGGCACCCAGCACCGCGAGCAGCGCGGCGCCACCGGGCGCTTCTTCGCCCCGAAGGTGGTGAGCCGCGACTACGGGGAGCTGATCGATGCGTACGTGTCGGAGGCGATCGACCGGGTGCGCACGGAGCGTACGGTCGACGTGGACGACCTCTCGCTGTCGCTGGCTGTCGCCGTGGCCGCGAAGGTCGTGGGGCTGACCAGCAGCAGCACGCGCGGGATGGCAAGGCGGCTGGACAGGTTCTTCGAGCAGGACATGGACGCCGCCACGCGCTCCTCGGCGTCGGCGTGGGTACACCGGGCGCGCAGCCTCGCGACGATGACCGCGTTCTTCGTCGCCGACGTACGGCCCGCGATCCGCTCCCGGCGGTTGGCGCCGCGGGCGGACGTGATCTCGCACCTGATCTCGAAGGGGTACAGCGACCAGGCGATCCTCACCGAGTGCCTGACGTACGCCGCCGCAGGGATGGCCACGACGCGCGAGTTCATCTCCGTGGCGACGTGGCACATGCTGGAGCGGCCTGACGTACGAGCGGCCTACCTGGCCGGGGACGTTGCTGAGCGGCGATCGATCCTGGCGGAGATCCTCCGGCTGGAGCCGGTCGTGGGGCACCTGCTACGGCGTACGACCCGGGAGGTGGTGATCGAGCACGGCGACGAGACTCTCGTGGTGCCGGCGGGGGCGAGGATCGACGTACAGGTGCGGTCGGTGAACGTGGATGCTGACCTGTACGGATCCGATGCCGGCTGCCTCTCGGCGTCACGCGAGGTCGCGCCCAGGACGCCCCGCCACGGCATGTCGTTCGGCGACGGCAACCACTCCTGTCCCGGCGAGCACCTGGCGATGGAGGAGTCCGACGCGTTCCTGCAGCGGCTGCTGGCGCTCGACATCCGCGTGGTGAGGCCCCCGAGGGTGAAGCTCGTCGAGGTGATCGCCGCGTACGAGCTGCGGGGCTTCACGATCGCCGGGACCGGCCGCCTCTGGGAACCTGTCGCTGGTTGAGCGAGGAGGGCCCGAGCGTGCGAGGGTCGTCCGAGTCGAAGCCCGACCTGACCGAGCGGCAGCGAGGGCAGGGCGTCAGGTGGCCAGTGCTCACGTCGCTCCGCTCATGCGCCCCGGTTTCGACTTGGCTCCGCCTCGCACGCTCGGCAGAGACTCACCCAACAACCGAAGAGGACCGGCGGAGTGTTCAGCCCTCCTGGTGGGCCTTCCGGGCCGACCAGGCGGAGGCGACCATGTCGTCGATCTCGTACCGGTTCTGCCAGTCCAGGTCGGCTGCGGCCGCCGCCGCGTCGGCGACGATGCGGGCGGGGTCGCCCGGGCGGCGCGGATTGAGCTCCGGCTCGAAGTCGATGCCGGTGACCCGGGCCATCGCATCCATGATCTGGCGCACAGAGAGGCCGTCGCCGGAGCCCAGGTTGTACACGGGGCGCAGCTCCCGCCCCTTGGCCAGCGCCTTCGCCGCCGCCACGTGGCTGTGGGCGAGGTCGGCGACGTGCACGTAGTCCCGCACGCAGGTGCCGTCAGGCGTCGGGTAGTCGTCGCCGTTGATGCGCGGCGTCTTCCCCGCCAGCAAGGCCTCGATCACCAGGGGGAACAGGTTGTGGGGCGAGGAGTCGTACACGTCGTCAGACCCCGACCCGACCACGTTGAAGTAGCGCAGCGACACGTGCCGGAACCCCTCGGCGGCCTTCGCCTGGTCAGCCAGCAGCCACTCCCCGATCAGCTTCGACTCCCCGTACGGCGACTCCGGGCCGGTCGGCGTCTCCTCGGTGACCAGGTCGGTGTCCGGCGTGCCGTACACCGCCGCGCTCGACGAGAACACCACCCGCGTCACCTCCGCCTGCTGCATCGCCTCCAGCACATGAGCGGTGCCGGTGACGTTCTGCTCGTACGTGTGGAGCGGCCTCGACACCGACACCCCGGCGTACTTGAACCCGGCCACGTGGATCACGCCCTCGCAGCCGTGCTCGCGCAGCACCGCCTCGACGGCGTCGGTGTCGAGGATCGACGCCTGCACGAACGGCACACCCTCGGGCACGAACGCTGCGTGCCCGCTGGAGAGGTCGTCGATCACCACGGGTCCCATGCCCTGATCGGCGAGCGCACGCACCACGTGCGCCCCGATGTACCCGGCCCCGCCCGTCACCAACCACGTCATCTCAGGCCTCCTCACCCAGCGTCGCCCCCGCCGGCACCTCGCCGCCCTCGGGCCCCAGCACCACATCACCGGTCACGGTCACGCCGGCCCCGAAGGTCCAGTCCCCCTCGACGGTGAACGTACGAGCCGAGCGCAACGACGGCGCCTCCGGCACACGCGCCTCGAAGTCCGCGATGTTCTTGTACGCCTTGCCGAGCCTCGCCACCGGCAGCTGCTCGACCGTCGCCCGGGGCACCGAGTCGTCGCCGATCTCGTACACGTCGCTGCGCAGCAGCAGCAGCTCGTTGGTCGACTTCACCGGCACGAACCGCGACCGCGGCACCACGATCGCGGTGGCCCCGTCGAAGCACTCGATCGCCGCCCCCATGGCCGACTCCACCTGGTAGACCGCCGGCGACGACGCATCGGTCGGGTCGACCGTCTTGGCGTTGCGGATCATCGGCAGACCCAGCACCCCACCGCGCTCCGACAAGGTACGACGCAGCGCCTCCAGGTCGAACCAGAGGTTGTTGGTGCTCGCGTACGGATGCACGGACGCGTCGGTGAAGAACGCCATGTCCTCAGCGCTGGTCTGCGCCGACTCGCGCAGGATCAGCCGTCCGTCGGAGCGACGCCGCGCCACGTGCCCGCCCTTGACGTCCATGGCCGTGCGTGGCGTGATCTCGGCGGCGAACGGCGCCCCCGAGCGCGCGAACCACCCCGCCAGCACCGCACTCGGCGCCGCGCCCAGGTTGTCGGAGTTCGCCACGCAGGCGTAGCGGAAATCCTGCTCCAGCAGGAGATCCAGGATCCCGGACTCCAGCAGCGTCGGGTAGATGTCACCGTGCCCGGGCGGGCACCACTCCAGGCGCGGGTCGGCCGGCCACTCCACCGGGGTGAGGTCGTCGGCACGCAGCTTCGGCTCCTGCGACTGCATCATGTCCAGCGGCAGGCCGTCGACCGCGAGGTCGTACGCGCTCAGGGCCGCCAGCGAGTCGTCGCGGGTGCTGAACGAGTGCATGAGGATCAGCGGCAGCCGGACCCCGTACGTCTCTCGCGCCCGCAGCACCTGCCGCGCGATCAGGTCGAGGAACGAGAGCCCGCCGCGCACCGGCAGCAGCGACTTCGCCTTCGACAGGCCCATGGAGGTGCCGAGCCCCCCGTTGAGCCGGATCACCGCGGTCGCCGCGAGCGCGTCGCGGTCGCCGGCGGTCTCGCTCAGGTCGTCGAGCCGCGGCAGGTTGCCCACCGGCTCGATGTCGCCCTCCGGGATGAGGCCCGTCGACCCGGCCTCCAGCTGGCGGTAGTAGTCGGCGAAGATCGCGATGGCGGTCTCGTTCACGCCCGCCGCCCGCATCTTCTGCTCTGCCTGGGTCAACCCCGCATCGCTCATGGCTCGACCCTACTGGCCGGGCGCTGGCTCAGGCAGCCGTCACAACCCCGAGGTCGCGCGCCGGCTCCGCCGCGGTGCGACATAGACGGGGCAGCGCGGCGAGGAGCACGTACGGGACCATCCCGGCCAGCGGGCTCGCGATCATCATCCCGACGGGGAGCACCCAGCGGCGGGTCGCGCACCGCGCCACCAAGGCGACCGCCAGGGTGGGGCCGGCGTGGTTCCTGGTGCGGCGCGAGTGGCGCAACCTGGCGGTGTCGGTGGGCACCACGCTGGCGATCGCTGCGGTGTCGTACGCGCTCGCGCCGCACCTGTGGGCCCAGTGGGTCGACTCCTCCTCCAGCATGCGGGTGACTCCACCGGGGCGATCGGGTCCGCGTTCCTGCCGCCGGTCGTGGCGCGTTGGCCGATCGGTATCGCGCTCGTGGTGTGGGGTGCGTGGAAGGACCGCCGCTGGACGGTGCGGCGGCGATGGTGCTGTGCAGGCCGGTGCTGTGGCTCGGCACGTTGACGCTGCTCGCGGCGATCCCCCGGCTGCGGGTGTCGCCGGGGCTGAGCCCGTTGCCGGCCCTCTTCTCACGCCGTGCCCGCCCCACCATCGCCGGGGGTGACAGGATTCCGGCATGAGCGATGCCGCATCCCTGTTCACGACCACGTACGAGACCGAGCCGGAGGGCGTCTGGGAGGCGCCTGGACGCGTGAACGTGATCGGCGAGCACGTCGACTACCAGGGCGGGCTGGTGCTGCCGATCGCGCTGCCGCACCGCACGTACGCCGCCGCGCGCCGGCGTGACGACGACCGCGTACGCCTGGTCTCGACCGCCGCCGAGGGGGTGGTGGACATCGAGCTCGCCGACATCGCGCCGAGCGTGCCGGGGGGCTGGGCCGCGTACGCCGCCGGGGTGCTGTGGGCGCTGCGGACGGCCGGGTACGAGGTCGGCGGGCTCGACATCGCCGTCGACAGCACCGTGCCGATCGGTGCCGGGCTGTCGTCGTCGGCGGCGCTGGAGGGCGCCGTGGGGGCCGCCGCGAGCGACCTGTTCGGGCTGGGGCTGCTCGCCGACGACGCCGGCCGAGCCCGGCTGGCGGAGGTGTGCCAGCAGGCAGAGAACGTCATCGCCCAGGCGCCCACCGGTGGCATGGACCAGGCCGCGGCGCTGCGGGCGACGGCCGGGCACGCGCTGCTGCTCGACTGCGCCTCGGGGTCGGTGACGCAGGTGCCGTTCGCGCTCGAGGAGCACGGGCTGGCGCTGCTCGTGATCGACACCCGGGTGTCGCACGCACTGAGCGACGGCCAGTACGCGACCCGGCGCGCCGCCTGCGAGGAGGCGAGCGAGCTGCTGGGGGTGCGCGAGCTGGCCGAGGTGCCGTTCGACGACCTCGCCGGCGCACTGCGGCGGCTCGACGGGCACCCCGTGCTGCGCAAGCGGGCGCAGCACGTGGTGAGCGAGGTGCAGCGCGTACGGGACGCGGTGCGTGCCCTGCGGCAGGGCGACTTCGAGGACCTCGGCCTGGAGATGACCGCGTCGCACCTGTCGCTGCGCGACGACTTCGAGGTCTCCTGCGCGGAGCTTGACCTGGCGGTGGACAGCGCGATGGCGGCCGGTGCCCTCGGGGCCCGGATGACCGGCGGTGGGTTCGGCGGCTCGGCGATCGCACTGGTGCGGGCTGAGGCGGTGGACGAGACCGCTGCCGAGGTGGGGCGGGCCTTCGACGAGGCAGGGTTCACCGCGCCCGCGTTCTTCGTGGCGACCGCTGCCGGCGGGGCGGCGCGCACGGTCTGAGCGACCTGCACAACCGGTGCGAATACGTGCGCTGGTCGGCCCAGGAGGGACCTACGCACGCATGCGCACCGGTTGTGCAGGCCGAACAAGCACGTGGGGAAGGGCTGTCACGCCGGGCGCCGCTCCTGGGCGGAGCAGGCGTGGTCGTGACCGGGCTGGCGTCGACGACACCGGTTCCGAGGTCCGTGCCGGACGCCGCGCCGGGCCCCTCAGACCCACCCTCCGCGACGCGCGCGCACCGCACCCGCCGAGTCCGCCAGCGGCGCTGATCGGGCCTGAGCCGCGGACGGCCTTGCGTCAGGCGACGGCTGCGGCGAGTAGGTTGAGCGACTCCTCCAGCTTCGCCTTCGGCACGGCTGGCAGGTTGCCGAGCACGTTCTTGTCGGTGACGTCGCTCCAGTCGTACTCCAGCGTCACGTCGGTGGAGTCGGGGCCCTCGGAGTCGAGCGTCCAGACCCAGGTCCAGCCGAAGGGCTTCTCCCCCGGCGACGCGGGGGCCCAGCCGACGACCTGGTTCGGCACGTACGCGATGACGTGGTTCTCCATCTGGTAGTCGCCGCCCTGCGACTCGTGGTGCATGTTCATGGTGAAGGTGTCGCCGACGGCCTGGATCCGCTGGGTGCGGTCGTCGGAGACGATCATCCCCGAGCCGTCGATCTCGTGTTGCCGCTGCGGCAGCGTCAGCACGTCGAAGATCTCGACCGCGGGAGCGTTGATCGTGCGGGTCACGGTGATGCCGGTGTCCTTGGTCATGCCCTTCACCCTGCCACGAGCGGTGGCCTGCGTCAGCCCGTACGCACCTTGAGCGCGGTCGGCTCAACTTTCTTCCCAGGGGCTCTTGGCTGGGGCCTTCCCGGGGCGTACTGTGGTTAGCAGTCACCCACTGAGAGTGCTAACAGGAGGACGTCATGGCCCGTTCGTTCGACCCCATCCGCGAGCTCTTCGGCGAGGCGCAGCGCACCATCGGGATGCCGATGGACCTCGTCCGCACCGGCGACGAGTTCGTCGCCACCATCGACATGCCGGGCGTCGATCCCAGCAGCATCGACATCGACGCCGAGGAGCGCACGCTGACCGTGCGCGCCGTGCGTCGCGTCACCAACGAGGCCAGCCAGCAGTGGCTGGTGCGGGAGCGGCCGACGGGTACGTTCGCCCGCCAGCTGTCGCTGGGCAGCGGCCTGGCGCTGGACAAGGTCGAGGCCGCGTACGCCGACGGGGTGCTCACCGTTCGCATCCCGGTCGCCGAGGCGGCCAAGCCCCGCAAGATCTCCGTCACTCACCACGGCTCCCCCGTCGAGCAGCCCATCCAGGGCGAGGTCGAGAATCAGGGCTCCGCGCAGGACGATGCCGCGCAGCGGGACGCGGATGCGCCCGACTACGAGGCGCCCCAGGGCGACCAGGACTCGACGAACGAGAACCAGGAGAGCTGAGCGCTCCGAGATCGCACAGCATCGACAGGCACTGCCACGGGTGGCAGTGCCTGTCGTCTCTGTGTCGTCCTGGTGTGGTCAGGCGTGCTGCTCGTAGTGCGGGTTGCGCATCACGCCGAGGATGTTGCCGAACGGGTCCAGCACCGCGGCGGTGACGAAGCCCTGGCCATAGTCGGTCGGCTCCTGGACGCTGTCGCCTCCGGGCCAGCAACCGCTCGTACGTCGCCCGCAGGGCGTCCACCGCCCAGTAGACGACCGCCCCGCCGGGTGCACCAGCCACTACAGGCGCGAACCGCCGGTCGACGATCCCCACCTCAGTCTCCCGGTCACCGATGCGGAACTCCACGTACTGGTCCGGCTCCGGTGCCTCGGGGCGCACGAGTAGGGGTTGGCGCCGAGGAGGTCGGCGTACCAGTCACGTGGGCGGTGACGTCGTCAGCCCAGAGGCTGATGGTGGCGACCCCGCGCAGGGGGTTCGTGGTTGGTCGGTCGGTGGTCATGGTGCCTCCTTGGGTCGGTGGTCACGACCGTACGAACCCTCCGGTCAGAAACGGGCCGCAATTTCCGGATGCTTCGACTGTGCTCGACCAGGTCGAGCAGAGTCGCAGGGGTCAGCGGTCGACCAGCTGACCGGACGCCCGGAGGCGGGCTAGCACGTCGGCGTACGCGGCCTCGTCGAGCCGGTAGCGAGCGCGGTAGACGAGGTAGCCGATGACGATCAAGGCGCACGGGAGGGCCAGCATCGAGATCCGCAGCAGGAGCAGTCCCGAGGGGGTGACGTCGGCGGGCGTACGCGCGTCGTTGATCCCGGACGCGATCACCGTGGCGCTGACGATCGCGGTCGACAGGGCGGCCCCGACCTTGTTGATGAACGGCTGCAGGGCGAACGTCACGGCCTGGTTGCGGCGGCCGAGCTTGAGGTGGCCGTAGTCGACGGTCTCGGCGATGAACAGCAGCATCAGCAGCGACACCCACGCCTGCCCGACGAACACCAGCAGCCCACAGACGGCGATCGCGACCATGTTCATGGGCGCGAAGAAGAACGCCACATAGCCCAGGACGACCATGCCGATGGCGAGGGCGTACAGGCGCCCACGTCGCAACCGTCGACTGACCAGCGGGAACACCAGGAACCCCAGCACCTGGGAGAGCAGCAGCACGGCGCCGAACGGGGTGTACATGGCCTCGTCGCCGTACGCGTACTTGAAGAAGTAGGTGCCGAACGACGTCGTCGTGACGTAGCCGATCATGAACAGCGTCTGCGTGATCGCGACGGTGAGGAGCTGGTCGTTGACGGTCACGGCGCGTACGAGCTCGCGCGGCGTGGTCTTCGGCTGCTCGACGGCGATGCCCGGCTCCTTGACGCCGACCAGCGTCGCCGCCTGGCCGAGCCACATGATGACGACCGCCGCGGCGGCGAAGGCCGTCCACGCGCCCGTACGCCCGAAGGCCGCCGTGAGCGCCGTCGTGACCGGGATCACCAGCACGACGGCGAGCGCGGTGCCGATGGTGGCGAAGATCTTGGTGAGCGCGCTGACCCGCTCGCGCTCGCGGGAGTCGAGGGTCAGGGAGGGCAGGAGGGACCAGTACGGGATGTCGTTCGACGTCCAGGCCAGCCCCCAGAGCAGGTAGACGACCGCGACGAACACCACGTAGCCCGTGTCGCTGAGCGACAGGTTCGTGAAGAGGCAGACGGTCAGCGCGCCCGAGGCGAGGGCGCCACCGAGGATCCACGGCTTGTACGCACCCCAGCGGCTGCGGGTGTTGTCGACGACGCCGCCCATGACGATGTCCATCACCGCGTCGAACAGGCGGGCGGCCAGGGTGAGGCCGGTGACCCAGGCGAGCACGCCGTCAGAGACGTCGACGGCCTCGGTGAGGTAGTAGACCAGGTACAGGCTGACAAGGATGTACACCATGTCGCGGCCCACCGTGCCGACCGCGAACGTCCACCGGTTGCGGGTCGCCACGCTGCTCACGACGAGGAGCGTACGGCCCCGGGCAGGCGCGCCGGGTGAGGCCGCCCTGTCGCGGCGGAAGGTGCCCCTCCGGAATCGCACAGATCCGGGAGGCACTGCCACCTATGGCAGTGCCCTGCGTATCTCTGCGATCTCGGTGTTGCCTCAGCCCCCGACGAACGGGAACCGCGCGTACGCGTCGGCGGCGGCCACCTCGGGCAGCCCGGGCAGGCCGTCGAAGATGGTGGTCTCCAGCGCACGCTTCCCCGCGCGGCCACCACGCCGCCAGAGGCCGACGATGCGGCCCTCGTGGAGGATCCCGCGCTGGAAGATGCCGTTGTTGCCGGGCACCAGCAGCGTGTGGTGGTCGGGGTCTATCAGCACCATGCGGTCGGGGTAGCCGAGCACGATCTCGTCGAACCCGGGCAGCAGGTGCAGCTCGTCCACCGCCGACCCAGCGGCCGCGACCTCGGCATCGAGGCCGGGCCGTTCATACACGGCCTCCCCGTCTCCCGGCCGAACCTCCAACCTGTCGCTGACTAGGGGCAACGCCCGCTGGATCGCGGCCAGCGTGAGCTTCGTCCACCACGCGAAGTCGCGCACCGTGGCGGGCCCGTGACTGGTCAGGTAGCGCAGCAGCATCTCCGCGACAGCCGCATCGCTGTCGCCGTTGAACCGCTCGGCGATGGACGTCTTCGCGGGCAGCCAGGTCTCGCACAGCACGACGTCGTTGTCGGAGCCGTTCCACGGCCCGTACGCGGCGACGCCGGTCTGAATCAGGTAGCTCAGCGCGTGGTAGCCGCGGCCACCAGCCGACGCCAGCCCCACCTCGTCCCAGCGCGCGAACAGCGCCTTGCGCGAGACCCCCCGCGGTGACGCCACGACGAGGGCCTCGAGCTCCGTACGCCCCCTCGAGATCTGCTCCTCGTCAAGCCCGAGCTGGCCGCGGCGGGCGACCTGGGCGCGCGTGGGCCCGCCGGCGCACAGCTCGGTCATCCAGCGCAGGTCTTCGGCGGCGACGGCGAACACGGTGCCGCGCATCGGGTAGCCCCGCACCACGGTGCCGTCGTCGAAGGCGGCCAGCACGGCCCGTACGAGGTCGTCGGCCTCCCCCGGCGCGAGCCGCAGCGCGATCGAGGCGATGACACCCGGCAGATCCTGACCCTGCATCGCTCCGTGGGCGGCGACGGCGGCGTGCGGTGTGGAGAACGGCCTTGTGGCTACGCCTTGCGCGACCAGTCGACGACGCACCAACCGGGGATCCACCACGAGCCCATGCTAGGGCAGACGCCCGGCTAGGGTCGGGCCATGATCCTGCCGTACGCCTCTCCCGCCGACATGGGTCTCGACCCCGAGGCCATCGCCCGCACGGTCGAACGGATGGCCGAGGTCGGCACGGAGCTGCACGGCATCGTGGTGCTGCGGCACGGCCACGTCGTGGCCGCGGCCGAGGCCGACCCGTGGACGAGCGACCAGATCCGGTTGATCTACTCGCTGTCGAAGACGTTCTGCTCGGCGGCGGTGGGGATCGCGGTCGAGGAGGGGCGGTTCGCGTACGACGACCTCGTGGTCGACCTGCTGCCCGAGCTGGTCGACGAGACCGTGGGCCCGGTGTGGCGCACGGTGCGCGTACGGGACCTGTTGGCGATGGCGAGCGGTCACACCGACGAGACCCTGTTCCAGGTCGCCTCGTCGCGGGTGGAGCTGGGCGAGGCGCAGCTGGCGAGGTTCTTGCGCCTGGAGCCGGGTGGGACGCCGGGGGTGACGTTCGCGTACAACCAGCCGTGCACATGGACGCTGTCTCGCCTGGTGGAGCGGCACGCCGGGCGCGACGTGCTGGCGGTGCTGCGCGAGAAGGTCTTCCCCGCGATCGGCGCCGGGGAGGCGTTCTGGCAGCCCGACAGCGACGGCGTACCGATCGGCTTCTCCGGCCTGCACGTGACGACCAAGACGATCGCGTCGTTCTTCCAGCTGCTGCTCGACGACGGCGTACGGGACGGGGAAAGGCTGCTCCCCCGGGAGTGGGTCGAGGGTCACCGGCGGAAGGCGGTGGAGACAGCGCGGGCGGGGATGACGCCGGACTGGGCGGCCGGGTACGGCTGGCAGGTGTGGATGGCCAGCCACGGCTACCGCGGTGACGGGGCGATCGGGCAGTTCGGGATCGTGCTGCCCGAGCAGGACGTGGTCGTCGCGATCACGAGCTGGTCGCGCGACATGCAGGCGACGCTCGACGTGCTGTGGAGCGAGTTGCTGCCTGGGGTCGATCGCGCCGTGACGCCGGGCGGGGCCGAGCACCTGGCCACGGCGCTGGAGGGGCTGCGGGTGCCCACGGCGGGTACGGGCTGGGCTTCTGAGCCTGAGAGCGCTGGCTGGGAGGGTGCGGACAGCAACGGCGACCGGCTGCAGCTGGTGGTCGACCTGGTTTATCCCCAGGATCAGCGCACGGCTCCGCAGGACACCGAGGCGGTTGCCGCTGCGCAGGACGCCGATCCGGAGCGCGATGATCGCCAGGACGCCGATCGGCAGCGCACCGGCTCCAAGGTTGCCCACCTCACCTGGACCGACCACACCGGCACCACGCACGAGCTGACCGCCGGGCACGACCGCTGGGAGCCGGCCGAGCTGCGCTGGGGCGACCGCTGGCTGGCGGTGTCGTCGAGCGCTGCGTACGGAGAGTCGGGCTGGACGATCCGCATGGCCGTCCTGCACACCCCCCACCTGGTGACGTGGACGCTGCCCCAGGGGTCCGACCGCGCGACCTTCACCTGGTCCCAGGCCCCGTTGGGCCCGTGGCTGGTCGAGCAGCTGGCCCAACCCTTTCCACACTGACAGCGGGAGGCCTCGAACCGCGACGGCCGGACACGCTGGTTGAGCGAGGAGGATCCGAGCTCGCGAGGATCCTCCGAGTCGAAACCCGACCTGACCGAGCGCCAGCGAGGTCAGGGCGTACGCAAGCCCCGACCTAAGCGAAGGCCGGTGCCTCAGTCTCAGCCCCGGGTCGGCAGCGCCTCGGCGAACCAGCGGGTGATGGTGCTGGGGTGGGTGATGGCGGTGCCGACGCAGACGGCCCAGGCACCACGACGAAGCGCCTCAGCGGCCTGGTCGGTGGTGTGCACCCGACCCTCCACGATCACCGGACGGTCGGCGAGGGCGACCACCTCGTCGACGAGCTCCCAGTCGGGGCCGTCGGTCTTCGGGCGCTCACCGGTGTAGCCGCCGAGCGTCGTCCCCAGGATGTCGGCACCCGCCTCCTGAGCCGCAGCGGCGTCACCGGCGGAGCCGCAGTCGGCCATCACCAGCACGTCGGGGAAGCGCTGCTTGAGCCCGGCGATGGTGTCGGCGAGCGTACGGCCATCCGGGCGCTCACGCCGCGTACCGTCGAGCGCGACCACCTCGCAGCCGGTGTCGGCCACGGCGAGGCAGTCGTCGAGGGTGGGCGTGATGTACACGCCGGAGTCGCCCACCTTGACCAGCCCGATGATCGGCACCGACAGCACCGGCCGCATGGCGCGCAGGTCGTCCAGGCCCTTGCCTCGGATCGCGACGGCCCCGCCGACGACGGCGGCCTGCGCCACCTGGGCCATGGTCCGCGGGTCGAGCATCGCCTCACCGGGGTACGCCTGGCAGGACACCACCAGCCCTCCGCGCATGCTCTCCAGAAGGAATGCGCCCGACCCGCCCGAGCCGGTCACGCCGGGACACCCACCAGGTCGGCCATCTCGAGCTGCTCGCGCACGCGAGTCACCTCGTCGCCGACCAGCGCGCGCATGGGTAGCGACACCATGGTGGACTCGATGATCCCGAGCGCCATGAGCGCGGTCTTGAAGGCGCCGACGCCCCGGGTCGCCCCGACCGCGTCGGGCGCGGCAGCCGCGACGATCCGGAACAGCCGCGTCAGCTGGCCGTCAGGGGTGAGCGGCGTGGCGATCGGGGGGATCGCGCCGTGGAAGGTGGCAGTCACCGGAGCTCCTCGGTTGTGGTGTCGGTCTCCGGGGCCACCTCGTCGGGGGCCTCGGTGGTCTCGGGGGCGGCCTCGCCGGGGGCGACGCCGGTCATGCCGCGCGCCTCGGCGGCCACGTCGGCGTCGCTGCGCCCGGTCTCCACCGGGTGGTAGCAGCGAAGCACGTGCGGGTCGTCGCCGGTGTCGGCGGGCATCTCGGTCGCGCAGACGTCGGTGGCGCGCCAGCACCGCGTACGGAACGGGCAGCCGCTCGGCGGATTGGTCGCCGACGGCACCGGGCCGACCAGCGGGATCGGCACGCTCGGCTCCAGCAGACCCGGGGTCGCGAAGAGCAGGACCCGCGTGTACGGGTGCTGGGCCCCCTCGGGCATCACCGCGGCGGGCGTGATCTCCACGATCCGCCCCAGATACGCCAGCGGTCACAGAACAGGACGAGCTGTGCCACGCGATCAGCATGCACTACGGGCCCGTACGGTCGCGGGTCAATGCGCTGCGAGAGAACCAGCGTTGAGCTTGCTCTGACACCGGTGTGACCTGCATCTTCTGGTCGTGGGCCGCACCACGCGCCATATGAGGCACGTGGTGCTCGTAGGAGCCAGAAGATGCAGGTCAGCCGGACGCGCCGTACGTCGGTGTCCGGTGTGAGGTGCGCGGCATGGATGCCGGGGTGGTCGGCGTACGATCTCGCGGTGCAGCACGGACGTCACACCCTGGGTCCCCACGTCGTCGGGCAGCGGGTGGTGGTGCGGCGGGCGGTGCCTGGCGAGACCGGCCCCAGCGGCGGGCCAGCGATGAGCGATGTGCTCGGCGAGTGCCTGGCCTGGGGTGACGACGTCGTGGTGAGGAAGGCCGACGGGGAGGTCGTACGGATCCCCGTGGCCGAGATCGTGACGGGCAAGCCGGTGCCGGCGCGAGCGTCCGTACGCCACCGGGTGAGCGCTGTCGAGGCCGAGCGGCACGGGTTGGGGCTCTGGTCGGGGGTCGAGATCGTCGACCTCGGTGAGTGGGCGCTGCGACACCAGGTGGATCCGGAGCCGCGGTTGTACAAGCGGGCGAACTCTGTCCTGGCGGTGGGCGACCCCGGGATGCCGCTGGCCGAGGCAATCGCTGCGGCTCGGTCGTTCTACGTCGAGCGCGACCGGCAGCCGCTCGCCCAGGTGATCCCCGGCGGCCCCGAGGAGCAGGCGTTCCTCGACGCCGGTTGGGTCCAGCTCGGGACAGGTGCGACCGAGTTCCGGCTGGGATCGCTGGCGATGCTGCGACGGTTGGTCCCCCGTTCGCCCGAAGGCGTAGGGATCGTGGGCGACAAGCCGCGGGTAGCAGCCGAGATCGAGCACGACGGGAGGGTCGTGGCCCGTGGCGAGGCCTACCTGGACCGCGACTGGCTGGGGCTCCACTCCCTGCAGGCCGTCCCCGAGCACCGCGGGCGGGGACTGAGCACTCGGTGCCTCGCGGCCCTGGTGGCCTGGGGCGCCGAGCGCGGCGCGACGACGGTCTGGCTGCACGTGGAGGCCGACAACCAGGTGGCCAGGGACTGGTACGAGCGGCTCGACCTGCGCGTCCACCACGAGGCGGCGTACCTCACCTGCGGCTGATCACAAGGCCCGACGCCGCGATTGCCTACGGAGCCGGGCCCACCTGACAAGGGTCTTGCTCAGACAGAAGCGAAATATTGCTTCTGTCTAGATTGAACATGTGTTCAATCCGGGGGGGTGGGGGTCAGGTCAGGGCGAGGAAGAGCGCGGGGAGGGCGACGATCGCGACGATGATCGACACCGAGGTGACGAACGTGGACACCTCGACGTCACCGCCGATCTCGCTGGTGAACCCCGAGATCATCGCGGCCCAGGGGGCGAAGAGGAGCATGACGACGGTGGTCCGTACGTCCCGTGGCCACGGGACCACCCACCACGCCACCACGGCCAGCAGCACCGCCATCGCGTACCTGCGCCCCAGCGTGGCCAGCGCCACCGTGAGCTTCTCGCGCGGCAGCCGGATCTCCAGCCCGATGCCGATCATCAGCATGGCCAGGAACGGGTTGGCCGCGCCGATCAGGCTGGTCACGGTGATGACCGGCCCCGGCAGCGTGAGGTGCAGCAGCCTGATCGTCACCAGCACCAGGTAGATGTCGAAGACCGGCGACGACAGCATCTTCTTCACGAAGTCGAGCACCGAGCTGCGCCGGGTGGTGTCGGCGACCGAGTGCGCCCAGCCGCGGCCGATGCCCGCCGACCCGAGCGAGTTGCCGACGTCGAAGATCGCCGCGTGCACGATCGCGGCCGGGCCGAGGAAGGCGGAGAGGTACGGCAGCGCGAAGGCCCCGATGTTGTACGACCCTCCGTGGAGGATGGCGAAGCCCCGGTCGACGGGGGCCCGGCCGCGCGTGGCGACGTACCCGATCGCCTGCTGCAGGATGTTCGTGACGAAGACGAACAACGCCAGCGTGAGCAGTGCCGGCTGGATGTCGAAGCTGTTGAAGCTCGTCGCGAGCGCGCAGGGCAGCGTGACCGTCAGCACCAGCTTGCTGAACGTCGGGAAGTCGGACGCCCGCAGGTAACCCCACCGCTTGAGTGAGTACCCGAGCACGACCACGAGCACCAGCGCCAGTGCCCTGACGAGGATGTCAGCCACCGACCACCCGCCGCGTGCAGACCATGGGCTCGACCCTAGGGGCGCCACGACCGGAGGCTCACCGGTGCCCGTGTGTTGCCACGACGTACGGCCCACGGGTGCCCGTCTTGTGCCACCGCGTACGACCGGGCCGGCTCTGACTGCTGCCACGGTGAGCCGCGTGTCCCGCCCCTAGCCCGAGCGACCTCACCGTACGGCTCTGCGGCCACGGTGTGGGCTCACCCCTTCCTCTCTATGGCCGAGGCAGGGGCGCGGGGCGGCACGTACGCTGCCCAGGTGGCGACACTCCAGTTCTCCGTGGAGGTGCCGTTCGGGTGCCCGGCCCGGGCGGCGTACGAGTACCTGCGCGACCCCGCGAACCGACCGCAGTGGCAGGCGAGCCTGCGGCGGGTCGCCCACGTGCAGGGGCGCGGGGAGGTCGGCTCCTCCTGGACCGACCTCACCTGGCCCGGCGTGAACCCGCGTATGACCGTGACGGCCGACGAGCCGGGGCTGCGGTGGGTCGAGCACGGGGAGTGGCGGGGTGTGCGCGCCGACCTGGAGCTGCGGTTCGCCGACCTCGAGGGCGGTTGCGTGGTGGGTGCAGACGTGGCACTGACGTTGCCCCGGGTGATCGGGGTGGCGGCAGGAGCCCTGCGGCCCGTGATGCGCTGGGGAGTACGGGCCGACCTGCGCACGGCAGCGCGGCGGTGCGCGGGCTGAGCAAGCCTGGCACGAGACTGCAGACGGTGGCGCAACATCCCAGCGCGTTGGCGGTCCCGACGCATCTGCCGTGCAGTCAGCGTTTCCAGTCGCTCGCCGGGCTTCGGCGCATCTGCAGCAGTACGTTGCCAGCGGCTGCACGTCGCTCCGCCCCGGTTCGTCCCGGGTGTCGACTCGTCTCCGCCTCGCGAGCTCGGCAGACACTCACTCCACCACCGAAGACTGGTCGCGCCGACGCCGGTTGAGCGAGGAGGACCCGAACTCGCGAGGGTCGTCCGAGTCGAAACCCGACCTGACCGAGCGCCAGCGAGGACAGGGCGCTTCCCTGCCCTCGCCGCGCGCGAAACCGGTGAACGCGCCCACCATGGCGGGCGCGTTCAGCCGATCCAGTCGTCCTCACCGAGTCCCGGCGCATCCGGAGCCGTACGTAGCCAGCGACTCCACGTCGCCCCGCTCCGTTCGCCCGGTTTCACCTCGTCTCCGCCTCGCAAGCCCGGCAGAGACTCACTCAACCAACGGACCTCAGGCCAGCGGAGATCCTCACTCAACCAGCGTGACGACCTCGTGCTCGGCGGCGGAGCGTACGGCGCCCTCGGTGGCGCGGGTGGCCGCGAGCGCGTCGTCGAGTCCGTACGCGGGTGCACCCCCCGCGCGGGCGGCGAACAGGTTGTCGAGCGTCCAGCCGAAGGTCTCGACGGCGGGGGAGGTCACCAGCGGCAGGCTCTCCTGGGTGGCGTCGCGCCAGCGCCGTACGGCCGGCCGCGAGTCGTCGATCTGCAGGTGCCCGTGGCTGCCGAGCAATCGCACGCTCACGCTCGCCCACCCCGGCGCAGGCACCCAGGGCAGCCGCCCGACGGTGGCGCTCGCCGTGCCACCGTTGGTCAGGCGCATGCTGACGACCGCGAGGTCCTCCACCCCGGCTTCGATGTGCATCGGCGAGGTGAGGGGGGCGGCCTCGCAGTACAGGTCCACGATCTCCAGCCCGGTGAGGTAGCGGACGGCGTCGACCGCGTACCCGAAGAAGTTCACGATCTCGCCGCCGCCCGACCAGCGTGGGTCGAGGATCAGCTCGGGCCGCTCGACGGTCTGCGCGAACAGGGCAGACGCGCTGAGCAGCTCGAAGTCGACGTGGCGAGGCATCCCGACCTGTCCGGAGTCGACGGCCCGTCGTGCGCGCTGCATCGCCGGGGTGCCGCAGCGCGACATCACCGTGACGTGGCGTCCGGTCTGGCGGGCGACATCGCGCAGCATCTCCGCGTCCGCGGTCCGGGTGGCGACCGGCTTGTCGACGATCACGTCCAGGCCCCGTCGGCAGCACTCGGCGGCCAGCGCGGCGTGACGGGTGGGCTCACTGGTGACGACCGCGACGTCGGCGTCGGGGAGGTCGGGCCACGGCACGTACGGCAGGTCGTGATGCTCGGCCAGAGCACGGGTGACCTCGTCTGCCCAGTCGGGCCCGTCCGGCGGCTCGGTCAGCCCCACCACCTCGACGTCGGAGCGCCCGAGCAGCACCGGCAGGTACTCCCCCGCGTGCCGCACCCCCGAGACCACCACGACCCGGATCACGATGCACCTCCGTCGGTGACGGCCGGGGAACTCGTGGCACCACTCAGAGACGCTGGGGAGACCGCCGACCGGTTCGGGCGATGGCGAGCCCAGGGTCGGCACTGGGCGGTACGGGATGTACGGATCACAGCTCGACCTCCTCGGGCCGCCCGGACACCAGCGACCGTTGCGAGGCGATGCCAGTGGCCAGCGCCGCACGCACCTGCGCCGGTGTGGTCACGGGCTCGGCCCGCCCCTCGATCACGTCGGCCCAGTGGTCGAGCTCGGCGGCCAGCGCACCGTCGATCGACGCGGGCGAGACGGCCGCCTGCGCTGACCACACCTCTTGCTCATCGGTCGTGTCGTGGGACAGCGTGCCGCGCTCACCGCCCACGACCCAGCGGCGAAGCATCGCCCCGGGCTGGCGGAGGGCGTACGACAGCTCGACTACCGCGAGCGCCTCGTCGCCGAACCGCACCAGGGCGTGGAACCCGTCGGGCGCCGGCATGTCGGGCGACCATGTCGGCTGCGGGCGGCAGAAGACTCGCGTGGGCGTCTTGCCGAGCAGGTGGACAGCCGCGTCGAAGGCATGGACACCGTTGTGCACCGGGTGCCCGCCGGAGCGGGTCACGTCGTGCTGCCAGCCCCGCCAGCCACCGGGCCAGACGTGACCGGTGTACCAGGTGATACGCGCGTAGCGCGGGTCGCCGATCTCCCCCGCCCCGATCTGCTCGGCGAGGGCCCGCACACTGGGCTGGAAGCGGACGGTCTGACCCACCAGCAGGCTCGCCCCACCCTCGGCCACGGCCCGCTCGACCCGCGTCAGCTCGTCGAGTGTGAGGCACACGGGCTTGTCGCACAGCACCGGCTTGCCCGCCCGGGCGGCCGTGACGACGGCCTGGGCGTGGCGGTCGGTGGCGTTGACGACGACCACCCCGTCAGCGTCGGGCAGCACCTCGGCGAGGTCGGTCGTGCCCTGGGCGCCGTCGGCCAGCGCGGCCACGGAGCGTGCCCTGGGCAGGTCCGAGCCGACCACTGCCGACACCGTGAACCGGCCGCTCGCGGCCAAGGCCTGGACGTGCTCCCGCGCGAACCGGCCGGAGCCGACGACCACGACGCGATGCATGTGCCTCAACCTACCGGGGCTCGGGTGCCCGGTTCCGTCCGTCCTGCGTACGCTGACGTGGACGTGCCCGGGGTCGACTCCTCCGACGATGCTCCCGGCCACTCAGAGGCACGGGCTGGACCCGGTTTCGACTCCTCTCCGCTCAGCGGTGACCTCACTCAACCCACGGGGTCAGATCTCGACTCGGCTCGACGTCGCCGGTGAGGAGACCACGTGGTGGCGCAGCGGCCCGTTCACCTCGCTCAGGCGGCCAGTCGCTCGGGCAGCTCGTGGACGGCGCCCGATGCGTACGCGAGGTAGCTGCCCAGCCGCGGGCCCGTGGCGCGCCGGTCGGCCTCTCCGCTGAGCAGGTCGAGAAACTCCGCGTCACCTGGGCGGCCCGGAGTGCCGAGGGCCAGCAGGTAGGGCAGCCCGCCGAACACCTCCAGCACGCGCAGCACGCCGACCGCGTCCTCGTACGTGGGGCGCGGTGGTGTGCCCTCGATGAGGACCGGGTGGTCGGCGCGCCCGTCGGGGTCGCAGATGACGAACAGCAGGCACCCGGCACGCCGGTCGCACGACGGGATGAAGAGGTCGACCAGGTCTTCAGCCAGCTCGGGGTGGTCGAACAAGGACAGGTCCCGCACGTTCGGCGGCAGGTCTTGGTAGCTCATGCCGAGCATCCTGGGCAGCGGGTGTTGTCCCGGATGTTGTCCCGAACCGACCTGGTGTTGTCCGTCGCAGCGAACGGCCAGGGTTCAGCGCGGACGCTGCACCGTGAGCTTCAGAGACGCCTCGCCCACCTCGGTGCACGTGATGGTGCTGTCGCCCACGCTGACCGTCTGGCCGGCCCGGCAGGTGTACGTGCCGCCCTTCGCCCCCCCTGCCGAGAACCGAGCAGTACCTCCGGTCGCCTCCTCCAGGCGGAACTTGTCCGGCACGCTGTCCATGGCCGGCCCCGAGAGCGGGAACGGGAGATCGTGGAACTTCGTGCCCTTCACGGAGATGTCGCAGCTGCGAAGAGACGATGTCGTCGAGCAGCTCGTAGACCATGAGCTGCTCGAGCCGCAGGCCCCCATCGCGACCGTGGCCGCGCTGAGCAGCAGGAGTGCAGCAGTGCGTCGCATGCGCACACTCAACCAGGTCACAGGCGCAACCGGCCGCCCGATGCCTGCGCCTCAGCCCCCGCGCGGCTCGTGCAGGGCCAAGAACTGCCCGACGGCCAGCTCAACCCCGCTCCGTTGCTCCTCCGCGCTGGGCGGCGCCTCCCCCAGCAGCACGCGAATCTGGGTGTCGCCCACCACGAGCCCGTACAACGTCTGGTATGCCGCAGTCGCCGAGGGCACCTCGATGATGCCCGCAGCGTGCAGACCGGTGAGGTAGCGCTCGACGAGGGGGCCGACGCGATGCCGCCCCGACTCCAGCACCATCGCCGCGAGCGCAGGCGTCACCATCGCTGCCCGGTTCAGCGCCACTGACGCCGGCCCCGTGAGGAGCGCCAGCAGCCCGCGCCCGTACGCCTCCAGGTCGCACCGCGCCGCCGCCGCATCGGGCTCACCAGCTGGTCGTGCGTCTCTGGGCAGACCGTGTCGGCCACGAGCCCAGTGGTCGCCCTGGCCTGAGCGCGTCAGGCTCGGGACACCGAACCACGAGGGACTGTCAGAAGCCCATCTGGGTCACGAGCTCACGGCCCTTCTTGCCGACGACGCGCGGCACCTCGAGCACCCACGAGGTCCCGTCGGCGAAGGTGATCCCGAGCACCTGGGTCGACGAGTTCTTCTCCCCGAACTCCGCACCGGTCACCTGGGTGCGCGGGCGACGGTCAAGGACAGCCTTGGGCGCCAACGTGATGAGGCCGCCCGCGCTGGTGATGACCAGCTCCTCGGCGGTCAGCACGAGGAAGCCTTTGTCGCCGGGCTCGATCGGGGATGCGCCCTTGCGGCTGTTGGCCTCGGCAGCAGCCTGGCCCAGGACACCACCGAGCGCCCGTCCCCATTCCATGTCGTTGTAACCCAGCCCGACGACGTTGACCTGCGCCACTACCGGCGCTCCCACCACTGCTTCAGCCTTGCCCATGGCGGGAGGCTACAGGGCGCCACCCCGCTCTGAAAGCCCCTCAACGAACGAGATCGACCACGGAACCTGCCAGGTCGAGCCACGACCGCGTACGCGAGGGTTCATGGGCGCTCACTGACGCGGTTTCGACGCAGCCCCCCCGCGCAGGCGCGGGGGATCTTTGCTCGACCGGCGGGTCGTCCGCGGGCTACCAGATCAGGCCGGCGTCACCCGCGCGACCAGGTGCGACTTGTCGCCGGCGCGGTTGCGCACGACCGCGTTCCAGGCCTCGCCGTCCTGGGCCGCACCGAAGGACACGCTGGAGGGCAGCAGCACCGGCTTGGTGAAGCGCACGTCCATCCGGTACGCCTCCGGCAGCCGGTTCTCCAGCGCCGCGAGCACCCGCGCGTGCGTCCACATGCCGTGGATGATCGCCTTCGGGAACCCGAACGCCTTGCCGCCGAGCGCACCGAGGTGGATCGGGTTCATGTCACCCGACACCGCCGCGTACCGACGCCCCAGACCCGCGGGCAGCCGCCACACCGCCTCCGACCGCACGCCTTCGAGGTCGCTGGGCAGCTCGACACCGCCTGGCTGCTTCTCCTCGACCATCCCGGGCAGGGACTGCCCGCGCACCAGGTACGCCGACACCCCGCTCCACACCAGCTCCTCGCCGACGTACGCCTCGCCCACCAGGTCGACGAGCACGCCGCGACGGTGCTCGCGCGGCACCCCGTATGTGCAACCCAACCTCAACGGCTCCCCCACACCGACCGGCCGGTGCAGCGTCATCGAGTTCGTGACGTGCACGATGCCGGCCAGCGAGAACGGAGCGTCCTTCGCCGACAGCAGCGCCATCTGCAGCGGGAACGTCAGCACGTGGATCCAGGTCGCAGGCACGCGATCGCGCACGGAGAACCCGCACACCCGGTCGTACGCGGCGAGCCGCTCGGCGTCCTGCTCCTGGTCGAGCACGAGCACCTCACGGTCGGGCAGCGACCCCGGGCGGCGGCCCGTGACCTTCCGTACGACCCCGTCGGCCAGCGACGACGCCAGCAGCGACGGCGCCGACGGCAGCTGGTCGAGGATCTGGATGTGGGCCGCCATCACTGCCCCACGAGAGCCTGGCCGCACACGCGCACGACCTGACCGGTGACGGCGGCCGAGGCCGGGTCCGCCAGGTACGCGATCGTCTCGGCGACGTCGACGGGCTTGCCACCCTGCTGCAGGCTGTTGGAGCGCTTGAAGATCTCCCGCTGCACGAACGGGATCGCCTCGGTCATGTCGGTCTCGATGAAGCCCGGCCCGACCGCGTTGATGGTGATGCCACGGTCGGCGAGCTTCGGCGCCATCGCCCGGACGAGCCCCACGATCGCCGCCTTGGAGGCCGCGTAGTTCGACTGCCCCTTGTTGCCCGCGATGCCCGAGGTGGAGGAGATGCCGATGATGCGTCCGCCGTCGGCCAGGCCACCGTCGCGCCCGTCGAGCAGCTGCTCGTTCATGCGCAGCTGCGCCGACAGGTTCACGTCGAGCACCTGCCCCCAGCCCTTCTCGTCCAGGTTGGCGAGCATCCGGTCACGGGTGATGCCCGCGTTGTGGATCACCGCGTACGTCTTCGCGCCGTTGTAGCGCGCCGCCACGTGCTCGGCGATCTTGGCGCCGGCGTCAGGGACCGTGATGTCGAGCTGCAGCGCGGTGCCCTTGATCTCGTTCGCGACCTGGGTGAGCGCCTCGCCGGCGGCGGGGATGTCGACGCAGACGACCTTGGCGCCGTCACGCGCGAACGTCCGGGCGATGGCCGCCCCGATGCCCCGCGCGGCGCCGGTGACGACGACCACACGACCCTCGTACGGACGGTCGCTCGTCGCCTCCTCGGCCAGCACCGTGCCGGCACCGATGCGCCAGGACTGCCCGTCGACGTAGGCCGAGCGCCCCTCCAGCAGGAACCGCAGCGTCGAGGCCAGTGCCTCGGGCGAGGTCGTCGGCTCGACCCACACCAGGTTCGAGGTGGCGCCGCCCCGCAGCTCCTTGCCCACCGAGCGGTTGATGGCGTCCAGGCCCTGGGCGACGACGCGCGCCTCCAGGTCGTCGCCGTACGACTCCGGGCTGCGCGCGACCAGCACGACGCGCCCGCTGCCCTCCAGGGCCCGCACGGCGGGGCGCAGCACGGCCCGCAGCTGCTCCAGGTCGGAGACCTTCGCCAGGCCGGTCAGGTCGACGACGATCGCGCCCAGCTTGCCGCTGTACGCCGGCGGCTTCGGCCGGCCGTCCTCACCCTGCGTGCGGGACTCGGGCGTGTCGACCACCGCGTCGGTCGCGGTCACACCGACGAGCTCCAGCGTGCGGCGCACGAGGTCGCCGCCACCGACGCTCGCCGCGGCCACGGGGCCCTGCGGGAGCACCCGGCCACGACGCAGCTCGATGGTCGGCGGCACACCCAGCCTCTTCGCCACGGCCTGCCCCACGGGCGAGCCCGCGACGGCCTTGCCGAACGCCGAGGTGGCGATCATCTCCAGCGGGTCCATCTTCTTCTTCGGCATCACATGGCCTCCAGGATCGCGACGACACCCTGGCCGCCGGCAGCACAGACAGAGATGATGCCGCGGGCGGGGCGGCCATCGACCTGGCCCCGCTGGTGCAGCATCTTGGCGAGCGTGGCGACGATGCGCCCGCCCGTGGCCGCGAACGGGTGACCCGCGGCGAGCGAGGAGCCGTTGACGTTCAGCCGCGTACGGTCGATCGCACCCAGCGGCGCGTCCAGGCCGAGCTTCTCGCGGCAGTAGTCGGCGTCGTCCAGCGCCTTCAGCGTGGTGAGCACCGTGCCGGCGAACGCCTCGTGGATCTCGTAGTAGTCGAAGTCCTGCCACGTGAGGCCGTTGCGCTCCAGCAGCTGCGGGATCGCGTACGTCGGGCCGAGCAGCAGGTCCTCGCCGCCGAGCACGTGGTCGACGGCGCCGACCTGCGCGTCGACGAACCGGGCCAGCACGGGGAAATTCTTCGACCGCGCGTACTCCTCCTCGGCGAGGTAGGCCACGGCCGCACCGTCGGTGAAGCCGGTCGAGTTGCCGGCCGTCATGGTGGCGCCCTCGCCACGACCGAACACAGTCTTCAGCTTGCCGAGCTTCTCCATGGTGGTGTCGCCACGGACGCCCTGGTCCTTGGCGACGCCCTGATAGGGGGTGACGAGGTCGTCGAAGAAACCCTCGCCCCAGGCGCGCGCCATGTTCTGGTGGCTGGCGAGGGCGAGCTCGTCCTGCTCCTGGCGGGTGATACCCCAGCGCTCGGTGGTGACGGCCTGGTGGTCACCCATCGACAGGCCCGTGCGCGGCTCGGTGATGCCGGGGGGCTCGGGCATCAGGTCGCCGGGGCGTACGGAGGTGAACGCCTTGACCTTGTCGAGCGTGGTCTTGGCGCTGTTCGCGCGCAGCAGCGCCTGGCGCAGCCCGTCGGACACCGCCATGGGCGAGTCGGAGACGCTGTCGACGCCGCCGGCGATGCCGTCGGTGATCTGCCCGAGGCGGATCTTGTTCGACACGTACACCGCCGCCTCCAGCCCCGTGGCGCAGGCCTGCTGCAGGTCGACGGCGGGCGTGTGCGGGTCCAGGGCGGAGCCGAGGACGGCCTCGCGGGTGAGGTTGAAGTCCCTGCTGTGCTTGAGGACCGCGCCGCCGGCAACCTCGCCGACGCGGTGTCCGGAGAGCCCGAAGCGGGCGACGAGGCCGTCGATGGCGGCGGTCAGCATGTCGAGGTTGGTGACCCGTGCGTACGCCCCTCCGGCGCGCGCGAACGGGATCCGGTTGCCGCCGACGACCACGGCGGTGTGGAGCTGGTTCATCTCAGAGCCCTTCGGTCAGCGTGGACAGAAAACCCAGTACGAACAGTAGCAGGTACGCCGCGTACGGGGTACTGTTCACAGCATGACGGCTCCAGACGGACGGGACACGCGGTGGGAGGCGCACCGGGTGGAGCGCCGCCGTGCCCTGGTGGAGTCCGCCCTGCGTGCGATCCGCGCGAAGGGGTCTGGCGTCACGGTGGAGGAGATCGCCGCCCACGCCCAGACCAGCAAGACCGTGATCTACCGCTACTTCGGTGACCGGGCCGGCCTCTACCTGGGGGTCGTCGACCGGGTGAGCGAGAACATCATGCGGCGGGTCGGCCCCGCCCTGGAGCAGTCGCACGACCTCGGCGCGGCCATCCGGGCGCTGGCCGACGGGTACAGCCAGCTCGTGGAGCGCGACCCGGAGATCTACCAGTTCGTCATGCACCGGCCACCGTCCCCCCTGCTGTCGGACGCCGACCCCATCGACAGCATCACCGACCGGATCGCCGTCGAGCTGGCCGGGGCCATCGTCGCCAACCACACCGTCGATCCTGACCACCACGTGGCGCTGACCCTGGCGCACGGCTTGGTCGGCTACATCCGGTCGGCCACCGGCTACTGGATGCTCACCCCCGCAGGGTCCCGCCCGCCTCGCAGCCGCCTGGTCGACATCGTCACCAACGGCGTCGGCGTGCTCGCCTCCGACCCCGTACCCGTCTCCATCTGACCGTCACCGCTGACCAAGGAGCACTTGATGACCCAGACCGCTGACCGCCCTGACGTCGAGACCGCCACGTCCGGGTCCCTGGCCCGGACCCACGCCGGGCTCGGCGACGCGCTCAAGGAGGCGCTCGACGGCTCGTACCACGAGCTGCGCGAGCAGGGCCGCCGCGCCCTCACGGCCGACGATCTCCTGAGGCCGGCCGACCTGACCATGGCCGAGGCCCGGGTCTGGACCAAGGACGCGCTGGTCCGGCTGGCCGGGAAGGGGGTCGGCAACGCCGGCTACCCCGTCAACGGGCAGAGTGGCGACCCGGCTGCGGCGGTGACCTCTTTCGAGACCGTGGCGCACGGCGACCTCTCGCTGACCATCAAGGCCGGCGTCCAGTTCGGGCTGTTCGGCGGCGCCGTCGCGGGCCTGGGCACCAAGGAGCAGGTCGACCGCTGGCTGCCCGACATCATCGCGACCAAGCACCTGGGTGCGTTCGCGATGACCGAGATGGGTCACGGCTCCGACGTGCAGAACCTCGAGACCACGATCACGTACGACCCCGAGACCGACGAGCTGGTCATCGACTCCCCGACGCCGAGCGCCACGAAGACGTACCTGGGCAACGCTGCCGTCCACGGCACCAGCGCAACCGTGTTCGGGCAGCTGTGGGTCGACGGCACCTGCTACGGCGTGCACTGCGTGCTGGTGCCGATCCGCGAGACCGAGGTTCCCGAGGGAGCCGAGCAGGCCCCCGACCTGCCCGGTGTCACGACCGGCGACAACGGCTACAAGGGCGGCCTGCTGGGCGTCGACAACGGCACGATCCGGTTCGACCACGTGCGCGTGCCGCGGGAGAACCTGCTCGCCCGGTACGGCGGCGTGACGGCTGACGGCACGTACTCCTCGCCCATCGAGAGCTCGAACCGCCGCTTCTTCACCACCCTCGGCACGCTGGTGCGCGGCCGCGTGTGCGTCGGCGCGGGTGCGGCCATCGCCGCCAGGCGTGGGCTGTCGATCGCCACCCGGTACGCGCTGCAGCGCCGCCAGTTCCCCGGCGGCCCCGACGGTGGCGAGATCCTGCTGCTGGACTACCAGTCGCACCAGCGCAAGCTGCTGCCGGCGATCGCGACCTCGTACGCCTTCGGGTTCGCGCACAACGAGCTGCTGGACCTGCTGGTGACGTGCCAGACCACCGAGGTCTCCGAGGAGCTGCAGCGTTCGCTGGAGAGCCGCGCCGCCGGCCTGAAGGCCGCCGAGTCGCGGTTCGCGAACGACGTGCTGCAGGTGTGCCGCGAGGCGTGCGGCGGGGCGGGGTTCATGGGGCAGAACTACCTCACGCTGCTGCGTCAGGACGCCGACATCTTCGCCACCTTCGAGGGCGACAACACGGTGCTGATGCAGCTGGTCGCCAAGGGGCTGCTGTCGGGGTACAAGGAGCAGTGGACCGGCCTGGACCGCCGCGAGACCTTCACCAAGACGGCCGACATGGTCGGGCGGGTGCTGCTGGAGCGTACGGCGGGACGTGGTCTCGTCGACGACCTGGTGGCGGCCGCCCAGCGCAAGCGGGGCGAGGCGCCCATGCTCGACCGGGGCTGGCACCTGCAGATGTTCACCGAGCGCGACGACCACGTGCTGGAGTCGCTCGCCGCCCGGTTCCGCGCCGCGTCGAAGGCGCCGGCGGAGGAGAAGTTCGCCGCCGTCAACGCGCTGCAGAACCACATGCTGACCGCTGCCAAGGCTCACACCGACCGGCTGATGCTGGAGGCGTTCGTCGCCGGCATCGACGCCTGCACCGACGAGAACGCCAAGGCGGTGCTGAACAAGCTCTGCGACCTGTACGCGCTGAGCACCCTGGAGGCCGACCGCGGCTGGTTCACCGACCACGGCCGCATGTCGCAGGGCAGGTCGAAGTCGCTCACGCGCATGGTCGAGAACATCTGCCTGGAGCTCCGGCCGCACGCGCTGGCGCTCGTCGAGGGCCTGGGCGTCCCGGTGGAGTGGCTGGGCTCGGCGATGCTGACCCCGGGCTGGGACGAGCCGCAGGCCGTCTAGCCGCCACGAGCTGCACCTGCGGCACGCACCGGCGTCTCTGTCGGTGCGTGCCGATGTGCGCTGTGCTCAGTGGGTCTCCCCCGGGGAGGCGCCCTGACCCTGACCGCGAGCCTGGGCGCCGACCACGAGAATGTCCGCCGGTGGTCGCGCCACGCCAGCCCCCACTCGTACGCGCGTTTGAGGCAACGGGCTGACATGAAGGGCCCACCTTCATAGGCTGTGCCCTGCGCTGTACCCACAGCCGCACGACGTTCAGGAGCCCTTGATGACTGACTCACGCAATCCCGACGGACGCCCCTTCGACGAGTTCGACCGCGAGCTCGACCAGGAATGGGCTGCCGGGCGTCACGAGCTGGGGCGCGTCTACGACGACAACGACGACGTACGCGATGCGCGCGACTCCGCTGCCGCCGCGGACTCGGGCTTCGTGCCGAACGACGCGGTCGAGGGGTACTCCCCCGCCGCCGACGCCGCTCCCTCCGATGCCGTCACCGGCGCCCCGGGGTTCGCCGGCCAGTGGGCGCCGGGCGCGGACTCGCGCGAGCAGACGGCGGCTGGTGAGCGCCTCGGAGAGGCGTGGGACGGTGCTCGCCCGGCGACCGGTTCGGAGGGGTTCGGCGAGCAGTGGGCCGGTGACAACCAGCCGGAGACCCGCACCTCGGCCGCGGACGAGCAGGAGGCCGCCCGGCAGGAGTTCGCCGACAAGTGGGTCGGTGACGTGCCCAGCCACGAGTCGCAGCAGACCGTCGAGCAGGGTGCGCAGAGCGATCGCAGCAGCTTCTACGACGACGCCATGTACGCCCCGGCGCCCGGCGTCGCCGGTACGGCAGCGCCCGCAACCGGCCAGGAGCTGTCTGGTGACCGTACGGGCCTCAACGACCGTGCCGAGGACCTGGCTGACCGTTCCCGCGACGAGGGGTTCCTGGACCGGGCCGAGGACAAGCTCGACCAGGCGTGGGACTCCGACCAGAACCGCCCCGGCTACGTGGGTGACCGGCCCGGCGACGACCAGACCGGCCGCGACCTCACCGACCGCGACCTTGCGGACCGGACCGGCGACAACGCCTGGGCCACTGACCGTCGCGACGACCTGGACGCCGACCGTGCCCGCACCGGCGCCGACCCCGACCCCAACGCCGACCTCACCCCCGGCGTCCCCGGCACCGCCACCGGCGCCCTCGCCGGGGCAGAGCTGAGCGCCTCCGGCCTCGGCGCCGCAGCCGGCACCGGCGCCGCCGGTGCCCTCGCCGGCACCTCCGGCATCCTCGACCCCGACACCGACCGCGACCAGCGCGACGCGACCGACCTGCCCGGTGAGAACACCGACCGGACCGACTCGGCCACCCGCACCGACCGCCCCCTCGACGACACAGGCATCGACCGGCCCGGCCTCCAGGGCGAGCACGACTCCCTGGTCGACGACGCCCCCCGCACCGAGGTCGTCGAGACCAGCGACGGACGCCTCGTGGAGGTCGACCCCAACCGCCCCGCCGAGCTCCGCGACATCGACGCCGACCCCGAGATGCCCCGCATCGTCGACGCCACCTCGGTCCAGGGCGGCCGGGCGCAGACAGGTTCCGTGACCACCGGCACCCCGGCGCGGTACGGCGATCAGAGCGACCGTGCCGAGGACGTGGCCGACCGCTCCCGCGACGAGGGCCTCCTCGACCGGGCCGAAGACAAGATCGACCAGGCGTGGGACTCCGACCGTGGCCGGCCCGGCTACGTCGGCGACCAGCCGGGCCCCGACAACGGCACCGGTCTGACCGGTCGCGACGACGCGGAGGCCCGCCCTGCCGCAGGCCTCGAGGGCGGCGCGACGCCGCTCAGCCAGACCGACCGCGACGCCGCGGCCACCGGCCGTGACCAGGGGCTGCTCGGCCAGAGCTGGAACGCCGAGAACCAGGAGCCGGGGGCGGCTGGTTACCAGCCCGCCGAGGGCCGGTCCGACGTGGAGACTGCTCACGAGCAGCTCGACAACGCTCCTCTCGACGGTCTGGGCGCCGGCCTGGGTGCCTCCCTGGCGACCGGTGCCGTGGCGAGCCACCGCATCGACCCGGATCAGCCGGCCCCGACGCAGGAAGACCTGCGCCACGTCACGTCTGGCAGCGACCGTGCCGTCACCGACCTCACCGACGCCGCGCCGGCGTCGAGCCGCGGCACCGAGCCGGGGTACGTGGCCGCTCGGCCCAGTGACACCGACGACCTGGCAGGCCGTGGCGTCACCGACGAGGACCTCGCGGGCGAGCGGGACGTCGACCGCGACCTGACCACCGTCCGCGACGAGCGCGACCCCGATCTGGAGGCCGATCGTGACCAGGCCGTCAGCGAGGGTGCCAGCGGGCGTACGCAGCTCGTGGAGCATGCCGACGGCCGCCTCGTCGAGGTGGACACCACCCGCCCTGCCGAGCTCCGCGACATCGACGCCGACCCCGAGATGCCTCGCATCGTCGACGCCACCCAGTCCGCCGGCCCCGGCTCCTCCCAGCCCGGCCAGACCGGCGGCGAGGACGTCCACACCGGCTTCCAGGGTGCTCAGGCGCCCCTCGGCTCGAGCGATCGCGCCGAGGACGTGGCTGACCGTTCCCGTGACGAGGGGTTCCTCGACCGGGCCGAGGACAAGCTCGACCAGGCGTGGGACTCCGACCATGACCGCCCCGGCTACGTGGGTGACCGGCCCGGCGACGACCAGCGCGATGCCGGACACGGCCTGACCGGTGCTGCCGCGGCCGGGCTCGCCGCCGCGGGCCT
>CAKZHP010000046.1 GCA_936924635.1 uncultured Propionibacteriaceae bacterium
TGAGCGCCCGGCCACCGAGCGGCCGCAGGCCCCCGCCACCGAGCGTCAGCCGATGGACCGTCCGGCCTCCGAGCGGCAGTCGCCGCCCACGTTCCGGCAGCAGCCGGCCTCCGGTGACGACGATCTCGACATCCCGGAGTTCATGAGGTAGTCGGTGTTCCTCCACCACCTCCGCCCGGAAGCCAACCGGGGCGTCGGCGTCGCCTTCACCGACCGGTTCGACGGCCCGGGCTCCGGCCCGATGGGCACGCTCAACCTGGGGCGTACGGATACCGACGACCCAGCCGTCGTGGCGGCGGGATTCAGGCAGGTGGCCGACGCGCTCGGCGTCGGTCACGTCGCGGCGACGCGGCAGACGCACGGCTCTGCCGTGCACCACGTCCGAGCTGCGTTCGACTGGCCGCCCGGGGCCGAGCTCGGCGACTCGCTGCCCGGAGGCGAACGGCTCCCCGAGGCCGACGCCCTGGTGACCGATCAGCCCGGGGTGGCGTTGTGCATCCGGGTCGCCGACTGCGTGCCGGTCGTCCTGGCCGACGCCGCGGCAGGGGTGGCCGCGGCGGCCCATGCCGGCAGGGTGGGCCTGGCCGGCGGCGTGCTCCAGGCGACGATCGACGCCATGCACGGCCTGGGCGCGCGCCGCATCACGGCGTGGATCGGCCCCCGGATCTGCGGGCCCTGCTACGAGGTCCCGGACGCGATGGCGGCCGAGGTGGCGGCTGCGGTGCCCGGTGTGGCGGCGAGGACGCGCGAGGGGACGGCCGGGCTCGACCTGGGCGCGGGCAGCGCGGCGGTCCTGGTCTCGGCCGGTGTCACCGTGCACGACGTCGGCGTCTGCACCCGCGAGACGCCCTCCCTGTACTCCCACCGCCGTGACGGCGCCGCCGCCGGGCGGCTCGGCGCCTTCGTCTGGATGGCCTGACCGGGTCGTCTGGGCCCAGGACCCTGCCGGCAAGGGAGATGCCTCCCCGCCCGGCCCAGGTCACCTGTCCCCGCGGCCGGCATCGGCGTGGTATCGGCACGCGGTCCACCTACGTACAGCCCCCGACGAACGATCGCCCCCTCACCCGTACCAGGCCGTCTGACCCGCATTGAACACATGTTCCATGCAGACAGAAGCGAAATTTCCCTTCTGTCTGCACCGATGGCTTGCCAGGTGGCGTACGAGTCCGGCGCCCGCCCCCGGCGGCACCACGGACGTCGTCAGAGCGCGGCCCGCCCAGCTGCCGGAGCCCGTCGGCCCCGCAGGACACGTCCCTTGCGCGCCCCGGCGCCACGGGACACCGGTCAGCGCAGCAGCACCCGCAACGCGTCCTCACCAAGGCGCTTCAGGATGCTGGCGTCCATGCGGTGGTGGACGGAGCGACCGTCCTTGATCGACGAGACCAGGCCGAGCTCGCGCAGGCGGCGCAGCGACCGGGAGACCGCCGAGACGGGCTGTCCGCTGCGACGCGCGAGCTCGCCGGTGGTGATGGACTCGCCCACGAGGTGCCGGCACAGCTCCCATCGCCCCGGCTCCGAGAGGGCGGCGAACCGTTAGACGTCGATGGCCAGACCGGAGTACTGGTTGCCCGACTTCACGACGTACGGGGCCGCGGGCCGGACGCCCACGTCGAGGGTCCCCTTGTCGCGCTAGTACGACGGCACCTCGGCCGCGAGCGCGGCGCTGGACCCACCGGCCTGGGGGGTCGGGCCGCTCGAGGAGGAGCTGCACCCGCTCACCACCATCGAGACGGTGACGAGGCACGCGGCCCCGAACGTTGCAAGGCGACGGTTCATGCCATTCTCCTCCGCTCAGCGGCACTGCTGGGGCCGCGACTTGGCGGGCCACAACGTACGACGACAAGCAACAAAGGTCTCCGACATTTGACGTCAACTGTCAATCGTCGCCTGCTCGGAGGGAGCGCCCGCGGGTCTCGCCCCCGTGTCTTGGGTGGCCTGGGAAGTCATCCGGGCGTGTCGCCCGGCAGCCTCCCGGGGCTGCGGCGGTGATCCGGCTAGCCTCGGGCCGTACGCATCGAGGAGGAACCCATGCCCGAACTCATCAAGCGCGGCGCTGCCTGGCTGGGCCTCGTCGCCGACAACCGGTACGACGACCGCGGGGAGCCGGTCGAGCCCGAGCTCACCGAGGCCGTGGACCACTCGTCCTACGAGACCGAGGAGGACGAGCCGAGCGCCAGCATCCACCAGCTGTCGGCCCGCCGCACCGGCGCCACCGCTGCCACCAGCTCCGCGGCGTCGCAAGCGCAGGCGTCGTCGCCGTCTCAGCAGCCTGCCGACCTGACCCGCATCATCACGGTGCACCCGCGCAGCTTCAACGATGCGAAGACGATCGGTGAGCACTTCCGTGACGGCGTCCCGGTGATCATGAACGTCACGAGCATGGACGACCAGGACGCGAAGCGCCTGGTCGACTTCGCCGCCGGTCTGATCTTCGGTCTGCGCGGCACGTTCGAGCGTGTCAGCCAGAAGGTGTTCCTGCTCAGCCCGCGTGAGGTCGTGGTGACGGCAGAGGACAAGGAGCGGATCGCCGGGGGCTTCTTCAACCAGAGCTGAGGTCGGCACCTCTGCCTCGGGGGCTGCTGTCGCGGGCCCCTGCGGCTCACCTCAGCCCTCGAGCACTACATGAGAGAACGTTCCGAAACATTGGTGCCCATGTGACGGCTGCGTTAGCCTGAGCGGGCCGATGGACGGTGGTCTGTCACGACCGCTGCGGCATGTTTCCTCCCGCTCGCGCAACACATTCTCTCAGAGGTGCACACAGATGACGATGACGCTGGACGAGGTTCGCAAGACCCGGTTCCACATGTCCCGCCGCAATGGCTACGAGGTGACCGACGTCGACATCTTCGTGGACAAGGTAGAGGCCACCCTGATGACCATCGGGGAGCAGAACGAGCACCTGCGCCGCCAGCTGGAGGCCGCCCAGTCCGGGGGCAGCAACCCCGAGATGCAGGCGGAGAACGACCGTCTTCGTGCTGAGCTGGACCGTCTGCGCCGCGCCTCCGAGCAGACGGCGCACCTCGAGCAGGAGAACGAGCGGCTCCAGGCCGAGCTCGACCAGGCCCGGTCCGGTTCCGACGACAACGGTCTGGTCGAGGAGAACCAGCGTCTCCGGCAGCTCGTCGAGTCCCAGGCCCGCAGCAACAACGAGGCCGCGCAGCTGGCGCAGGAGAACGAGCGCCTCCGGGCCCAGGTCGAGGAGCTCAACTCCCGCGCCGTGGCCGAGGACGGCACCGTGCGCAACGCCCCGCTGGTCGTCAGCACCAGCCAGGAGGCCAGCGCCGCCGTCGTACGGCTCGTGCAGCTCGCCACCGAGCAGGCCGAGTCGCTCGTGAGCGAGGCGAAGGCCGACGCCGCCCGCCGGACGGCCGAGACCGACGCGCACGTGCAGCGGGTCACCCGTGAGGCGCACGCCGAGGTGGAGCGCCTGACGGCGGAGGCCACCAACCGCGTCCAGACCCTGACCACGCAGGCTCAGGCCGCGGCCGCCCGTCTCGAGCAGGAGTCGACCGCCGAGGCGCAGCGCCGTCTCGACGAGGCCGCCCAGAACGCGCACGAGACCACCACCGACGCCCGTACCAAGGCCGACCGGGTGGAGTCCGAGGCCCGGGTGAACGCCGAGCGCATGGTGCAGGAGGCCCAGATCCGTGCGGCCGCCGTGGACCGCGAGGCGCAGCAGCGGCGTACGGAGCTCTTCGCCCAGCTCGAGTCCGAGCGTGACGACCTGGTCGGCAAGGTCTCGCACCTGCGCGACTTCGAGGGCAACTACCGTCGCCAGCTCGTGTCCCACCTGTCGCAGCACATCGAGACGCTGCAGGGCTCGAACTTCGAGCCGGAGGACACCCCCGCACTCGTGCGCCAGCAGAACGAGGCCTCCACGACCGGCTCGTCCACCCCGCGCCTCGACGCCCTGATGGGCGACCAGGGCTGAGTTGAGCAACCCTGCTTGACGGCGCCCCACCAGCCGGTGGGGCGCCGTTTCGCATCCCTTGGCACGAGGTTCGCGGGGGCCTGGGGAGTCGTGGTGGGGCAGGTCGTGTAAGGTCCGGGTCCGACGTACGAGGGAGAGGAACCGATGGCAACCCAGCGCCGTTCTCAGGTGGTCGAGCCCGAGGGGGAGACGACCGGCCAGGCCACGTCCCCTGCCGGTGTGATCCCTGTGGCCCCGGGCGAGGACCCCTGGACCGAGGAGGAGCTCGCCGAGGTGCGCGAGGAGCTCGTCGAGGAGGTCTCGCGCATGGAGAAGGCGATCGCTGTGGCTCGGGCCGAGCTTGCCGAGCTGATGCGGGACGGGCCCGACGGGGCGGGGCGGGACCCGGCCGACGTAGGCTCCAGCAACTTCGAGCGTGACCAGGAGATGTCGCTGGCCCAGAACGCCATGGAGATGCTGGAGCAGAGCCAGCTGGCCCTGCGCCTCTTCGACGCACGCGAGTACGGCACCTGCGAGAGCTGTGGCGAGCCCATCGGCAAGGCCCGGCTGCAGGTGTTCCCCCGGGCGACGATGTGCGTGACGTGCAAGCAGCGCGAGGAGCGGCGATAGGCGCCACCGTGCCGGGCAGGATCAGCGCTCACTCGGCACGGCTCGCCATCGGTGCCATCGGCGCCGGCGGCTTGGCCCTCGACCTGGCGACCAAGATGCTGGCCGTCGAGCTGCTGGACCCGGTGAACCCGGTCCGGCTGCTCGGCGGCCTCGTCACGCTCCGGCTGATCCGCAACCCCGGGGCCGCGTTCAGCATGGGGGAGGGGGTCACGCCTCTCTTCTCGGTGCTCGCCGTGATCGCCATCATCGTGGTCGTGGGATGGCTGGCGCCGCGCGTGCGGGTGCGGTCCTGGGCCGTGGCCACCGGCCTGCTGGTCGCCGGCATCACGGGCAACCTGGTCGACCGGGTCTTCCGTGCGCCCGGTTTCCTGCACGGCCACGTGGTGGACTTCATCCAGCTGCCCTACTTCGCGATCTTCAACGTCGCCGACATGTGCCTGACCGCGGCCGCTGGCCTCATCATCGTTCTCTCCCTGGGAGACCGCGCGAGCTACGACGGAACGGTGCGCCACGGCTCTGCCGCCTGCGCATCGGAGGCACCACGTGCGGCGGGCGGCCCCGCCACGGGGGGCCCGGAGCCCTCTCCGGTGCAGGCCGGGACCGACGACCAGGAGGACGCGCGATGAGCGTCCACATCGTGCCGGACGGGCTCGACGGCGAGCGGGTGGACAGCGCCGCGGCACGGATGACCGGGGTGAGCCGGTCCCGGATCGAGGACCTGCTCGCCGCTGGGGGGGTCCTGGTCGACGGCCGTCCCGCCGCCAAGTCCGACCGGGTCCGGGCCGGCACCATGCTCGAGGTGACCCTCCCGGTGCCGACGGGAGAGGTGCCGGTCGCGCCTCGGCTGGCCGACGGTGTGACCGTGGTGCACGACGACGCCGACATCGTGGTCGTCGACAAGCCTGCCGGCGTTGCCGCCCACCCGAGCCTGGGCTGGGACGGGGGCTCGGTCACCGAGCACCTGGCTGCCGCCGGCTACCGCATCTCCACCTCGGGCGCACCCGAGCGGCAGGGGGTGGTGCAGCGGCTGGACGTCGGCACGTCCGGGCTGATGGTGGTGGCCAAGAGCGAGCGGGCCTACACGGTGCTGAAGCAAGCATTCCGCGACCGCGAGGTCGGCAAGGTGTACCACGCGCTCGTCCAGGGCCATCCCGACCCCTTCCAGGGAACCGTGGAGGCCCCCATCGGGCGGCACCCGGGCCACGACTGGAAGATGGCCGTGGTCGCCGGCGGGCGCCCCTCGGTCACCCACTACGAGACGCTCGAGGCGCACCGGTCGGCGTCGCTGCTCGAGATCCACCTCGAGACCGGCCGGACCCACCAGATCCGCGTCCACATGGCGGCCATCAAGCACCCCTGCGTGGGTGATCCCCTTTACGGCGCCGACCCCGTGCTGAGCGCCCGTCTCGGGTTGGACCGGCAGTGGCTGCATGCCGTGGAGCTCTCGTTCACCCACCCGACACAAGGGGATACGGTGACGTTCACGTCGTCCTACCCCGATGCGCTCACCGCAGCGCTGGAGGCGGTCCGCGCTTCCTGAGAGGGACTAGGGTTCCCTCGTGCGCAGAGCAAAGATCGTTTGTACGTTGGGCCCGGCCACCGCCGGGGAGCAGATGACGAGGCTGATCGCGGCAGGGCTGGACGTGGCCCGGCTCAACATGAGCCACGGCGACCACTCCGAGCACCTGGAGCGCCTCCAGACCGTGCGTGCCGCGGCCGAGGCCGCCGGCCGTCACATCCCCGTCTTCGCCGACCTCCAGGGCCCGAAGATCCGTCTGAAGCGGTTCGCCGCGGGCCCGGTCACCCTGGTCAACGGGGCCACCTTCACCATCACCACCGACGAGATCGAGGGCGACGTCGAGCGCTGCTCCACGACCTTCAAGGGCCTCCCGGGCGACGTCTCCCCGGGCGACATGATCCTCATCGACGACGGCCGCATCGAGCTCAGGGCGCGGGAGGTGACCGACACCGACGTCGTGTGCGAGGTGATCGTCGGCGGCCCGGTGAGCAACAACAAGGGCATCAACCTGCCCGGCGTCGCGGTCAGCGTGCCCGCCATGAGCGAGAAGGACGTCGAGGACCTGCGCTGGGCCCTGCGCCAGGGCATCGACATGGTCGCCCTCTCCTTCGTGCGCTCCGGGGCCGACATCGTCGACGTGCACCGGGTGATGGACGAGGAGGGCCGCCGGGTCCCGGTCATCGCCAAGATCGAGAAGCCGCAGGCCGTCGAGAACCTGGACGACATCATCGACGCCTTCGACGCGTTCATGGTGGCGCGCGGAGACCTTGGTGTGGAGCTCCCGCTGGAGGAGGTCCCGCTCGTCCAGAAGCGGATCGTCCAGGCCGCCCGCCGCTGGGCCAAGCCGGTCATCGTGGCGACCCAGATGCTGGAGTCCATGATCTCCGCGCCCCGCCCGACGCGCGCCGAGGCCTCTGACGTCGCCAACGGCGTCCTCGACGGCGCTGACGCCGTGATGCTCTCGGGCGAGACCAGCGTGGGCGCCTACCCCGTCGAGGCGGTGTCGGTGATGGCCAGGATCATCAACAACGTCGAGGAGCACGGCTTCGCCGGCATCAACCAGATCGAGTGGGACCCGCACACCACCGGCGGCGTGATCGCGAAGGTCGCGGCCGAGGTGGCGCAGCGGCTCGGCGCCCGCTACCTGGTGGCGTTCTCGAAGTCCGGTGACACCGCACGGCGCCTGTCGCGCCTGCGTCACGAGATCCCGATCCTGTGCTTCACGCCGTCGGACGCCACGCGCCAGGAGCTCGGCCTGGCCTGGGGCATCCGCACCTACACGACCGACGAGTACACCGAGATCCAGGACCTCCTGGAGGCGGTCGACGTGATGATCGGCCAGGAGGAGCTGTGCGAGCCCGGCGACCAGCTGGTCGTCGTGTACGGGTCGCCGATGGGCATCCCCGGCAAGACCAACACCGTGCACGTGCACCGCTA
Source organism: uncultured Propionibacteriaceae bacterium (assembly GCA_936924635.1). Classification (GTDB taxonomy): domain Bacteria; phylum Actinomycetota; class Actinomycetes; order Propionibacteriales; family Propionibacteriaceae; genus Fen-668. Next base: position 7,497 of record CAKZHP010000046.1, read on the forward strand.
CCAGGCGGGCCGGGCCTGGGACCACGCCTAATCCGTACGCGCCCGAGGGCTGCGGCCGCCAGCAGGAGCGTGGCGACCGCGGCCACCGAGCGGACGGCGTTCGCTCGCTGCCACGGCCGTGAGAAGGCACGCCAGGCCGCCTCAACGGCGCTGGGCTCCCGTTCCACTGGGCCAGCGTCTCGTTGAGCGGGACGTTGAAAGTCACGGTCACACCGAGCACGCCGGCCAGGTAGACACCGCTAGCGACTCCGGCCAGCAGCGCCGTCCGCGCCTGCCCCTCCGCCTGGGCGACTGCTGCGCCGCCCAGCAGCAGCTGTGGTCATGAAGGTCTCCTGGTTCGACCCACGCGGCTGGCCCGCTGAAAGAGCGGGACCGGTGGGGGCTACGTCCAGAACGGGGACGTCGCGTCGGACGCACCATGACTGAGAGGCCCAGATCCATGCCAGATCATCCAGCCGGGAGGGAGGGTGACCCCCTCGCGCGCATGACGGCGGAGCTGCGTTCCGCTGGGGTCTTCCACTGCGACACCCGCCTGGGCCACGGCATCAGCCTGGCGTTGCCTGCGATGCCGGGCACGGTGATGTTCCACCTGGTGCTCGAAGGCTCGTGCACAGTCGTGGCCGACGACCACGAGGTCCCGCTGGGCCCAGGTGGTGTGGCTCTCCTGGCTTGGGGGACCGGACCCTCCTGAGCACCGGCTCGGGGGCTGAGGTACTCCTGCAGGACGCCCCTCGCCGCCTGATGGGCGGATTCGTCGAGCGGCTCGTCCTGGGTGACCCAGCCGACGCCGTACATGCCGTCTGCGGCGCATTGACCCTGGAGCACCCTGCGGCGCCCGCACTGCCCTCCGCGCTGCCGGCCGTGTGGCCGTGTCGCCCAAGGAGCCCCTGGAGCGCGAGCGGGTGCGGGTGCTCGCCGACCTGGTGCTGGACGAGGCCGCCGGCGCCGCGCCGGGCTGGACGGAGGTCTGCTCCCGGCTCGTCGAGGCGGTCGCCATGCGGGCCGTCCGTCAGGCCGCCTCAGCGGTGTCGGCCGAGGCGGGATGGTGGTCGGCGGTCCGTGAGGAGCGGGTGGCCCGCGCCATGGCGGCCGTGCAGGGCGACGTGGGTGCCGGCTGGAGCCTTCCCGCCCTCGCCCGGGAGGCGTCCATGTCACGGTCGCGCAGCTGTTCGTCGAGGTCACCGGCGAGGCACCGATGGCGTGGGTCACCCGCTACCGAGTGGGTCACGCCCGAGCCCTGCTGCGCGACGGTGTCCCGCCCGCAGTCGTGGCCCATCCGGTGGGGTACGCGACCGAGGCAGCCTTCCGCAGGGCGTTCCGCCGCGTCACCGGCGTCACTCCAGGGGCTGTCCGGAAGGCCAGATGACCCGGCCGCCCCGGCGTCGCAGGGCGACACGGTTGGCCCGCGCGCATGGTGCCCGGAAGGGGAGTCGAACCCCTATGCCCTTGCGGGCAGACGGGTTTGAGCCGTCCGCGTATGCCATTCCGCCACCCGGGCGAGTGACCGCTGCGATTGTGCCACAGCCCTCGGCGGAGCCCCGTCGGCAGGGGGGCCCTCCACCGGGCGCACCAGGTTGCCCGGAGGTGAGAGGATGTCCGTCGTGACAGACGCATCGACCGATCGACCCACTGCCAGCACGACCCGCCGCCGCATCCTCGTCGCCGAGGACGAGGCGCTCATCCGTCTCGACCTCGTGGAGCTGCTCACCGACGAGGGCTTCGAGGTCGTGGGTCAGGCAGGTGACGGCGAGGAGGCCATCGAGCTCGCCCGCGAGCTGAAGCCCGACGTGGTCGTCATGGACGTGAAGATGCCGAAGCTGGACGGGATCACCGCGGCGGAGACCATCGCCGAGGAGCGCATCGCCCCGGTGGTGATCCTGACCGCGTTCTCCCAGCGGGAGCTGGTGGAGCGCGCCTCGGCGGCCGGCGCGATGGCGTACGTCGTGAAGCCCTTCGACGCCTCCGACGTGGTGCCCGCCATCGAGATCGCCGCCGCCCGCTTCGCGCAGATCATTGCCGTGGAGGACGAGGTCGAGGACCTCCAGGAGCGGCTGGCGTCGCGCAAGGCCGTCGACCAGGCCAAGGGCATCCTGCAGGAGGGCGGCCTCAGCGAGGCCGAGGCGTTCCGGTGGATCCAGAAGACCGCGATGGACCTGCGCAAGTCGATGCGCGAGGTCGCCGAGGGCGTCATCGACCACGCGAGCAAGGGCCAGTCCGGGGCCAAGAAGACGCGCAAGGCCAGCAAGGAGTCCTGACCCGGCCGCCGGCCGTACGGGGTCAGGCCGGCGCGTTCCGCAGCTGGCAGGTGATCCGCGCGGTGCAGACGCGCTGGCCGGCCTCGTCGGTGATGACGACCTCGTACGTCACGGTGCGGCCGCCCAGGTAGAGCGGGCGCGCGGTGCCGGTCACCCACCCGTCCCGTACGCCGCGGTGGTGCGTGGCGTTGATGTCCACGCCGACGGGCACCAGGCCACGCTCCCGCCCGTACGCGAACGCGGCGAACGACCCCAGCCCCTCGGCCAGCGCGCACGAGGCGCCGCCGTGGAGGATGCCGACCACCTGCGTGTTGCCGGCCACGGGCATCCGCCCCACGGTCTCCTCCGCGCTGATCCGCTCCATCACCACGCCGAGCTTCTCCTCCAGCGCGCTGCTGAACCCGCGGGTCCACTCCGGCAGGGTGTCGTCTGTCATGGCGGCACCCTTGCACACCCCTCGACGCCGTTGTCAGAGGTCGGCACTAGAGTCAGCCGCATGACCGAACCCGTGACGCCCCGGCTGCTGCTCATCGACGGTCACTCGGTGGCGTACCGGGCGTTCTTTGCCCTGCCGGTCGAGAACTTCTCGACCACGACGGGCCAGCACACCAACGCGGTGTACGGGTTCACCTCCATGCTCATCAACGTGCTGCGCGACGAGCAGCCGACCCATGTGGCGGTGGCGTTCGACGTGAGCCGCACGACCTTCCGCAGCGAGATCTACGCCGACTACAAGGGCAACCGCTCCGCCTCGCCGCCAGAGTTCAGCGGCCAGGTCGCCTTGGTCAAGGAGGTCCTGGACGCGCTCCAGATCGTGCACGTGGAGCTGGAGGGGTACGAGGCCGACGACATCATCGCCACGCTGGCGACCCAGGCCCCGGCGCAGGGTGTCGACGTGCTGATCTGCACCGGGGACCGCGACGCGATGCAGCTGGTCACCGACCACGTCACCGTGCTGTACCCCCGCAAGGGCGTCTCCGACCTGGCGCGGATGACGCCGGAGACGGTGCTGGAGCGCTACCTCGTAGAGCCGTCGCGCTACCCCGAGCTCGCCGCGCTGGTCGGCGAGACCAGCGACAACCTCCCCGGCGTGCCCGGGGTGGGCCCGAAGACCGCGGCGAAGTGGCTGCAGCAGTACGAGGGTCTGGAGAACCTGGTGCGCCAGGCCGACTCGGTGCCGGGCAAGGCGGGGGAGTCGTTCCGCGCCAACCTCGAGAACGTCGTCACCAACCGCCGGGTGAACGCGCTGCGGCGCGACCTGGAGCTGCCTGTCACCATCACCGACCTGGTGCGCAGGCCGTGGGACCGGGAGGCGGTGCACACGATCTTCGACGGTCTGGAGTTCCGCGTGCTGCGCGACCGGCTGCTGGAGACGCTGCCTCCGGAGGTGACGCAGGCCGAGGGGGGGTTCGACCTGGTCGGCGACATGCTGCAGCCGGGGCAGGTGCGCGGCTGGCTGGAGGCGCACGGCGCCGGCACCGTGGTCGGCCTCGACCCCATCGGTCACTGGGGCTCCGGCACCGGTGACCTCAGCGCGCTGGCGCTGGCGAGCGCGGACGGCTCCGCGGCGTACCTCGACGTGTCCGGGCTCGATCCCGACGACGACGCCGCGCTGGCGGACTGGCTGGCGGACCCCGCCAGGCCCAAGGCGGTGCACGACGCGAAGGGGCCGCTGCTGGCGCTGTGGGCCCGGGGCTGGGACCTGCAGGGCCTGGTCAGCGACACCCAGGTGGCCGCCTACCTGCTGCGGCCCGACCAGCGCACGTACGACCTGGCGGACCTCGCCCTGCGCCACCTCAAGCGGGAGCTGCGCGTCGACACCGGCGAGCAGCCAGCCGAGAGCGACCAGCTCACCCTCGACTTCGAGGCCGGCGACGACGACTCCGGGGCGCCGGAGGCGGCCAACGCCGCCATGGTGCGGGCCCGCGCCGTGATCGACCTGGCGGAATCGCTGTCGGCGGAGCTGGAGCAAAGGGGCGGCGCCAGTCTGCTGCGCGACGTGGAGCTGCCGCTGCTGCGGACGCTCGCCGTGATGGAGCGCACCGGGATCGCCGTCGACACCGGGCTGCTCGACGAGCTCTGGTCGGGGTTCGACACCCGGGTGGGCACCGCCGAGGCGGCGGCGTACGAGGTGATCGGCAAGCAGATCAACCTCGGCTCGCCCAAGCAGCTGCAGGTGGTGCTCTTCGACGAGCTGGACATGCCGAAGACGCGACGCACGAAGTCGGGGTGGACGACCGACGCCGACGCCCTGGAGGGGCTGTTCGCGAAGACCGAGCACCCCTTCCTCGCTCACCTGCTGGAGCACCGCGACGCGATCCGGCTGCGGCAGACGGTGGAGGGGCTGCAGAAGTCGGTGGCCGACGACGGGCGCATCCACACCACGTACGTGCAGACCATCGCCGCCACCGGTCGCCTCAGCTCGACCGACCCCAACCTGCAGAACATCCCGATCCGCACCGAGGAGGGCCGCCGGATCCGGGAGGCCTTCGTCGTGGGGGAGGGGTACGAGTCTCTGCTGACCGCCGACTACAGCCAGATCGAGATGCGGATCATGGCCGATGCCTCCGGCGACGACGCGCTGATCGAGGCGTTCCGATCCGGTCACGACTTCCACACCGTGATGGCGAGCCACGTCTTCGACGTGGAGGCCGACGCGGTCTCGGTGACGCAGCGGGCGCGGATCAAGGCCATGAACTACGGCCTCGCGTACGGGTTGAGCGCCTTCGGCCTCTCGCAGCAGCTGGGCATCGAGACCAGCGAGGCGCGGGTGCTGATGGACGAATACTTCCAGGAGTTCGGCGGAGTGCGCGACTATCTGCAGGGCATCGTCGCCACAGCCCGGCGCAGCGGCTACACCGAGACGATCCTGGGCCGCCGCCGTTACCTGCCCGACCTGGGCAGCTCGAACCGGCAGCGGCGGGAGATGGCCGAGCGGATGGCGCTCAACGCCCCCATCCAGGGCTCGGCCGCCGACATCATCAAGGTGGCCATGCTCCGGCTCGAGACCGGCCTGGCGGAGGCCGGCCTGAAGAGCCGGATGCTGCTGCAGGTGCACGACGAGCTGGTGCTGGAGGTCGCGCCGGGGGAGCGCGAGCAGGTCGAGGACCTGGTGAGGCGGCAGATGGGCTCGGCCGTCGACCTCAAGGTGCCGCTCGACGTGTCGGTGGGTGTGGGGCGCTCCTGGTTCGACGCGGCGCACTGATGGGCCAGGAACCCCTGCCGATCCGTACGGTCGCCCAGCTCCTGGCCGTCGACGGCCCGGCCCGCGACGAGGTCCGCAGCTGGGTCGAGCAGTGCCCGGTGCCGGTCCAGGTGCTGCCGCGCGACCCACGTCGCGCCGAGGAGACCCTGCACCGGTTGCAGGTCACGGTGCGCTCCACGCTGGGCTCGATGGCGTACGACTGCGGAGGGCTGCTCGTCGACCACGGCTGGCTGCGCCTGCTGGGCGGTGGGTACGGCGACCTGCCGACCCTGGCCGAGGCCAACGGGATGGGTGCCCCGTCCCACGGTCGCGGAGCCCCGGCGTCCGTACTGCTGGGCTGGGACCTAGTCGGCGGCTGCTTCGCGATCGACGGGGGAGCGTACGGGGCGCCGTTCGGTCACGTCTGCTACTTCGCTCCGGACCTGCTGGAGTGGGAAGACCTGGGCATGGGCCACTCCGCCTTTGTGGAGTGGGTGCTCTCGGGGGAGGTGCGCCACTTCTCCCTCGACCTGCGCTGGCCCGGCTGGGAGGAGGCCGCGCAGCGGACCGGCCTCGGTGAGGTGGTGTCGGTCACGCCGGCGCCGTGGGAGACGACCGGCAGGCGCGCCCAGGTGACCCGGCAGGCCGTGCCGGTGGGGCAGCAGCTCGCGCTCCAGGCCGAGGTGCTGCTGGCGGAGGACCCGACTCAGAAACCACCCGCGCTCGGGGCGTGGACAGGCCCGGGAGGGGTTGCGCGGGCCGCTGCTGAGGCATCGCCGGCACCGTTGGACGCGCACGGCGCCGAAAGGTAGGCTGAGCGGGCGCTGTGACCTGCGCGGCCTCGGCCAGGAGTGGGTCGTGCACGTCCGGCCGGTCCCAACCCACTGGCCCGTGACGGCGGTCGCCGCGCCTCGCACAACGTACTCGGAGCACCTACTACATGACCTCAACTTACGAGGCGCCGCAGGTCGCGATTGACGACCTCGGCTCTGACGAGGACTTCCTCGCCGCGATCGACGCGACCATCAAGTACTTCAACGACGGCGACATCGTCACCGGCACCGTCGTCAAGGTCGACCGGGACGAGGTCCTCCTCGACATCGGTTACAAGACCGAGGGCGTCATCCCCTCCAAGGAGCTGTCCATCAAGGCCGACGTCGACCCCTTCGAGGTCGTGTCCGTCGGTGACGAGATCGAGGCTCTCGTCCAGCAGAAGGAGGACAAGGAGGGCCGCCTGATCCTGTCCAAGAAGCGCGCTCAGTACGAGCGGGCCTGGGGCACGATCGAGAAGGTCAAGGAGTCCGACGGCGTCGTGGTCGGCCGGGTCATCGAGGTCGTCAAGGGCGGCCTCATCGTCGACATCGGCCTGCGCGGCTTCCTGCCGGCGTCGCTGGTGGAGATGCGCCGGGTGCGCGACCTGCAGCCGTACGTGGGTCAGGAGCTCGAGGCGAAGATCATCGAGCTCGACAAGAACCGCAACAACGTGGTCCTGTCCCGCCGTGCGTGGCTCGAGCAGACGCAGTCCGAGGTGCGCCAGAACTTCCTCACCCAGCTGCAGAAGGGCCAGATCCGCAAGGGTGTCGTGTCGAGCATCGTCAACTTCGGTGCCTTCGTCGACCTCGGCGGTGTCGACGGTCTGGTGCACGTCTCCGAGCTGTCCTGGAAGCACATCGACCACCCGTCCGAGGTCGTCGAGGTCGGCCAGGAGGTCACGGTCGAGGTGCTCGAGGTCGACATGGACCGCGAGCGCGTCTCCCTGTCGCTGAAGGCGACGCAGGAGGACCCGTGGCAGACCTTCGCCCGGACCCACCAGATCGGCCAGATCGTGCCCGGAAAGGTCACCAAGCTGGTCCCCTTCGGTGCGTTCGTCCGCGTCGAGGAGGGCATCGAGGGCCTGGTCCACGTGTCCGAGCTCGCCGAGCGTCACGTCGAGATCCCCGAGCAGGTCGTCGCGGTCAACGACGACGTCATGGTCAAGATCATCGACATCGACCTGCAGCGTCGCCGCATCTCGCTCTCGCTGAAGCAGGCGAACGAGGGCATCGACGTCGCGGCCGACGACTTCGATCCCGCGCTGTACGGAATGACCGCCTCGTACGACGACCAGGGCAACTACATCTACCCCGAGGGCTTCGATCCGGAGACCAACGAGTGGAAGCCCGGCTACGAGGAGCAGCAGCGCGCCTGGGAGCAGCAGTACGCCGAGGCGCACGCTCGCTGGGAGGCCCACAAGAAGCAGGCCGAGGAGGCGGAGAACGCCGAGACGCAGGCTGGCCAGCAGGCGGCCAGCAGCACGACGTACGCCTCGGGCGACACCTCCTCCGACGAGGGCTCGCTCGCGTCGGACGAGGCGCTGCAGGCGCTGCGTGACAAGCTGACCGGCGGCAACAGCTGACAGCCAGCACGATGACGATGGGCTCCCGCTCCGGCGGGGGCCCATCGTTGCGTGTCGGGCTGACCGGGGGCATCGCCTCGGGCAAGTCGGCGGTCGCGGAGCTGCTGCGGGAGCACGGGGCGGTGATCATCGACGCCGACGTGCTGGCCCGGGAGGTGGTGGAGCCGGGCACCCCGGCCCTGGCCTCTCTGCGGGAACGGTTCGGAGTGGGCGTGATCGGCCCTGACGGCCGGCTCGACCGGCCCGGTCTGGGCCGCATCGTGTTCACCGACCCCGAGGCGCGAGCGGCGGTGAACGCCATCGTGCACCCGGCCGTACGCGCCCGCGCGGCCGAGCTGGAGGCGTCCGCCCCCGCCGGGTCGGTGGTGGTGCACGTCATCCCGCTGCTCGTCGAGACGGGCCAAGAGCGGTCCTTCGACGTGCTCGTGGTCGTCGACATCGATGAGCAGACACAGGTGCGCCGGCTCCGGGCCCGCGACGGTCTGGACGAGGCCGCCGCCCAGGCCCGGCTGGCGGCGCAGACCTCTCGCGCGTCGCGGCTGGCGGTCGCCGACGTCGTCCTCGACAACACCGGCGGCCCAGACCGGCTCGCCGAGCAGGTCGAGCAGCTCTGGGCAGAGCTCCTGTCTCGCCGGGCGACGGACTGAGGGTGTAGGCGCCGTCCTTGGGCGTGGGCCCAGCGCAGTATTCAGCGGCCCGCTCTGGTCAGGCGACCCCCCGAGGGTCCACTCTGTACTAGGCGTCCGTGCCGAGGCGCCGCCGAGATCTGGAGGGGGACCTGTGGACTGCCCACGCTGTGGCGCCTCGTTGGCGGAGGTGGCGTACTTCTGCCACGCCTGCGGCAACGACCTGCGCACGAGCACTGAGGACCGGCGAAAGTCGTTCGCCGTCAAGCCCGACGAGCCGGTGGCCTCGTTCGCCCTGATCTCCACGATCATGCCGCGCGGCGCCGCGACCCGGCCGGCCACCTACCGGCTGGCCCTCGAGATCGCGCTGGCCGCCGTCGCGCTGGCCGCCATCCTCGGGGCGGCGCCCGTGGCCGTGGTCCTGGCGGCGGTCGCCGTACCGATCGTCTACATCGTCTACCTCTACGACGTGAACCTCTGGGAGGACGAGCCAGTCACCGTGACCGGGGCGGCGTTCCTGCTGACGCTGGTGCTGGGGGCGGCTTGGACCGTCGCCTGGCTCGCGATCCGGCCTCGGCAGGACTTCGGCGGGATCGGGTTCGAGGGATCGAGCTCGCCGACCCTGCTGGGCTTCCTGGTGGCCGGCCTGCTGGCACCGCTCGTCGGTGAGGTGATCCGTCAGGTCGGCCCGCTCTTCCTGGCGAGCCGGCCGAAGTTCGACGACCTGATGGACGGGCTCACCTTCGGTGTCATCTCCGGAGTGGCGTACGCGACCGCGGACACCCTCGTCAAGCACTGGCCGATCCTCACGGCAGGTTTCGGCACCCCGCAGGACGGCAGCACCTGGCTGGCCCTGCTGACCCTGGAGGGGTTCATCAAGCCGCTCGTTCTGGGCACCGCCACCGGCATCGCGTGCGCCGAGTTCTCCGGCCTCGGTGAGGGCTACGACGGGTTCACCAACCGGTACTTCCGCGGCTTCGGCGAGGCGGCGCTGGCCTCGGTCGCCTACTTCGGCGGGACGTACCTGCTCAGCTTCATCGACAACCCGGTGCTCGGGCTGGTGCTCAGCATCCTCTGGGGCCTCGCCATCCTGGGGGTGCTCATCCTCCGGGTGCGCTCGGTGCTGCACGTCGGTCTCATGGAGGCGGCGATGGAGCACCAGGCCCGCACGGCGGGTGTCGGCCCCGACGGGGTGCTGCAGTTCTGCGCCCGGTGCGAGATGCCATTGCACCCCGGTGCCGGGTTCTGCTCGGCCTGCGGCACGTCCGTACGGGTCGGGGCCCGTCTCCACTCAGGCCAGCAGGTGCCGGTCCCGGCGGCCGCCGGAGGAGCGCCACCGCCGCTGGCCGGCGACCCGCATGACATGTCGGACCGGGAGGGGCAGGCATGAGCCAGGGACCATGGGGGCCGCAGGGGCAGCAGGCTGGGTACAACCCGCAGCAGGGCGGGGGGTATCAGCCGCAGGGCGGGTACAACCCGCAGCAGGGCGGGGGGTATCAGCCGCAGGGCGGGTACAACCCGCAGCAGGGTGGCGCGTACAACCCGCAGGGCGGCGGCTACGGGCCCCAGGGCGGCTTCGGGCCGAGGCAGGTCTCCCCGCCGCAGCGCGGCAACGGCAGGATCATCGCGCTCGTCGTGGGCGGCCTCGTCGCGGCCGCCGTGGTCGGGCTGATCCTGGCGTTCGTCCTGGGCGGCGACAAGGGGGGCACGACGACGGTGACCCCGTCCACCCCCACACCGCCGGGGCCGGTGTCACCCGGGCCGGTGACGTCCACCCGACCGGTGAGCTCACCGCCGGTGACCTCGGTCCAGCCGACCCCGCCGCCCACGACCCAGACGTCGCAGCCCGCGCCGCCGCCCACGACGCAGACGCAGGCCCCCCCGCCGGTCGGCGGGATCGACATCGGCAACGGGATCGTCGTCACCCCGGCGCCGGGGTGGACGGTGTCCGACCAGGAACCCGGCAGCGTGGTCCTGGAGGGCGCCTCCGCGGTCATGATCGTCTCGACCCTGAAGGCCGCCCCGACCAACACCGGTGCTCAGGTCGTCGACTCCTACCTGAACGCCCAGGCCAAGAAGATGACCGACGTGAAGCGGAGCGCCACGAAGGAGATGACCGTCGACCCCAAGTTGAGCGTCGCCAACGGCCAGATCACCGGCACCCTCACCACGTCGCAGGGATCGACTCCGGTCAGCCTGGTGAGCGTCGGTTCGGTGCGCAAGTCCGACGGGGTCGCGGTGGTCATCGGGCTGATCTTCGTCCCGGGCACCGACCTGGCCCAGGTGGAGAAGGACTTCAACCAGATGGCCAGCGGCGTCCTCAGGAGTCAGGCCGGCTGAGCCTCACGGCTCGACGTCCAGACGGGACGCATCCTGCGGGGATGCGTCCCGTCTGACGTCACCGGCGCAGCGGGGATCGTTCGGCGTCATCCGCGGGTTGCCGTCACGACAGGACTGGGCGGGGGCGGTTGACGGAGCCCGGCTATGCCGCCCTCGACCGGACTGGCAGGACCCCGACAGGCGCCGACCCAGGCGCCGCGAGACCGACGAGCAAAGACCGCGGTTGAAGCGGCACAGCCGCGGAGCCAGGCGGCACAGGGCGTCAGAACAGATTGTCGGTGGCGCCGCGTACGCTCCTGGGCATGCGTCCGATCGAAGATGTGCAGCGTCGTGTGGCGCCGATGACCATGAAGGCCGACTTCGAGCCTGGCGGCGACCAGCCCGCGGCCATCGACGAGCTCGAGCGACGGGTCAAGGCGGGGGAGAACGACATCGTGCTGCTGGGTGCCACGGGCACCGGCAAGACGGCCACCGTGGCCTGGCTGGCGGAGCGGCTGCAGCGGCCGATGCTGGTGATGCAGCCGAACAAGACCCTGGCCGCCCAGTTCGCGAACGAGCTGCGGCAGTTCTTCCCCGACAACGCGGTGGAGTACTTCGTCTCCTACTACGACTACTACCAGCCGGAGGCGTATGTCCCGCAGACGGACACCTACATCGAGAAGGACTCCTCGCTGAACGAGGAGGTCGAGCGGCTGCGGCACAAGGCGACCCACTCGCTGCTCACGCGCCGCGACGTGATCGTGGTCGCCACGGTCTCGGCCATCTACGGCCTGGGCACGCCGCAGGAGTACGTGGGGAGCGCCATCCGGCTGCGGGTGGGGGAGGAGATCGGGCGCGACGCGCTGCTGCGGCGCCTGGTCGACATCCAGTACGTGCGCAACGACATCAGCAACACCCGCGGCTCGTTCCGGGTGCGCGGCGACACGGTGGAGGTCTTCCCGATGTGGGAGGAGCTGGCCTGGCGCATCGAGTTCTTCGGCGACGAGATCGAGGCGCTGTCGACCCTCAACCCGGTGACCGGTGACGTGGTCACAAATGACCAGGAGCTCCACGTCTTCCCGGCCACGCACTACTCCGCCGGTGCCGAGCGTATGGAGCGGGCCATCAACACCATCGAGGCCGAGCTGGAGGCGAGGCTCGCGGAGCTGGAGGCCGACCAGCGGCTGCTGGAGGCGCAGCGGCTGCGGATGCGGACCTCGTACGACATCGAGATGATGCGCCAGATCGGCAGCTGCTCGGGCATCGAGAACTACTCGCGCCACATCGACGGCCGGGCCGCGGGCAGCGCGCCCGACTGCCTGCTCGACTACTTCCCCGAGGACTTCCTGCTGGTCGTAGACGAGTCGCACGTGACGATCCCCCAGATCGGCGGCATGTACGAGGGCGACATGTCGCGCAAGCGCATGCTCGTCGAGCACGGCTTCCGCCTGCCCAGCGCCATGGACAACCGCCCGCTGCGGTGGGAGGAGTTCGTCGAGCGGATCGGCCAGACCGTCTACCTGTCCGCGACCCCGGGGGCGTACGAGCTGGCGAAGGCCGACGGCTACGTCGAGCAGATCATCCGGCCGACCGGCCTGGTCGACCCGGAGATCGTGCTGAAGCCCACCAAGGGGCAGATCGACGACCTGATGGGGGAGATCAAGGAGCGCACGGCCCGCGACGAGCGCGTGCTCGTCACCACGCTGACGAAGAAGATGGCCGAGGACCTGACCGACTACCTGCTCGGCAACGGTGTCCGCACCCGTTACCTGCACTCGGAGGTCGACACCCTGCGCCGCATCGAGCTGCTGCGGGAGCTGCGTCTGGGCGAGTACGACGTGCTCGTGGGCATCAACCTGCTCCGCGAGGGCCTCGACCTGCCGGAGGTGTCGCTGGTGGCCATCCTCGACGCCGACAAGGAGGGCTTCCTGCGCAGCGAGCGGTCGCTGATCCAGACCATCGGTCGCGCGGCCCGCAACGTGGGCGGCCAGGTCCACATGTACGCGGACAAGGTCACCCCGTCGATGGAGAACGCCATCGAGGAGACGAACCGCCGCCGCGCCAAGCAGATCGCCTACAACACCGAGCACGGCATCGACCCGCAGCCGCTGCGCAAGAAGATCGCCGACATCACCGACATGCTGGCCCGCGAGGACGCGGACACCGCCGAGCTGCTGGCCAAGCCGAACGGCCGGGGCCGAAAGGCGGCTCCGGTGCCGGCGCTGGGGGCCGACGTGGCGAAGCGCGACCTCTCGGGTCTCCCTGCGGGCGAGCTGGCCGACCTGGTGACCGAGCTGACCGAGCAGATGAAGGCCGCGGCCGCCGACCTGCAGTTCGAGGTGGCGGCTCGTCTGCGCGACGAGGTGGGTGAGCTGAAGAAGGAGCTGCGACAGATGCTGGAGGCGACGCGCTAGACTCGGGCTGCTGGAGGGGAGTACTCCGCAAGCGCCTAGGTCGTCAGCACATCGCAGCCGCGATCGGCCGGGCCGCCGGCTCAGCCGGTGGACGAGACCTCCATGCCGATTCGGCATGTTCTCGACGAAGGGCTCTCCCGTGCACGTAACTCCTCTGGCCTGGGGCATCACCATCGTGGTGCTGCTGGCCGTGCTGGCTGTCGACATCCTCATCATCGGCCGCCGTCCGCACGAGCCCAGCGCCCGCGAGTGCGGCATCGCCATCGGTGTCTACATCGGTGCCGCGCTGCTCTTCGCCGCCGGCGTCTGGTACCTGCGCGGCCCTCAGTACGGCGGGGAGTTCCTCGCCGGGTGGCTGACCGAGTACTCGTTGTCGATCGACAACCTGTTCATCTTCCTCATCATCATGGCCAAGATGAAGGTGCCCAGGCACCTGCAGCAGTACGCCCTGATGATCGGCATCGTCCTCGCGCTCGTCTTCCGCGGCATCTTCATCGCGCTGGGCGCGGCCATGATCTCCCGCTTCGCCTGGGTGTTCTTCATCTTCGGCGCGTTCCTCATCTACACCGCGATCGGCCTGGTGAAGGACTACCTGGAGCGCGACGAGGAGGAGGAGGCGACCGAGAACTTCGCGATCCGGTGGGTGAAGCGGCGGTTCAGGTTCACCGACGACTTCCGTGGCAACAAGATCCAGGTCATGGTCGACGGCGTCCGTCACATGACGCCGATGTTCCTGGTGATCGTGGCCCTCGGCAGCACCGACCTGCTCTTCGCGCTGGACTCCATCCCCGCGATCTACGGCCTCACCAGGGAGCCGTACCTGGTTTTCGCCGCCAACGTCTTCGCCCTCATGGGTCTGCGCCAGCTGTACTTCCTGCTGGGCAACATGCTGCAGCGGCTGGTCTATTTGTCGATCGGCCTGTCGGTGATCCTCGCCTTCATCGGCGTGAAGCTGCTGCTCCACGCGATGCACGAGTACCACCTCGACGAGCGGCTCGGCTTCAACGGCGAGATCTCGCTGCCGGTGTCGCTGGGCGTCATCATCGGCACCCTCGTCATCACCACGGTCGCGAGCCTCATCAAGTCGAGGCGCCACCCCACGATCGTGCGGGGCTCCGCCGACGAGTGGCGCTGACCGACGCTCGCCGGCGCCTGGCGAACGATCGCAACGGCCTCAGCGCGGCGGGACGACCTCGATGTGGTCGGCGCCGGCGACCGCGCTGGCCGGGAGCCTGCCGGTCAGCCACCCGAGCAGCATCGCGTCCGACCCCGTCACGACGGGCGCGGACGTGGTCTCCGTGCCCAGCCGGGCCTCGTACCCGCCGGACGACACCAGCACCACGGCCCGTCCACTGACGCCGTCGGTGTGACGCCGGACGTTCCACTCGAGCAGCCAGCGGGCCACGTCGGGCTCCACGTCGACGAAGCCGAAGCCGCAGTCGAGGTCGACGTGGTGCAGCACCACCTCGTTCAGCCGAGCCAGGGGCAGGTCAGCCACCACGACGCCGTCGGCGACAGGGGCTCGCCACTGCTCCGCGGTGAGCTGGGAGAACGCCTCGTCGAGCCGGCTGGCAGAGGTGTCGAGGTCGATCTGCAGGTCGAGGGGGGACCGCCGCGACCCGACCTCGAGGTCGCGGAGGGTGTCGTCGTCACCGATCGACCACCCGGCGCCGTCCATCAGCCCCGTCACCGCCCGGCGCAGGGCATCGGCGTTGCGGGCGATGTGCGTGGCGAGGTGGGCCCGGGTCCATCCCGGCAGCACCGTGGGCTGCCGCCAGTCCGCGTCGGAGATCGTGATGGTCTCCCCGAGCAGCCACTGGGTGGCCGCGGTCTGCGACCGCCTGATCGCGGCCAGGTCGGCGTCGTCGACGACGACAGGTGCGGTCATGGGCTCAACCTAGTGGTCACCTCTTGGCGCTGACCACCCACGGCCGGGCTGCGGTTCTGTCAGACCCGCGCCCTAGGCTGTGCCGAGTGATCAACCGACTCATCGTCCGAGGTGCCCGCGAGCACAACCTGAAGAACGTGTCGCTCGACCTCCCGCGCGACGCACTGATCGTCTTCACGGGCCTCTCCGGGTCGGGCAAGTCGTCGTTGGCGTTCGACACGATCTTCGCCGAGGGGCAGCGACGCTACGTCGAGTCGCTGTCGGCGTACGCCCGGCAGTTCATCGGCCAGATGGACAAGCCGGCCGTCGACTTCATCGAGGGCCTCTCGCCGGCGGTGTCCATCGACCAGAAGTCGACCTCGCGCAACCCGCGCTCGACGGTCGGCACGATCACCGAGGTCTACGACTACCTGCGCCTGCTGTTCGCGCGTGCCGGGCGGCCGCACTGCCCGGTGTGCGGCGAGCCGGTGGGCCGGCAGTCGCCCCAGCAGATCGTGGACCGCCTGCTCGCGCTGCCCGAGGGCACCCGGTTCCAGGTGCTGGCGCCGGTGGTGCGCGGGCGCAAGGGTGAGTACGTCGAGGTCTTCACCGAGCTGGCCACCGAGGGCTACGCGCGCGTGCGAGTCGACGGCGAGGTGCACCAGCTCACCGCACCCCCGACCCTCGACAAGCAGAAGAAGCACACCATCGAGGTGATCATCGACCGGCTCGCGGTGAAGGAGTCGGTCAAGCAGCGGCTCACCGACTCCGTCGAGACCGCGCTGCGCCTCGCGCAGGGCGTGGTGTCCATCGACTTCGTCGACCTGCCCGCCGACGACCCGGGCCGGGAGCGCCGCTACTCGGAGAAGATGGCCTGCCCCAACGAGCACGACATCTCCATCGAGGAGCTGGAGCCGCGCCAGTTCTCCTTCAACGGGCCCTGGGGTGCCTGCCCCGACTGCGGCGGCCTCGGCACCACCATGGAGGTCGACCCGCACCTGATCATCCCCGACGACTCGCTGAGCCTGTCGGAGAACGCGGTGTCGGTGTGGTCGACGCCGACGGTCGCCGGCTACTTCCAGAACCTGCTCAGCGGCCTCGCGAAGTCGGAGGGGTTCTCGATGACCACCCCCTTCGCCAAGCTGTCGGCCAAGGCACAGCACATCGTGCTCCACGGCGTGGGCGACGCCGTGCTGGTGAGGCACCGCAACCGGTACGGGCGGGTGCGCACGTACTCGGCGAAGTACGAGGGTGCGATCCCGTACATCAAGCGCCGTCACGCCGAGGCCGAGACCGACACCGCTCGCGAGCGGATGGCCGAGTACATGCGGGAGATCCCGTGCTCGGTCTGCCACGGGGCGCGGCTCAAGCCGACCTCGTTGGCGGTCACGGTGAGCGGCAAGAACATCGCCGAGATCGCTGCCATGAGCATCGACGAGGCTGCCGCGTTCCTGAGCAACCTGGAGCTGAGCGCGCGCGAGGCGCAGATCGCCGAGCGGGTGGTGAAGGAGATCAACGAGCGCCTGCAGTTCCTGCTCGACGTGGGTCTGGACTACCTGTCGCTGTCCCGCCCGGCCGGCACCCTGTCGGGCGGCGAGGCGCAGCGGATCCGCCTGGCCACGCAGATCGGGTCGGGGCTGGTGGGTGTGCTGTACGTGCTGGACGAGCCGAGCATCGGCCTCCACCAGCGTGACAACCGCCGGCTCATCGAGACGCTGGTGCGGCTGCGTGACCTCGGCAACACGCTGATCGTCGTGGAGCACGACGAGGACACGATCCGTACGGCCGACTGGGCCGTCGACATCGGCCCGGGGGCGGGGGAGCACGGTGGTCACGTCGTCCACTCCGGCACGGTGAAGGGGCTGCTGGCGAACAAGGAGTCGCTCACCGGTGCGTACCTGTCGGGGCGCCGCACCATCCCGCTGCCGACGGCGCGACGGCCGTCCACGAAGCGCTCCGTGACCGTGGTCGGGGCGACCGAGAACAACCTCAAGGACGTCACCGTCTCGTTCCCGCTCGGCCAGCTGGTCTCGGTGACCGGCGTGTCCGGCTCGGGCAAGTCGACGCTGGTCAACGGCATCCTCTACACGGCACTGGCCAGGCGCATCTACGGCAGCAAGGCGGTGCCGGGCCGCCACCGCCGCATCGACGGGCTCGACGCGGTCGACAAGATCATCCACGTCGACCAGTCGCCCATCGGGCGTACGCCGCGGTCGAACCCCGCGACGTACACGGGTGTGTTCGACCGCATCCGCACCCTGTTCTCCGAGACACCGGAGGCGAAGGTGCGCGGTTACCAGCCGGGCCGGTTCTCGTTCAACGTCAAGGGCGGTCGCTGCGAGGGCTGCACGGGCGACGGCACCATCAAGATCGAGATGAACTTCCTGCCCGACGTGTACGTGCCGTGCGAGGTCTGCCACGGCGCCCGGTACAACCGGGAGACGCTGGAGGTGAAGTACAAGGGCAAGTCGATCGCCGAGGTGCTCGACATGCCGATCGAGGAGGGGGCGGAGTTCTTCGCCGCCGTCCCGGGCATTGCGCGGCACCTGACGACGCTGGTGGAGGTGGGGCTCGGCTACGTGCGGATGGGGCAGCCTGCGCCGACGCTGTCGGGCGGCGAGGCGCAGCGCGTGAAGCTCGCCGCGGAGCTGCAGCGGCGGGCGACGGGACGCACGATGTACGTGCTGGACGAGCCGACCACGGGTCTGCACTTCGAGGACACGCGCAAGCTGCTGGGCGTGCTCGGCCGTCTCGTCGACGCGGGCAACTCGGTGGTGGTGATCGAGCACAACCTCGACGTCATCAAGACCTCCGACTGGGTGATCGACATGGGCCCCGACGGCGGTTCGCGCGGCGGCCAGCTCGTCGCGGAGGGCACGCCGGAGCAGGTGGCGGGCACCCCCGGCTCGTACACCGGGGAGTTCCTCAAGGACATCCTCGCCGGCACCGACGTGCCCGTCGCCAAGCCGCCGAAGGCCAAGCCGGCGGCGGCGGAGACGGCGAAGAAGGCGACCCGCAAGACCCGCGGCTGAGCGGGCGCCGGGACGGGCAACCCCGAGGGGTGGGCCCGGCCGCGCCAAGACGCCGGCGGGTTATCGTGACCGCACGGCGGCAGGACGGCAGGTCCTGGCCCCTGACCGGGAGGCACCGATGACGCACCACACCGACAGGGCAGGGACGGCGAGGCGAGCAGCCCGGCAGGCCCGGACGCCGCTCGTCCCGGCGGTGCTCGGGCTGGAGGAGGCGACCGTCCTGGACGGCGCCGCCTCTCTCGGCGAGGCGGTGTCCGGCGCCGTGACGCGGGACGACCGGGTACGGGGCCTGCTGCAGGGTGACTGGCTGGGCCATGCCCTGCACCCGCTCCTGGTCCAGGTGCCCCTCGGCACCTGGCTGAGCGCCGCCCTGCTCGACGCCACCGGCGAGGAGAGCGCCGACGCGGCGCGGCTGCTCGTGGGCGCCGGTGTGCTCGCCGCGGTCCCGGCCGTGGCCGCGGGCTGGGCGGAGTACGCGCACTGCGGGCCGCGGGAGCGCCGGGTGGCCGTCGTGCACGCCGCCGCCAACGGGGTGGGCATGGTCCTCCAGACAGCGTCCTGGATGTCGCGTCGGGCGGGCAGGCACGGTCTGGGCAAGGTGCTGAGCCTCGCAGCGATGACGGCGGCGGGCTCGGCCGGCTACCTCGGCGGCCACCTCACCACGGTGCGCAAGGTCGGCAGCAGCGACCCTGCGTACGAGGCGGCGGCGACCGCCTGACCCGGTGCGTCAGGCGGTGACCGAGAGGTCGTCCCCCGACTCGGTGACCTTGGCGGCCGGCAGCGGCTTCGTCGCCGGTCCCTGCTTGACCGACCCGTCCTCGATCGAGAACTTCGAGCCGTGGCAGGTGCAGTTGATGGTGCCGCCGGTGATCTGCGAGACCGGGCACGACTGGTGGGTGCAGATCTTGGAGAACGCCTTGTACGTGCCGGCCTTCGGCTGCGTCACCACGTAGCTGCCCTTCGGCATGATGTAGCCCCCGCCGACGGGCACGTCGGACTTCTTCACGACCGAACCCGCGGCCGACGCGCTCGCGGGCGCGGTCGACCCCGGCGTCGCGGGTGTGGTCGAGGAGCTGCACGCGGCGGCTGACAGGACGATGCCACCGGCGATGACGGCGCGGCGGGGGAGATCAGGGGACACGGGGCACACCTCCGGGGTCGGGATGCCCACTGTGCCACATGGCTGACGGGTCGCCTCGACCACGCCGGTGACGGCCCCGGGTGGGCTGTCAGTGGCCGCGGGTAGGGTGACCGCCGTGGTAGATCCCGCGACGTACAGGCCGAAGGTGGGCTCGATCCCGCTCGACCCCGGGGTCTACCGCTTCATCGACGCCGGCGGCACGGTCATCTACGTCGGCAAGGCGAAATCGCTGCGGCAGCGCCTGAACTCGTACTTCGCCGACCCGGCCAGCCTCCACACCCGCACCCGCACGATGGTGCACACCGCCGCGAAGGTGGAGTGGACGGTCGTCCAGAACGAGCTCGAGGCACTGCAGCTCGAGTACACGTTCATCAAGAAGTACGACCCCCGCTTCAACGTCAAGTACCGCGACGACAAGTCCTACCCGTGGCTCTGCGTCACCTGGTCGGAGGAGTTCCCCCGGGTCTTCGTGGGGCGCGGCAGCAAGCGGCGCGGGTGGCGCTACTTCGGCCCGTACGGGCAGGCCTGGGCCATCCGCGAGACCGTCGACGCCCTGCTCCCGGTGTTCCCCATGCGCTCCTGCACCACGGGGGTGTTCCGCTCCGCGCGCGCCACCGGCCGGCCGTGCCTGCTGGGCTACATCGACAAGTGCTCCGCGCCCTGCGTCGACCGCATCGACGAGGAGCACCACCGCCAGATCGTCGCCGACTTCTGCTCCTTCATGGCCGGCCAGCCCGGCGGGATCGTGAAGCGCATCCAGCGCGACATGGCGATCGCCGCCGACAACCTCGAGTACGAGAAGGCGGCCGTCCTGCGCGACCAGCTGGGAGCCCTCAACCAGGCCCTGGAGCGCAACGCCATCGTGCTCACCGACGGCACCGACGCCGACGTGGTCGCCATGGCGGTCGACCCGCTGGAGGTCGCGGTGCAGGTGTTCCACGTCCGCGACGGGCGCGTGGCGGGGGAGCGCGGCTGGGTCGCCGACCGGGCCGACGACGGCGACGTGCCGGAGCTCGTGGAGGCGTTCCTGCTGCAGCTCTACGCCGACCTGGTGCCTGGGGACCTGCCCGCGGAGGAGCGGCGCCGGGCTGTCCCGCCGCAGATCCTGGTGCCGTCGCTCCCGGCCAGCGGGGAGATGCTGGAGACCCTGCTGGAGCAGGAGCGCGGCGCCAAGGTGACGATCCGGGTCCCGCAGCGTGGCGACAAGCGGGTGCTGCTCGACACCGTCGAGCGCAACGCCGCAGAGTCGCTGGCTCGCCACAAGACCCGCCGGGCGTCCGACCTGACGACGCGCAACCGGGCGCTGGAGGAGATCCAGGAGACCCTCGGCCTGGCGACCGCGCCGCTGCGGATCGAGTGCTACGACATCTCCCACCTGCAGGGCACCGAGACCGTCGCCTCGATGGTGGTGTTCGAGGACGGTCTGGCCCGCAAGTCCGAGTACCGCCGGTTCGTGGTGCGCACGGTCGCCTCCGACGACACCGGCGCGATGCGCGAGGTGCTGGGCCGGCGGTTCCGGCGCCTGAACGAGGAGCGGGAGCTGCTGACGGCCGAAGACGCGGCGGCCGGGCTGGTCGACGCCTCGACGAGGGCGCCGCGCGGGTTCGCGTACGCGCCGAGCCTGGTCGTCGTCGACGGTGGCGCGCCTCAGGTGGCCGCCGCGGCCGAGGTGCTGATGGAGCTCGGCGTCACCGATGTCGCCCTGTGCGGTCTGGCCAAGCGGCTGGAGGAGGTGTGGGTTCCGGGGGAGGAGTACCCCGTGATCATGCCCCGCACCAGCGAGGGTCTGTACCTGCTGCAGCGCATCCGTGACGAGGCGCACCGGTTCGCCATCACCCATCACCGCGGCCGGCGTTCCACCTCGATGGTCGAGTCGCTGCTCGACGACGTGCCGGGGCTGGGCGACGTACGGCGCAAGGCGCTGCGGCGCGAGTTCCCCTCGCTGAAGCGCCTGCGGGCGGCGACCGTCGACGACATCGCGGCGGTGCCTGGGTTCGGGCCGAAGCTCGCCGAGGCGGTGGCCGCCGCAGTCGCCGCCCAGCCCGTCGGGGAGGCCATCAACCTCACCACCGGCGAGGTCACCGAGCAGTAGCGCCGGCCCCAGCCGTCGGTGCCTGCCGGACGACCGGTGGATAATGCCTGCGTGGCGAACGAGGCGGAGGCATCCCGGGTGGCGGTCATCACGGGCGTGTCCGGGGCGGGTCGCCGCACCGCGGCCCACGCGATGGAGGACCACGGCTGGTACGTGGTCGACAACCTGCCGCCCACCATGCTGCCCGACCTCTACCGGGTGGTCTCTGACAGCGGCATCCGCAAGCTCGCCGTGGTGCTCGACGTGCGCACCCGCGGCGACTTCGAGACCATCCCGCGGGCCTTCGCCGAGCTGCAGGCTGAGGGTGTGCGGCCCGAGATCTGCTTCCTGGAGGCCAGCGACGACGTGATCGTCCGGCGTCAGGAGTCGTCCCGTCGCCCGGTGCCGCTGCAGGAGGACGGTCGCATCCTCGACGGCATCCAGCGTGAGCGGCGGATGCTGTCCACGCTCCGGGCGGCGGCCGACCTGGTCATCGACACCTCGTCGCTGAACGTCCACCAGCTGGCGCAGCGTGTCGCCCACGCGTACGGGGGGACCGACCGCGACGAGCTCCGCGTCACCATCGTCTCGTTCGGCTTCAAGAACGGGGTGCCGATCGACTCCGACATGGTGCTGGACGTGCGCTTCTTGCCGAACCCGCACTGGGACCCGGAGCTGCGGCCCCAGACCGGCCTGTCGGAGGCCGTCTCGTCGTACGTGCTGGGCCAGGCTGCTGCCGAGCCGTTCCTCACCTCGCTGATCGAGCTCATCGGCACGGTCCGCCCCGGGTACGTCCACGAGGGCAAGCGTCAGCTGGAGATCGCCATCGGCTGCACGGGTGGCAAGCACCGCTCCACCGCGATGTCGGAGGAGCTGGCGCGACGGCTCCGGGCTGAGGGCCTCACCGTGTCCGTGCTCCATCGCGACCTGGGCCTCGAGTGACGGCGACCTCGCACCTGTTGCCCGCGGTCGCCGCGCTCGGGGGCGGGCACGGGCTGTCGGCGACGCTCGCGGCGCTCCGGCGGCTGACCGACCGGGTGACCGCGGTGGTGACGGTGGCCGACGACGGCGGCTCCTCGGGGCGGATCCGCCAGGAGCTGGACTGCCTCCCTCCCGGTGACCTGCGCATGGCCCTGGCAGCCCTGTGCTCCGACGACCGGGAGGGGCGCCTCTGGGCCGACGTGCTGCAGTCCCGGTTCGGCGGCGAGGGACCGCTGGCCGGTCACGCCATCGGCAACCTGCTCATCGCGGGGCTGTGGCAGCAGCTGCCCGACCCGGTGGAGGGCCTGGACATGGTCGCCCAGCTCCTGCGTACGCGAGGTCGCGTCCTGCCGATGTCGGCGGTGCCGCTCACCATCGAGGCCGACGTGGTGGGCCTGCTGCCCGAGGCGCCGGACGAGGTGTCCCTGGTGCGCGGGCAGGCCACTGTCGCGAAGACGCCGGGCCAGGTCCTGAACGTCCGTCTGGACCCGGCCGACCCGCCAGCCCACCCGGCGTCGACCGCGGCGGTCCGCGCCGCCGACTTCGTGGTGCTGGGGCCGGGCTCCTGGTTCACGTCGGTGATCCCGCACCTGCTGGTGCCCGAGCTGGCCGACGCCATCCACCACACCCGGGGCCAACGGGTGCTGGTGCTGAACCTGGTGCCGGCGGCGGAGACGGCGGGGTTCTCGCCGAGCGCGCACCTCGACGTGCTAGCCGAGCACGCGCCGGCCCTGCGGCTGGAGCACGTCATCGCCGACGAGCGGTTCGTCGGGTCGGACCGCCACCTCACGGCCTTCGCGGAGAGTCTCGGCGGTACGGTCCACGTCGCCCGTCTCGGGGCTCGCGACGGCTCGGCGCGGCACGACCCGCTGCTGCTGGCGGCGGCCCTCGCGGAGGTGATGGGGCTCTGACCAGAGCCCGACCAGCCGGGTCGCCGTGTGGGAAGATAGGCCAATGGCACTGACTCAGCAGGTGAAGGCGGAGCTGGCGACGGTGGTCACCACCAAGCCGTGCGACCGCCGCGCTGAGGCCGTCGCGATGCTCCGCTTCGCGGGCGCCCTGCACATCACGGGCGGCCGGCTGATGGTCGAGGCCGAGTTCGACACCGGCGCCGCCGCGCGCCGCCTGCGCAGCACCATCGCCGACATCTACGGCCTCACCTCCGAGCTGGTCGTGGTGACCTCCTCGGGCCTGCGCCGCGGCAACCGCTACCTCGTGCGCGTGCTCAAGGACGGGGAGGCCCTCGCGCGCCAGACCGGCCTCGTCGACCAGCGCGGCCGACCCGTGCGCGGCCTGCCGCCCGCGATCGTCGGCGGCGGCATGTGCGACGCAGTGGCGGCCTGGCGCGGCGTGTTCCTCGCCCACGGGTCGCTCACCGAGCCCGGCCGCTCGATGTCGCTGGAGGTCACCTGCCCCGGCTCCGAGGCCGCCCTGGCGCTGGTCGGCGCGGCCCGCCGCATGGGGATCGCCGCCAAGGCGCGCGACGTGCGCGGCATCGACCGGGTGGTGATCCGTGACGGGGATGCGATCGCCGCCATGCTGACCCGGCTCGGCGCCCACCAGACGGTCCTGATGTGGGAGGAGCGCCGCGTCCGCCGCGAGGTGAGGGCCTCCGCGAACCGGCTTGCCAACTTCGACGACGCCAACCTGCGCCGCTCCGCCAAGGCCGCTGTGGCTGCCGGGGCCCGTGTCGAGCGGGCGCTGGAGATCCTCGGCGACGAGGTCCCGGAGCACCTGCTCACGGCTGGCCGCGTGCGGCTGGAGCACAAGCAGGCCTCCCTGGAGGAGCTCGGCGCCCTCCACGACCCGCCCCTCACGAAGGACGCCATCGCGGGCCGCATCCGTCGGCTGCTGTCGACCGCCGACCGGATGGCCGACGAGCAGGGCATCCCCAACACCTCGACGGTGGTCCCGGCCGACTTCAACGACCTCGACTGAGGCCTGGGCCGGCACGCCACCGGCACGCGTGGGTCCTGGGTCCGCCACCCCCGTACAGGCTGTCTGCTGCCCGTGGACGACGGCACGCTGGCCGCCGGGAGTGGATAGGCTGCAGATGTCCACGCGATCCCGCAGCACGGGGCCCTTGGGTGTCCCGGGCAGACAAGGAGTCCCCGCCATGACCGTCAAGGTTGGCATCAACGGCTTCGGCCGCATCGGCCGCAACTACTTCCGCGCCCTCGTCGCCTCGGGCGCCGACGTCGAGGTCGTCGCCGTCAACGACCTCACCGACAACGCGACGCTCGCGCACCTGCTGAAGTACGACTCGATCCTGGGCCGCTTCCCCGGCGAGGTGTCGTACGACGACGACGCCCTGCACGTGAACGGCAAGGAGATCAAGGCGTTCGCCGAGAAGGACCCGTCCGCCCTGCCGTGGGGTGACCTGGGCGTCGACATCGTGATCGAGTCGACCGGCTTCTTCACCGAGGCCGACAAGGCGAAGGCGCACATCACCGCCGGCGCCAAGAAGGTCATCATCTCCGCGCCCGCGAAGAACGAGGACATCACGATCGTGATGGGCGTCAACGACGCCTTGTACGACCCGGCGCAGCACACCATCATCTCGAACGCGTCCTGCACCACGAACTGCCTGGCGCCGATGGCGAAGGCCCTCAACGACGGGCTCGGCATCGAGCGTGGCCTGATGACCACGATCCACGCCTACACCCAGGACCAGAACCTGCAGGACGGCCCGCACAAGGACCTGCGTCGTGCCCGCGCCGCGGCCCTCTCGATGGTCCCCACCACCACTGGTGCCGCCAAGGCCGTCGCCCTGGTGCTGCCGGAGCTCAAGGGCAAGCTCGACGGGTACGCCATGCGCGTCCCGACGCCCACCGGTTCTGCCACCGACCTCACCTTCGAGGCCTCCCGCGAGACGACCATCGAGGAGGTCAACGCCATCGTCAAGGCCGCGGCCGAGTCCGGCCCCATGAAGGGCAAGCTCGTCTACACCGAGGACGAGATCGTGAGCAAGGACATCGAGACCGACCCGGCCTCGTGCGTCTTCGACGCCAAGCTGACCAAGGTCATCGGCACCACGGTCAAGGTCGTCGGCTGGTATGACAACGAGTGGGGCTACTCGAACCGCCTCGTCGACCTGACCGCTCTCGTCGGCTCGAAGCTCTGACCTACCTACCCTCGTCAAGGAAGGCTCACAGGTGAAGTCAGTACCCGATCTTGGTGACCTGGACGGCAAGCGCGTCCTCATCCGTTGCGACTTCAACGTCCCCCTGGAGGGGGACACCATCACCGACGCCGGACGCATCCGCGCCGCGCTGCCGACCCTGACGGCGCTGCGGGAGGCGGGGGCCAAGGTCGTGGTGCTGGCGCACCTGGGTCGACCCAAGGGTGAGGTGAACCCGAAGTACTCCCTGGCCCCGGTGGCCAAGCGCCTCGGCGAGCTCCTCGGGACAGAGGTCGCGCTGGCCGACGACGTGGTGGGCGAGTCGGCACAGAGCATCGCCGCGGGCCTGGCCCCCGGGCAGGTCGCGCTGTGCGAGAACGTGCGCTACGAGCCGGCCGAGGAGAGCAAGGACGACGCCGAGCGCCAGGCGCTCGCGGAGAAGTACGCCGCCCTGGGCGACGTGTTCGTCTCCGAGGGCTTCGGCGTGGTGCACCGCAAGCAGGCGTCGGTGTACGACGTCGCGAAGCTGCTGCCGAACGCGGCGGGCTCGCTGGTCGCGAAGGAGGTCGACGTCCTGGAGAAGCTGACGTCGCGCCCCGAGCGCCCGTACGTGGTGGTTCTCGGCGGCGCCAAGGTGGCCGACAAGCTGGCGGTGATCGACAACCTGCTGCAGGTGGCCGACACGCTGCTGATCGGCGGCGGCATGATGTTCACGTTCCTCAAGGCCCAGGGCCACGAGATCGGTGACTCGATCGTCGACGAGGCCAACATCGCGACCTGCGCCGACTACCTGCGCAAGGCCGAGGAGTCCGGCAAGCAGATCCTGCTGCCGGTCGACGCGCGCGTCGCCGACGGCGTGGACTTCGACACCCGGGAGGTGGAGGGCGACGTGCAGGTGGTCGCCGCCGGCGCGATCCCCGCCGGGACGATCGGTCTCGACATCGGCCCGGAGACCGAGAAGCTCTTCGCCGACGCCATACACGACGCCAAGACCGTGTTCTGGAACGGCCCGATGGGTGTATTCGAGATCGAGGCGTTCGCCTCGGGCACCAAGGCCGTCGCGCAGGCGCTCGCCGACTCCTCGGCGTTCACCGTCGTCGGTGGTGGCGACTCGGCGGCGGCGGTGCGGCAGCTCGGCTTCGCCGACGACGCCTTCGGCCACATCTCGACCGGTGGCGGCGCGTCGCTGGAGTACCTGGAGGGCAAGACACTCCCCGGCCTCGACGTCCTGGAGGGCTGACCCATGGGTCGTACGCCGCTGCTCGCCGGCAACTGGAAGATGAACCTCAACCACGTCGAGGCGACCGGGCTCGTGCAGAAGCTCGCCTGGACGCTGCAGGACAAGAAGTACGACAAGGCGACCGCCGAGGCCGCTGTGATCGTGCCGTTCACCGACATCCGTACCGTGCAGACCCTGGTCGAGGGGGAGAAGTTCCCGCTTAGCTGGGGCGCGCAGGACGTGTCGGTGCACACCTCCGGTGCGTACACCGGCGAGATCTCGGCCGACATGCTGGCCAAGCTCGGCTGCCGGTACGTGGTGGTCGGTCACTCCGAGCGCCGCGAGTACCACGGGGAGACCGACGCCACCGTGAGCACCAAGGCGCAGCGGGTGCTGGCGGCCGGGATGACCCCCATCATCTGCGTGGGGGAGAGCCTCGCCGTGCGCAATGAGGGGCGTCACGTGCCGTTCGTGCTCGACCAGGTGCAGGCGTGCCTGGCGGACCTGACGAGCGACCAGGTGGCGTCGCTGGTGATCGCGTACGAGCCGGTCTGGGCGATCGGCACCGGCGAGGTCGCCACCCCGGAGGACGCGCAGGAGGTCTGCGGCGCGATCCGCACGTACGTGTCGGAGCTGCTCGACCAGAAGGCCGCCGACGGCGTCCGCATCCAGTACGGCGGCTCGGTGAAGTCGTCGAGCATCGTCGACATCATGGCCCAGCCCGACGTCGACGGCGCCCTCGTCGGGGGCGCCAGCCTCGATCCTGAGGAGTTCGCCAAGATCGTGCTCTATCAGGGCTAGTCAGAACGATTTCCCACGCTCCAGCCCCGTCCCTCTGGCCGGGGCTGGAGCGCGTTCTGGGGCACGAGAACTATCCGTTACGATTGCCCGGTGAACTTGTTCGTCCCCCTGATGACCTGGCCCGTGCTCGGCACCTCGATCGCGCTCATCATCACCAGCGTGATCCTCTGCCTGCTCGTGCTGCTCCACAAGGGGCGGGGGGGCGGCATGTCCGACCTCTTCGGCGGCGGCGTCTCGTCGTCCATGGGCGGCACCAGCGTCGCGGAGCGCAACCTCGACCGGTTCACCATCATCATCGCCATGCTCTGGCTCGCCAGCATCGTCGCGCTGCTGGTCCTGTACCGCTTCGGAGTCTGACCCCCTCCGTTCCACCTGTTTTTCCATCTGCAAGCAAGGAGAGGTCGACCGTGGCCGGAGGAAGTGCGATCCGGGGGAGCCGTGTGGGCGCGGGCCCCATGGGCGAGGCTGAGAGAGGCGACGCCGCACCGCGGCTGTACGTCTCGTACTTCTGCGCGAACATGCACGAGACGCGACCGGCCTTCGCCGCCGACGCCGCCGTGCCGCAGGAGTGGGACTGCCCTCGCTGCGGGCTCCCGGCCAACCTCGACTCCGAGAACCCGCCGCCCCCGCCGAAGATCCTCCCCTACAAGACGCACCTCGCGTACGTGAAGGAGCGCCGCAGCTCCGCCGAGGCGACGATCATCCTCGAGGAGGCCCTCCAAGGCCTCCGCGACCGCCGCGCCAGGGGCGAAGTCATCTACTGAGGCTCCACTGTCTGTCGCCCTCCGGGCTCCGCGGCTGCGGGGCTATGTCCCCTGTCTTCCCTCGTCGATCGACAGCGGTGGCCTGAGGTTCGGTGCGGGCTGGGTGTCGCTGTCGCTCTCCTCAGTCCAGACAGGGCCCCCGCAGCCGGTGGTTGAGCAAAGATCCTCCGAGCTTGCGAGGAGATCTGCGTCGAAACCGGGCCTGACCGAGCGCAGCGAGGTCAGGACTTCTCAGCGCCCCCGCAACGTCACCGACAAGCATCTACCGCCGGGTCAGAGCAGGCAGTGGTGGAACGGGACCTCGGCGGCAGCAGTCTCGTCGAGGAGCCATACCGTGCGCTCCACGCCCTGGACATGCGACGCGGGCAGCGCCGGGTCGCCGTGGAACACGCGGCCCACAGCGCCCGCGCGCTCCTCACCGGTGCCGATGAGCCAGACCTCGCGGCAGCGGTTGATGGTGGTCAGCGAGAGCGAGACCTGCTCGGGCGGGCCCTCTGGCGCCTCCGTGACACCCACGGCCAGGCTCCCCGTCGGCGCCGCGGCCGGATGCCCCGGGAACAGCGCTGCGACGTGGCCGTCGGCCCCGATCGTGAGCAGGCAGATGTCGATGGTGCGGCCCTCGATCTCGTGGGCGTACGTGACCGCTGCCTCCGCCACGTCGGGGGAGAGCTCCTGCGACGGCATGGGGTGGATGCGCGACGCGTCCAGCGGCAACGCGCCAGCGAGGCGGGTCAGTGCCTGCAGCGAGTTGCGACGCGGGTCCTCGGTGGGCAGCACGCCGTCGTTGGTCCACCACAGCTCCATGCGTGAGGACACGAGCGCAGAGGCGCCCACCTGACGGCCGAGGTGCTCGTACGCCAGGTTGGCCACGGTCCCGCCGGTGAGGCACAGCTCGACCAGGCCGTTCTCCTCCTGGAGGCCGACCAGACGTTCGACCAGGCTCGTCGCCAGGTCGTGTGCAGTGGCCTCCGGGGTCGGGTACCGCCGCACCACGGGCGCGGCCATCAGCCCTCCGAGGCGGTGCTGTCTACGCCCTGCTCAGGCGTCTTCGGCTCGTCGCCCTGCTTCTTCGCGCTCGGCGCCTTTCGCGTGCGCGGCTTCGACTCCTTGGTGCTTCGCTGATGCGTCGCGGCCACGGCACGGTCTCGCGCGGCCGCGCTCGTTCCGCGGCGCCGCGGCGCAGCGGGCACCGGTTCCAGCGGTTCCGACAGCTCGTCGAGGACGCTCGCGCCGGCATCCTTCGCGGGCTTGAGGCTGGCCCGCTTCAGCAGCACCCGCAGCGACTCCTCGTAGATGTCGTCGGCGTCCATGCGCCGCAGCTCCTCGGTGAGCAGCTCGTTGACGTCGCGCCGCTTCAGGGCCACGACCCGGCGCGGCTGGCCCGGGATGGCGTACGACGCGGTGACCCCGTCCTCACGCGCCACCACGACCGGACCGCCCGGCGTCTCCAGGGTGACCGCGGTGATGCCGGGCCCCGCGGAGTTCTTGCGGACGACGTCGACTCCGAGACGGCTCTCGAGCCAGGCCGCCATCAGGTCGGCCGGAGCGTTCTGGCGTGCGGCAGCCACCGTGGCGCCCGTGACGCGGGTCGGGTACTGGTCGAGAGCCGCCGCAAGCAGAGCCCGCCACGGCGTGAGCCGCGTCCACACCAGGTCGGTGTCGCCGGGGACGTGGTTCTGGGCCCGTACCTGCAGCGCCTTCAGCGGCGAGGAGTCGCCCGAGGCGTCGGTGATCCTGCGGCTGGCCAGCTTGCCGAGGGCGTCTAGGGCCGGCTTCTCCGGCGACGCCGCCGGCCACCACATCACGACCGGGGAGTCGGGGAGCAGCAGCGGCAGCACGGCCGAGTCGGGGTGCTCGCGCAGCTCACCCGACAGCAGCAGCACGATGACCTCGCCGGGGACGTCCTCGGCGAGGTGGATCTCCGCGTCCAGCTTGGTGGTCTTGCCGGTGGTGTTGACCACCAGGATCAGCCGGCTCGGGTGCTCGCGTGCCGCGACCCGGGAGGCCTCGAAGACCTTCTTGTACGTGCGCTGCTCGGCTGCGACGAGCAGCGTGAGCACCATGCCGGAGGCGTTGCCGAGGTTGCGGCGCGCCTTCAGCAGGGCCGAGGCGATCTGCGACGACTGGGTGTCGGTGAGGTTGATGATCATCGGGTCGTCTCCTTCACGGCCTGCGCCACATGCGGCCGTCTCGCCGGATCATGTCGAGCCCCCCAGGAGGCCCCCAGGTCCCGGAGGGGTACGACTCCGGCTTCTCGTCCAGGCTCGCCCAGTAGTCCAGCACCGGGTCGAGGATCTGCCAGCTGAGCTCGACCTCCTCCTGCTGCGGGAACAGCGGCGGGTCGCCCAGCAGCACGTCGAGGATCAGCCGCTCGTACGCCTCCGGGGAGGCCTCCGTGAAGGAGCCGCCGTACGAGAAGTCCATGCTGACGTCGCGGATCTCCATCTGCGTGCCCGGCACCTTGGAGCCGAACCGCACGATCACGCCCTCGTCGGGCTGGATGCGCATCACCAGGGCGTTGCGGCCGAGGTCCTCGGTGTCGGTGGCCGTGAAGGGCAGGTGCGGGGCCTTCTTGAACCCCAGGGCGATCTCGGTGACGCGGCGCGGCAGGCGCTTGCCCGTACGCAGGTAGAACGGGACGCCCGCCCAGCGGCGGTTGTCGACGTCGACGCGGATGGCGGCGTACGTCTCCGTGGACGAGGTGGCCTGGAAGCCCTCCTCCTCCACATACCCGACGACCGGCTTGCCGCCCGACCAGCCGGCGGCGTACCGGCCGCGGGCTGAGTGCAGGTCGATGCGGTCCGGCAGCGTCACGGCCGAGAGCACCTTCTGCTTCTCGCGGCGCAGGTTCACCGCGTCGAACGCCACCGGCTCCTCCATCGCGGTCAGCGCGAGCAGCTGCAGGAGGTGGTTCTGGATCACGTCGCGGGCCGCGCCGATGCCGTCGTAGTAGCTGGCCCGGCCGCCGACGCCGATGTCCTCGGCCATCGTGATCTGCACGTGGTCGACGTAGTTGTTGTTCCAGATCGGCTCGTACATCTGGTTCGCGAACCGGAGCGCGAGCAGGTTCTGCACCGTCTCCTTGCCGAGGTAGTGGTCGATGCGGAACACCGACTCGGGCGGGAAGACGCCCGACAGCACCCGGTTCAGCTCCTTGGCGCTCTCCAGGTCGTGACCGAACGGCTTCTCGATGACCACCCGGCTCCACCGGTTGCCGTGCGCGTCGGCCAGCTTGTGCTTGCGGAGCTGGTTGATGACGGTCTCGAACAGGCCCGGCGGGATCGACAGGTAGAAGGCGTGGTTGCCGCCGGTGCCGCGCTGGTTGTCCAGCTCGTTGACCGTGTCGACCAGCTGCACCCAGGAGGCGTCGTCGTCGAGGTTGCCCGGCACGAACCGGATCCCGTCCAGCAGCTGCTGCCAGACCTCCTCGCGGAAGGGGGTGCGGGCATGGTCGCGTACGGAGTCGTGGACGAGCTTCGCGAAGTCCTGGTCCGCCCAGTCGCGGCGCGCGAACCCGACCAGGCCGAAACCGGGGGGCAGAAGGCCACGGTTCGCCAGGTCGTACACCGCCGGCATGACCTTCTTGCGAGCCAGGTCACCGGTGACACCGAAGATGACGAGCACGCACGGCCCGGCGATGCGGGGGAGCCGCCGGTCCTGCGGGTCGCGGAGCGGGTTGGTGAAGCTCATCTCGTCCGGCACGGTGCCCCTTCCGTCGGTGTCCATGTGCAACCTATCGTCACCCGGTCGTGGCCGGGCACAGACGGAGGCGCCCCGATCTGGGACGCCTCCGGCACTGCGGTGATGGTCTCTAGCTCTTGGCCTCGGCCACGGCCTTCTCGACGGAGGCGACGAGCTCGTCCCACGAGACGTCGAACTTGTCGATGCCCTCGTCCTCCAGGGTGCGGAACACGTCGTTGAGGTCGACGCCCAGCTCCTCGATGCGGCGCAGCACCTCACGGCCCTGCTCGCCGGTGCCGTCCATCGACTCGGTCACCTTGCCGTGGTCGG
Source organism: uncultured Propionibacteriaceae bacterium (assembly GCA_936924635.1). Classification (GTDB taxonomy): domain Bacteria; phylum Actinomycetota; class Actinomycetes; order Propionibacteriales; family Propionibacteriaceae; genus Fen-668. The sequence continues at coordinate 39,698 of CAKZHP010000046.1, forward strand.
CGAAGGCCTTGAGCGTCTTCTCCGGCATCGTGTTCACGACGCCCTCGGCGACGAGCTCGGTGACGTACAGCGTATCGGGCAGCGCCGGATCCTTGGTGCCGGTCGAGGCCCACAGCGGCCGCTGGCGGTTGGCGCCCTTGGCCTCCAGGGCCAGGAAGCGCTCGTCACCGAACACCTGCTCGTACGCGGCCAGGGCGACCTGGGCGTTCGCGATGGCGGCCTGCGACTTGAAGGCCAGGGCCTCCTCGGTGCCGATCGCCTCGAGGCGCTTGTCCACCTCGGTGTCGACGCGGGAGATGAAGAAGGAGGCGACGGAGTGGATCTTGGAGAGGTCCTTGCCGGCCGCGGCGGCCTCCTCGAGGCCCGCGAGGTAGGCGTCCATCACCAGGCGGTAGCGGTCCTCGGAGAAGATCAGCGTCACGTTGACCGAGATGCCGGCGGCGATCGTCTTCTGGATGGCGGGGATGCCCGGCTCGGTCGCGGGGATCTTGATGAGCACGTTCTCGCGGCCCACCAGCTCGTGCAGCTCGGCGGCCTGGGCGACGGTGCCGTCGGTCTCGCGGGCCAGGCCCGGCTCGACCTCGATGGACACGCGGCCGTCGTAGCCCTTCGAGGACTCGTAGATGTCGGAGAACAGGTCGCACGCGTCGCGTACGTCACCGGCCGTGAGCTTCTTGATGACCTCCGACACGTGCTCGTCGCCGATGTCACGCAGCTGGTCGGCGTAGTCCTCGCTCTGCTTCAAGGCGGCGGCGAAGATCGTCGGGTTGGTCGTCACGCCGACGACCGCGCTGTTCTCGATGAGCTCCTTGAGGTTGCCCGACGTGAGGCGGCCCCGGGAGAGGTCGTCCAGCCAGATCGAGACTCCGGCGTCGGCGAGAGCCTTGAGGCGGTCGTTCATGAGGTTCCTCCACAGGGACAGGACTGCTGGTCAGTCCGACGGTTGAAACTCTAGTCAGCCTGGCTGACAGGTCGCCCGGTTGCCGCGCGTTGCCCGTTCTACCAGGGCAGCAGGGGTGAGATGGCGGCGGCGAGGAAGAGCACCGAGAGGTAGGAGTTCGACCAGTGGAACAGGCGCATCGGCTTCACGGTGACGTCGGTTCCCCCGGCCCGGGCACGACGCAGCAGCCCGACGGCCTCGACGATGAACAGGGCCCCGGCCAGTGCGGCGACCACGGGGTACAGCAGGCCCGTGTCGGCGAGGGGCCAGAGCGTCAGGGAGACCGCCACGGTGATCACGGTGTAGACGAGGATCTGGGTGGCGACCCTCACGGGGGGAGCTACCACCGGCAGCATGGGCACGCCGCCGGCCTCGTAGTCCTCGCGGTAGCGCCAGGCGAGCGCCCAGGTGTGCGGCGGGGTCCAGAAGAAGACGACGAGGAACAGCACGAACGGTGCCCAGTCGACGCGGCCGGTGACCGCGGTCCAGCCGATCAGCGGGGGGAAGCAGCCGGCGATCCCGCCCCAGACGATGTTCTGGGAAGTGCGTCGCTTCAGCCACATCGTGTACACGAAGACGTAGAAGGCGTTGGCGAGCAGGGCCAGCCACGCCGACAGCCAGTTGGCCCCGAGACCCAGGATCAGGGCCGAGAGCACGGCCAGCACGGCGCCGAACACTGCCGCCTGGGTACGGCCGACGCGGTGGCGGGGCAGCGTACGGGTGCGGGTGCGCCGCATCTTGGCGTCGATGTCGGAGTCGATGACGTTGTTGAACGTGTTCGCACTGCCAGCCGCCAGGTAGCCGCCGACCATCGTGACCAGCAGCAACGACAGGCTGGGCACGCTGTGCCCGGCTAGGAACATCGTGGGGATGGTCGTGACCAGCAGCAGCTCGATGATGCGGGGCTTGGTGAGACCGACGTACGCGGCGACGACGTCGCGGGTCGTGACCGCAGGGCCGATCGAGGGGGCTGCCGTCGTCGCGACAGGTGGTGTCACCCGCGTCTTCTCCATCCCGCCCGGACGCACCGGGCACCAGCCCGACTCTAGTCCTCGGCGCCAGGACCGACCAAGCGCGGGCCACCCTCCGGCCGCAGGGTGAGCAGCACGTGAACCGTCCAGGCGGTGAAGCAGGCGACGCCGACCAGGTGCAGGGCGACGAGGGCGAGCGGTAGCCCGGTGAAGTACTGGACGTAGCCCACGGCACCCTGCGCGAGCTCGATGAGCAGCAGCACGGCGACGAGCCGGTCACGGGTGAGGGCGAGGAGCGCCACGGTCGCTGCGACCAGCACCCAGACCGCCCAGGCGTGCGCCTTCGCCGCGGTCTCCACCTCGAGACCGTTGCGCTGCGCCCCGCCGTCGCCCGAGTGCGGGCCGGCGCCGGTGACGACGGTGCCGAGCACGACCACCAGGCCGCTGAGGGCGAAGATCCCGAGCACGACGCGTGACGCCGTCGCCGTGACGGGTCGGCGCCTCAGTCCGTACGCGAGGTGCACCATCGTCACGCAGATCCCGACCAGCACCACCGACAGCAGGAGGTGGAGGCTGACCACCCAGGGGTTGAGCTGGGTGCGCACGGTGACGCCGCCGATGACGCCCTGCAGCGGGATGCCGATGCCGGAGAGGAACGCCAGCAGGCGCAGGCGCCGGCGGGGCTGCCCCTCCTCGTCGCGGGTGCGCCACGCGGTGACGAAGGTGCCGATGACCAGGGCGATCAGGACGAACGTGAGCGTGCGGTTGCCGAACTCGATGAGGCCGTGGATGCCGAGCTCCCCCCGCGGCGTGTACGAGTCGGGGGTGCACCGTGGCCAGGTGGGGCAGCCGAGCCCTGACTTCGTCAGCCGCACCACGGCACCCGTGACGATCAGGAGCATGTTCCCGGCCAGCGACCCCGCGGTCCACAGCCTCAGCGCCCGGCCGTCCCGCACGGGGGGCGCGGCGGTGACGGTGGGGGTGGCTGCGGAGGTCGACACGCTCGCCAGTCTAGGCAGTGCGTCTCGACGGTCGTCGCGGCTGCCCATGCCGGAGGGCGAGCGGCACAGGCGATGCGTACGGGCGCATCTGCGTGACGCCGAGCAGCGGGAGCGTCAGCAGCCGAGGTGAGCTCCGGGCACGGTTCAGAGCGCGGAGCCCTTCTTGTACTCGTCGAAGGAGATGTTCCAGTCGGTCCAGCCGTTGCCCTGCTCCAGGCCGCGCTTGGTGCCGGTCACCTCGATGAGGTCACCCACGCGGCAGTTCTGGAACAGCCAGGCGCCGGCGTCGGTGCTGACGCCGATGCAGCCGTGGCTCACGTTGGCCTTGCCCTGGCTGCCGGTCGACCAGGGGGCGGCGTGGATGAACTCGCCGGAGTTGGTCTCGCGCATCGCGTACTGGACGTCGGGGATGTTGTAGTACTCGGGGTCGCCGGGCTCGATGCCCACGGTGTTCGCGTCCATCTTGAGCTTCTCGAACTTCTCCATCAGCACCTTCTTGCCGCTGCGGGTCTCGAAGCCCGCCTTGCCGCCGGTGATGGGGACGGTGCGCGCCAATGCTCCGTCGACGACCACCTGCATCTGGTGGCTGGCGAGGTCGGCCTTGAGGATCACGGAGCGGCCGATGGTCATCGAGCCGGTCACCGACTTCTGCCCGTACGTGCCGTTGCCGGCCGGGATCGAGTTGATGTCGACGTTGATGGCGACCTTGGTGCCGGGTGCCCACAGCTCCTTGGGCCGCCAGTGCGCCTCGGTCGACGACAGCCAGCGCCAGGACCCCTCGGTCGCGGGCGTCGCCGTGACGGTCATCTTCTTCTGGAAGGTGGCCTTGTCGGCGACGGGCACGTCGAACAGGACGACCACCGGCATCGCGACGCCGACGGTGCCGCCGGAGGCGATCGTGGGAAAGATCTGCTGCTTGAGCGACAAGGCTTGCGACCTGAACGTCGACGTCTTGGTCGCCTCGGTGCCCTTGGTGCTCAGCCCCTTCATGGCGAGCTCGTAGGTCATGCCCGGCTCGAGGAGCGCACCCGCGGTCCAGGTCGTGGCATCGGGGGAGAGGGTGCCCTGGACGGTCTGCTTGCCGGCCTTCGGGTCCGTGTACGTCATCGCGACCGACGCCAGGGTGCCGAGGGTGGCGGTGACCTTGACGAGGGTGTCGACCGGGACCTGGGCTCCTTCGGCGACGCTCGGCGTCATGGTCACCTGAGGCTCCGGGGTGGGCGTCGGCGTGGGCGTAGACGCTGGGCTCGGGGACCCCGGTGCACCGGTGGTGGTGCCGGTCGGCTGGTCGACGGTGGCGGGGCCCTGCTTGGCGCACCCGGCGACGGCCAGTGCTGAGCCTGCCGCGGCGAGCGTGACGACGGTACGGCGTGCGACGGTCATGATCACCTCTGCAGAGCGGGGGAGAGCTGGCGTACAGAGCAAGTATCACCGAGAGGGTGCAGTGTGGCCGTTCCCGACCCGGGCCGGGGCCATGGTCGTGGTCGGCTCCCGGAGCCAGCAGATGACAGTGAGCGCAACACCGGTCTCAGGCGGGACACCCCCGGTCTGGACTGAGGAGAGCGACAGCGAGGCCCAGCTGGCGCCGTGCTGGTATCGCCGCTGTCGATCGACGAGGGAAGGCCGGGGTGATAGCGTCCCGCCTGCGGAGCCCGGAGGGCGACAGATCATAGAGCGCTGCCCTTCTTGAACTCTGCGAAGGAGATGTTCCAGTCGGTCCAGCCGTTGCCGTCCTCGAGGGGGCGGGAGCTTCCGGTGTAGAGGACGGGGTCGCCGACGAGGGAGTTCGTCATCAGCCAGTCGGCGTTCTCGTCGCTCATGCCGACGCAGCCGTGGCTGACGTTGGTCTTGCCCTGCGATCCGACGGACCAGGGCGCGGCGTGGAAGAACTCGCCGGACTGGGTGACGCGCATGGCGTACTTGACGCCCTTGAGGTCGTAGAACTCGGGGGAGTCCTGGGCGGTGCCGGTGCTGCCGGCGTTCATGTCGACGGAGTCGAGCCGCTCCATGATCACCTTGGTGCCGGAGCGGGTCTCGAAGCCTTCCTTGCCGCCGGTCACGGGGATGACCTTGGTGGTCTGGCCGTTGACTGTCTGGGTGGCGGTGTGCGCCTGGAGGTCGACGGTGATCTGGGCGGCTCGGCCGACGGTGAAGGAGGCGCGCTTGGACTCCTGCCCGTACAGGCCGTTGCCGGCGGAGACGCCGTTCACGGCGATGTTGACGTCGACGGTGGTGCCCGTCTGCCAGTAGCTCTCGGGCCGCCAGTGGGCCTCCTTGTCGGAGACCCAGCGCCAGGAGCCGTTCTGAGCGGGGACGCTGGTGACCTGCATGGCGCGCTGGAAGGAGGCCTTGTCGGCGATCGGCATGTCGAAGGAGACCACCACCGGCATGGCCACCCCGACGGTCTGGCCGGCGCCGATGATGTTGTAGACGAAGACCTGCTGCTTCAACGACAGCGGCGTGGTGGAGAACTTCACCGTCTTGGCGACCGCCTGCCCGTCGGCGGAGCGGGCGCTGATGGCCGCGGTGTAGGAGACGCCGGGTTCAAGCAGCGCCGCCGCCTGCCAGGTGCTCTTGTCGGCCGACACGCCGCCGGGCAGCGCCTTCTTCTCAGGGCGCGGGTCGGTCGAGGTCACGACGACGTTCTCGACCGTGCCGCCGGTCACGGTGGCGACGAAGCGGTGGTCGACCGGCACCTGGGCACCGTCAGCGAGGCTGGCGGTGACCGCGAACGGAGCCGCGGAGGTCGGTGCCGCGGAGGTGGGCGCAGGCGACACCGGCGCCGTCGCGGACGTGCTCGCTGCCGGTGACGACGCGGGCGCCGACGCCGGGCCCCCGGTCGTGGACTGCGGGGCCGGGGCCGAGGTCGTCGAGCTGCTGCAGGCTCCCAGCAGGAGGACGAGGGTGGCGACGAGGGCGCTGACGCGGGCAGGCAGGACCATGGAACTCCTTCGGGTCGGCTCTCAGTATGAACGAGCCCTAGGGCATTCCCCGCATCGGGGCTCCCGCTCCGGCTACCGGTGGTCCTCGCGTGGGAGCGGGGCCGCCGTTCCCGGCGCCTCGGGGGCCGGGCCGATCTCTGCGGTCTCGGCGACGAGGCCGGGCTCGACCGCCAGCTCGGAGATGCTGCCCGGGATCCGCATGCCGTAGAAGGAGCGGTAGACGAAGAACGCGGCCCCCAGGGCGAACACCACGGCCAGGCCCCGGGTGACGAGGGGGTTGTTGAGGCTCACGCTCAGCTCGACGGCCAGCAGGCCGAACAAGGTCGTGAACTTGATGACCGGGTTCATCGCCACCGAGGAGGTGTCCTTGAACGGGTCGCCGACCGTGTCGCCCACGATGGAGGCGTCGTGGAGCGGTGTGTGCTTGGCGCGCAGGTCGACCTCGACGAGCTTCTTGGCGTTGTCCCAGGCCCCGCCCGCGTTGGCCATGAAGATCGCCTGGTAGAGACCGAAGAGCGCGATCGAGATCAGGTAGCCGATGAAGAAGTACGGGTCGGCGAAGGCGAACGACAAGGTGGCGAAGAAGATCCCGCAGAAGATGGAGAACATCCCCTTCTGCGCGTACTGCGTGCAGATCTCCACGACCTTGGTCGAGTCCTCCGCGCTGGCCCGGGTGATGTCGTCGCCCAGCCGGATGTTGTTCTTGATGAACTCGACGGCCCGGAAAGCACCGGTGGTGACCGCCTGGATGGAGGCGCCGGAGAACCAGTAGATGACCGCACCGCCGGCGATGAGGCCCAGCAGGAAGGGTGCGTGCAGCAAGGAGAGCTTCTCCACGTCGCGGGTGAGCCCGCCGGTGAGGCCCATGATGATCGAGAAGATCATCGTGGTGGAGCCCACGACGGCGGTCCCGATGAGCACCGGCTTGGCGGTCGCCTTGAAGGTGTTGCCGGCACCGTCGTTCTGCTCGAGCATCGTCTTGGCCACGTCCCACTGCGGGCGGTACCCGTGGTCGCGCTGGATCTGCTCGTCGATGCCGGGCACGTCCTCGATCAGCGACAGCTCGTACACGGACTGGGCGTTGTCGGTCACCGGTCCGTACGAGTCGACGGCGATCGTGACCGGCCCCATGGCGAGGAAACCGACGGCCACCAGGCCGAACGCGAACACCGCCGGGGCCAGCATGTCGCCCAGGCCGAGGGTCGAGATACCGTACCCCAGGCCCATCAGGCCCATGATCGCCATGCCCAGCCAGAAGGCGGAGAAGTTGCCGGCGACCAGGCCGGAGAGGATGTTCAGCGAGGCACCGCCCTGGCCCGAGGACTTGACGACCTCGTGGGTGTGACGGCTGGAGACCGAGGTGAAGGCCTTCACCAGCGCGGGGATCAGGGCACCGGCCAGCGTGCCGCAGCTCATGATCGTGGCGAGCTTCCACCACAGACCGCCCGCGACGCTACCGAGCATCAGGAGCGAGACCACGTAGGTCACCACGACCGAGACACCCGAGGTGATCCACACGAGGTTGGTGAGCGGCTTCTCGAAGTCCATCTCGTCGGCGTCGGCGTGCTTGCTGCGGGTGAGGAAGGCGTCGAGCTGGTAGCTGGCGAAGGAGGCCACCACCATCATCGCCTGCAGGAAGAACAGCCAGACCAGCAGCCGCACCTGGAGCTGCGGGTCGCGCACGGCCAGGGAGATGAAGGTGACCAGGGCGACGCTGGTGACGCCGTACGTCTCGAACCCGTCGGCCGAGGGCCCGACCGAGTCACCGGCGTTGTCACCGGCGCAGTCGGCGATGACGCCGGGGTTGCGGGCGTCGTCCTCCTTGATCTTGAAGACGATCTTCATGAGGTCGGCGCCGATGTCGGCGATCTTGGTGAAGATGCCCCCGGCGATCCGCAGCGCGGACGCACCGAGCGACTCGCCGATCGCGAAGCCGACGAAGCAGGCCCCGGCCACGTCGGCCGGCACGAACAGGAGGATGGCGAGCAGCATCAGCAGCTCGACCGAGATCAGCATCATGCCGATGCTCATGCCGGAGCGGAGCGGGATCGCGTACACGTCGTAGGGCTTGCCACGCAGCGAGGCGAAGGCGGTGCGCGCGTTGGCGTACGTGTTCACCCGGATGCCGAACCAGGCGATGCCGACCGAGCCGGCCATCCCCAGCACGCTGAAGGCCAGGACCACGAGGGTGCGCCCCAGCCCGAGCCCGGCGAGGAACTGGAAGTAGACGAAGATCGCCGCCGCGATGAACAGCCACAGCATCAGCAAGAACTTGCCCTGCTGCACGAGGTAGGCGCGGCAGGTGGTGTAGATCAGCTGGGCGATCTCCAGCATCGACTGGTGAGCCGGCTTGCGTCTCACCTGCAGCAGGCTCAGGCACGCGAAGGCGATGCCGGCCACGCAGACCAGCATGCCGAGGCCCAGCAGGACGCGCCCGTCCGTGCCGAGGTCGGGGAGCCGCAGGTTGACCTCGCCGCCGGTGTGCTGCCCCTCGACGGGGGTGCCTGAGCAGCCGGCGAGCAGCAGCGCGAGGGCAGTGCCAGCAGCGGCACAGCGAGCCTTCATGGGACGCACAACGACCTCCAGTCCACCTCCGGAGGCCCGGCGGCGGCATCACCCTAGCCGCACTGCTGCGGGAAGGGGAGCGTCCGTCGCCGAGTCGCTGCGTCGGTGGGTGGAGGCCGTCGCGGTGGGTCGTGCTCAGGCGGGGGGCTCGGTCCAGTCGATCGGCCAGCCCTTGTCCTCCAGCCGCGCGCGTACGCGCTCGACGTCGGCCTCGCTGGGGCTCTGCCGGATCACGTCCTCGATCGCGGCCCCGACGTTGGCCGGCGTGGCGGGGGAGACCCCGCTGCGGCGGAGCGACTTGGCCACCTGCTTCACCTCGGCCTTGGTGAGCCGGCGCTGCAGCAGCGCCAGCAGCGGGATGTAGTCCTTGGGCGGGACACCCTCGGGGTAGCCGGCGCGGAGCCAGCCGATGACCCGCGACAGGACGCTGCCGGCGTGCGGCTCGTCGTCGGTCTCGTCGGCCTCGGCGAGGGGCCAGCCGCCGATGACCAGCTGTACGGAGACCCGGCGGATGTCGTCGGCCGACGGCTCCTGCGGCGAGTCGAGCAGGGTGGTCACCTGGGCCTGGTCGAGGGTCTGGCCCTGCGAGAGGGAGGCCAGCTGGGCAGCCGCGCCGTGCAGCTCGGACGTGGTGAGCCGGCGCCGCAGCAGCCCGATCAGTGCGGGGTAGTCGCCCTCGGGGATGCCGTCGGCGTACCCGGCCCTGACCCACTGCAGCACCTGAGCGGTCGGATCGGTCATGGTCAGCCCTTCTTCTTGAGCTCGGGGATGACGTGGTCGAAGCTGAGCACGTATCCGAAGCCGGAGGAGACGATGTAGGTCAGGCCGAGGCCGATCGCGACCAGCACGACCAGGAAGCACAGCCCAGCGAGGACCATGCCGACGGGGTGGGGACGGGCGTGGTCGACCTCCGCCTCGCCGCCCTGGCCGTACGCCAGGGAGCGAACGCCCGCCGCGAAGACGGCCGGCAGGCCGGCCCCGAGGAGGATCGAGACGAGGAGGACCTTCCAGGCACCGTCGAGGGCGAGAAGGATCTGGTTCATGCCGCTGCTCCGGTCTTCGCGGGGACGACGTTGTTGCTGCTGTCGTCCCACTCTTCGTTGACGTTGTTGTGGTCGACGGGGTTCTTGCGGGAGTGCCACACCATGTAGCCCGCCATGGCGACCAGCAGGGCGAAGACCAGGACGGCTCCGCCGGCCCCGCCGACGAGGTTGCCGATGAGGTACATGACCGCACCGACCGCGCCGGCGGCGGGGAGGGTGATCAGCCAGGCGGCGGCCATGCGGCCCGCCACGCCCCAGCGCACCTTGGCGCCGGGGGCCCCGACGCCGGAGCCGAGGATGGAACCGGTCGCCACGTGGGTGGTCGAGAGGGCGAAGCCGAGGTGGCTGGAGGCCAGGATCGTCGCCGCGGACGCTGACTCCGCCGCCATGCCCTGCGGGGAGCTGATCTCGACCAGCCCCTTGCCGAGCGTGCGGATGACTCGCCAGCCGCCCATGTACGTGCCGAGTGCGATGGCGAGGGCGCAGATGACCTTGACCCAGAACGGGACCGACGAGGTGTCGGTCCACTGGCCCGAGGCGATCAGGGCGAGCGTGATCACACCCATCGTCTTCTGGGCGTCGTTCGTGCCGTGGGCGAGCGACACCAGGGAGGCGGAGCCGATCTGGCCCCAGCGGAACCCGGTCTCGCGGTAGCGCTCGGCGACGTTGGTCGTGATCTTGAAGATCAGCCAGGTGCCGATGGCCGAGACCAGGCCGGCGATGACCGGGGCCGCGACCGCGGGAAGGATGACCTTGCCCACCACGCCGTCGAGCTTGGTGCCGTCACCGGCCCAGTTCACCTTCGAGACGCCGAGGCCTGCCATGGTGGCACCGATCAGGCCGCCGAACAGGGCGTGAGAGGAGCTGGAGGGCAGCCCCAGCAGCCAGGTCAGGAGGTTCCAGACGATGCCGCCCACCAGGCCGCACATCACGATCAGCAGGAGGTTGATGCCGCCGCCCTCGAGGAGGGTGGGGTCGGGGGCGCCGGTCTTGGTCTGGATGCGCACCACCGAGTTGGTCACGGTGAGCGCGACCTCCACCGACAGGAAGGCGCCGACCAGGTTGAGGATCGCCGAGAGGATCACCGCCGTGCGGGGCTTGAGAGCCCCGGTGGCGATGGAGGTAGCCATGGCGTTGGCCGTGTCGTGGAAGCCGTTGGTGAAGTCGAAGGCGACCGCCGTCAGTGTCACCAGGGCGAGGATGAGGATCGCTGCTGTCACGCCGCCCAGCCTGGCACCGGGCACCCACTCGGCTCTGACCTATCTCGCGACCGCTGGGTGAAGGCCCGGTGAACGCGGAGGGACGACTGGACGCCCGAGCGACCGGCCCGGCCGCTCCAGGCGAGCGCCTCGGCCACCCAGGCAGCGCCTCGGCGTTTGACTCTGGGCCAGATTAGGAAAGAATGACGTTGTGAAATCCCAGACCGCAGACCGGGCCACGGCCCAGGACGTGGACCTGGGCACACGCGAGCGGGTGCTGGCCGTGATCATGGAGCAGGGCGGTGCCACCGCGGCCGACCTGGCCCAGGCGCTGCAGCTCACCCCCGCGGCCGTGCGCCGCCACCTCGCCACGCTGGAGGAGCAGGGTCTCATCACGACCCGCACCCGGCCTGCGTACGGGGCTCGCGGTCGGGGTCGGCCGGCCAAGACGTTCGTCGCCACCGACGCCGGGCGGGGCGCGTTCGGCGCCGCGTACGACACCCTGGCGATCGAGGTGCTGACCTACCTGGCCGAGCAGAACGGCGCCGAGGCGGTGACCGAGTTCGCCCGTCAGCGGTTCGGGCAGCTGGAGCGGCGCCTGGCCGAGGCGATGCCCTTGACCCCGGCAGGCACCACGGCGGCCCAGGCGCTCGCCCCCCTCCTCACCGAGGAGGGCTTCATGGCGCAGGTGCGGCCGGTGGCCTCCGGCGAGCAGCTGTGCCAGCACCACTGCCCGGTGGCCCACGTGGCCGCCCGCTTCCCCGAGCTCTGTGCGGCCGAGACGGAGTCTCTGGCCCGGCTGCTAGGGTCCCACGTCCAGCGTCTCGCGACCATCGCCCACGGCGACGGCGTCTGCACCACGCACATCCCTCGTCCACTCACTCAGGAGGCATCATGACCCAGACCCAGCCGGTGGCCCCGGGCCTCGGCAGCACCCAGGACGAGCACCTTGAGGCGCTCGGCAGCTACCGATTCGGGTGGCACGACGCCGACACCGCAGGTGCTTCCGCACAGCGTGGCCTCAACGAGGCCGTCGTCCGTGACATCTCCGCCCGCAAGAACGAGCCGGAGTGGATGCTGCAGCGACGCCTCAAGGGCCTCTCCCTGTTCGAGCGCAAGCCGATGCCCACGTGGGGCGCCGACCTGTCGGGGATCGACTTCGACAACATCAAGTACTTCGTGCGCTCCACCGAGAAGCAGGCCGCCTCGTGGGAGGACCTGCCCGAGGACATCAAGAACACGTACGACCGCCTCGGCATCCCCGAGGCCGAGAAGCAGCGCCTCGTCGCGGGCGTCGCCGCCCAGTACGAGTCCGAGGTCGTCTACCACAAGATCAACGAGGAGCTGGAGCGCCAGGGCGTCATCTTCCTCGACACCGACTCCGGCCTGCGCGAGCACCCCGAGCTCTTCGAGGAGTACTTCGGCACGGTCATCCCGACCGGTGACAACAAGTTCTCCGCGCTGAACACCTCGGTGTGGTCGGGCGGCTCCTTCATCTACGTGCCGAAGGGCGTCCACGTCTCGATCCCGCTGCAGGCCTACTTCCGGATCAACACCGAGAACATGGGGCAGTTCGAGCGCACGCTGATCATCGTCGACGAGGGTGCGTACGTGCACTACGTCGAGGGCTGCACGGCGCCGATCTACAAGTCCGACTCGCTGCACTCGGCGGTCGTCGAGATCGTGGTGAAGAAGAACGCCCGCTGCCGTTACACGACCATCCAGAACTGGTCGAACAACGTGTACAACCTGGTCACCAAGCGCGCCACCTGCGAGGAGGGCGCGACCATGGAGTGGGTCGACGGCAACATCGGCTCCAAGGTGACGATGAAGTACCCGGCCGTCTGGATGATGGGAGAGCACGCCCGCGGCGAGACCCTGTCGATCGCCTTCGCCGGCGAGGGCCAGCACCAGGACACCGGCTCCAAGATGGTGCACGCGGCTCCGCACACGTCGAGCTCGATCATCTCCAAGTCGGTCTCTCGCGGCGGTGGCCGCACCTCGTACCGGGGTCTGGTGCAGGTCGACAACGGCTCGCACCACGCCGCCAGCTCGGTGAAGTGCGACGCGCTGCTGGTCGACACCATCAGCCGCTCCGACACCTACCCTTACGTCGACGTCCGCGAGGACGACGTCTCCATGGCCCACGAGGCCACCGTGTCGAAGGTCTCCGACGACCAGCTCTTCTACCTGATGAGCCGCGGCATGGAGGAGGACGAGGCGATGGCGATGATCGTGCGCGGCTTCATCGAGCCGATCGCGCGCGAGCTCCCCATGGAGTACGCACTCGAGCTGAATCGCCTCATCGAGCTGCAGATGGAGGGTGCGGTCGGCTGATCGCCGCCCACCCCCTCGTCCCAGTCGTCGAGCCACAGAAAGAGCACTACGTGACACTCACTGCTGACAAGCCCGCCGTCGCGGCCGCGATCGAGACGGTGGAGTCCCACCTGCACCCCGCCCCGTCGTGGGACCTGGACGACCACCCGATGCCCACGGGTCGCGAGGAGGTGTGGCGTTTCACCCCGCTGAAGAGGTTCACGGGGCTGCTCAACCCGGTCGCCGAGATGGGCACGCTGGACTGGCAGGCCACCTTCAGCGACCCCGTCACCGTCACCGAGCTGAGCCGCGACGAGGCCCGGGGGCTGGCGGTGCGAGAGCCGGCTGACCGGGTCTCGGCCCTGGCCGCCGACCAGACCGTGCACCGCACCCACATCCAGGTGCCGGCCGAGGCCGAGGTCGCCGAGCCCATCGTCTTCAGGGCCAAGGGCGAGAACGGCGAGGCCCGCGACCACTACGTGATCTCGGTCGGTCACCACGCCCGGGCCACCGTGGTGGTGCGCTTCGAGGGTGTCGCCAGTTACGCGGAGAAGCTCGACGTGCTGGTCGCCGAGGGCGCGACGCTGAACCTGATCACCGTGCAGGACTGGGCCGAGGGCACCGTCCACGGCGGCCAGCGCAGCATCAAGGTGGGCCGGGACGCCACCGTCAAGGCCATCACGGTCTCGATCGGTGGTGACATCCGCCTGCAGGAGGAGGCCGTGTTCGACGGGCCCGGCGGGTCCCTGGAGCAGTTCGGCCTCTACTTCGTCGACGGCGGGCAGCACGTGGAGCACCGGCTCTTCGTCGACCACAACGAGCCGCGCACGCACTCCGACGTCGACTACCGCGGCGCGCTGCAGGGCGAGGGTGCGCACTCGGTGTGGGTCGGCGACGTCCTGATCCGCAAGGTGGCCGAGGGCATCTCGACGTATGAGTCGAACAAGAACCTCGTGCTCACCGACGGCTGCCGCGCCGACTCCGTGCCGAACCTGGAGATCGAGACCGGCGAGATCGAGGGTGCCGGCCACGCCTCGACGACCGGCCGGTTCGACGACGAGCAGCTGTTCTACCTGACCAGCCGCGGCATCGACGTCGAGGAGGCGCGGCGCCTGGTCGTACGCGGCTTCTTCGCCTCGATCATCGGCAAGATCGGCGTCCCAGAGCTCGAGGAGCAGCTGCTGGAGGCTGTCGAGACCGAGCTCGCGAAGTCGGTCGGCGCATGACGTACGAGCGCGTCTGCAGCGTCGGCGACGTGGCGCAGGGGGCTGTGAAGCCCGTCTCCGTCGGCGGCGTCGACGTCGCGGTCGTGCACACGAGCGAGGGCTGGTACGCGATCGCGGACGAGTGCTCGCACGCGGCGATCCCCTTGTCGGACGGTGACCTGGAGGGCTGCCTCCTGGAGTGCTACATGCACGGGTCTCGCTTCGACGTCCGCACCGGGCAGCCTGACCAGCTGCCCGCCACCGCGCCGGTGGCCACCTACTCCGTCCAGGTCGACGGCGACGACGTGCTCGTCGACGTGGACACCCCGAAGAACACCTCAGAGCTGGAGATGAGCTGAATGACCGACACCACCCAGGGCCTGCTGATCACCGACCTTCATGCGTCGGTGGAGACCGAGCAGGGGCCGAAGGAGATCCTCAAGGGGGTCGACCTGCACGTGAAGCCGGGGGAGATCCACGCGATCATGGGCCCCAACGGCTCGGGCAAGTCGACGCTGGCGTACTCGATCGCCGGTCACCCCAAGTACACGATCACCTCGGGCTCGGTGAGCCTCGACGGGGTCGACCTGACGGAGATGACCGTCGACGAGCGGGCGCGGGCCGGCATGTTCCTGGCGATGCAGTACCCGGTGGAGGTGCCGGGGGTGTCGGTCGCCAACTTCCTGCGTACGGCCAAGACGGCCCTGACCGGTGAGGCGCCGAAGGTGCGCACCTGGGTGAAGGAGGTCGACGCGGCGCTCGACCGTCTCCAGCTCGACCACTCGTTCTCCTCGCGCTCGGTGAACGAGGGCTTCTCCGGCGGTGAGAAGAAGCGTCACGAGATCGCGCAGCTGGAGCTGCTGAACCCGAAGTTCGCGGTGCTCGACGAGACCGACTCCGGTCTCGACATCGACGCGCTGCGGATCGTCAGCGAGGGCGTCAACCGCTTCGCCGACCAGGGTGACCGGGGCGTGCTGCTGATCACCCACTACACGCGGATCCTGCGCTATATCAAGCCCGACTTCGTGCACGTGTTCGTCAACGGCCGGGTCGCCGAGGAGGGCGGCCAGGAGCTGGCCGACGAGCTGGAGGCCACGGGCTACGAGAAGTACGTGAAGGCGGCGCAGAACGCGTGACCGCCCACGCTGCGCTCGACGTCGACCGGGTGCGTCAGGACTTCCCGATCCTGACGCGCCAGGTCGGCGGCAACCCGCTGACCTACCTCGACAGCGCGAACACCTCGCAGAAGCCGCAGGTCGTCATCGACGCGCTGGCCGAGCACTACGGCCAGCACAACGCCAACGTGGCACGCGCCATGCACCAGCTGGGCGCCGAGGCGACCGAGGCGTTCGAGGGTGGCCGCGCCACGGTGGCCTCCTTCGTCGGCGCCGCTCGGCCCGAGGAGGTCGTGTTCTGCAAGAACGCCTCCGAGGCGCTGAACCTCGCCGCGCACACCCTCGGTGCCGGGCTGCGGCCGGGCGACGAGGTCGTGGTGTCGGTGATGGAGCACCACAGCAACATCGTGCCGTGGCAGCTGGCGTGCGAGCGTACGGGCGCGACCCTGCGTTGGTTCGACGTCACCGACGAGGGCCGGCTCGACCTGGAGGCAGCGGAGCGCGACGGGCTCATCAACGAGCGTACGAAGATCGTCGCGCTGACCTGGGTGTCGAACGTGCTGGGCACGGTGAACCCGGTCCGGCGGGTCGCTGACCAGGCGCGCGCCGTCGGCGCGGTCGTCGTCGTCGACGGGTCGCAGGGGGTGCCACAGCTGGTCACCTCGGTGAGCGACCTGGGTGCCGACCTGCTGGCGTTCACCGGCCACAAACTCTGCGGTCCCACAGGGATCGGCGTGCTGTGGGGCCGCTACGACCTGCTGGCCTCGCTGCCGCCGTTCCTGGGCGGCGGGGAGATGATCGAGGTGGTGCGGATGACGGGCTCCACGTACGCACCCCCGCCGCACCGCTTCGAGGCCGGCACCCCGCCGATCGCCCAGGCGGCCGGGCTCGGGGTGGCGCTGGACTACCTGAGCAGCCTCGGGATGGACGCCGTCGCCGCGCACGAGCAGGAGATCACCGCGTACGCGCTGGAGGGCCTCGCGACCGTGCCGGGGCTGCATGTGATGGGGCCGACCGAGATGGTCGACCGTGGCGGGGCGATCGCGTTCACCCTCGGCGACGTCCATCCGCACGACGTGATGCAGCTGCTGGACTCGCGCGGCATCGCCGTGCGCGGCGGGCACCACTGCGCGCGGCCGCTGCACGACCGGCTGGGCGTGCAGTCGAGCGTGCGTGCGTCGTCGTACGTCTACACCACGCGCGACGAGATCGACCGTCTCGTCGACGCACTCGACTACACGCAAGCGTTCTTCGGCGGCCGGCTCGACCCGGCCCGGCACGCGCCGGCGAACACGCCCGTCGAGGCGGAGCTGGACAAGGGGGGCGCATGAGCGTCGAGCAACTGTACCAGGAGATCATCCTCGACCACTACCGCGAGAAGCAGAACTCGGGGCTGCGTGAGCCGTACGCGACCGAGGTGCACCACGTGAACCCGTCCTGCGGCGACGAGCTCACGCTGCGGGTCAGGCTCGACGGCGACACGGTCGCCGACGTCTCGTACGAGGGCTTGGGCTGCTCGATCTCGCAGGCGTCGACCTCGGTGATGAGCGAGCTCGTCAAGGGCGGGTCCGCGGAGCACGCCTTGGAGCTGCACGACGGGTTCCAGCAGATGATCCAGGGCAAGGGCGAGATCTCCCTGGACGAGGACACGTACGGTGACGCCGTCGCCTTCGAGGGCGTCGCCAAGTTCCCGGCTCGCGTGAAGTGCGCGATGCTCGGGTGGGCCGCGGTCCGTGACGCGCTGCTGCGCGCCCAGGCCGCCGGACAGGAGGACGCATGACAGACACCGGGACCACCAGGCCGTCGGACCTGGTCAGGGAGCCGCTGCCCGGCACCGAGGGCGCCGAGGTGCCCTCGGCCAAGGCGAGCATCGAGGACATCGAGGAGGCGATGCGCGACGTCGTCGACCCCGAGCTGATGGTGAACGTGGTCGACCTGGGCCTCTTGTACGGCGTCCACGTCGACGACGCCAACAACGCCACCATCGACATGACCTTGACCTCGCCGACGTGCCCGCTGACCGACCGGCTGGAGTACGACACCCAGATGGCCCTGGAGGGCCTGGTGGAGAGCGTGACCATCAACTGGGTGTGGCTGCCGCCGTGGACGCTGGACAACATCACCCCCGAGGGCATCGACCAGCTGCGGGCGATCGGCTACAACGTCTGACGCTGCCGCCTGGGCAACGAGTCGAACATCTGTATGATTCTGCTATGCAGAACAGTCTGTTCGACGTGGATTTGGCGCCTGACTTGAGCGTGCTCGCCCCGACGCGGACGGTCCTGACGCGCGGCGCCTGGGTCGACCACCAGCCCGCGTGGCTCGCCGGGGCAGACGAGCTGATGGCAGAGCTCCAGGAGTCGGTGCCGTGGCGCGCCGAGGAGCGACAGATGTACGACTCCGTGGTGACCGTGCCGCGGCTGCTCTGCTTCTACGGGGAGCGTGACGCGCTCCCGCATCCGGTCCTGGTGGAAGCGCGTGAGCGTCTGAGCGAGCACTACCGCGGCGAGCTGGGGGAGGACTTCCAGACGGCCGGGCTCTGCCTCTACCGGGACGGCCACGACTCCGTCGCCTGGCACGGCGACCGGATCGGCCGCGGGTCGCGTCAGGACACGATGGTGGCGATCCTCTCGGTGGGCGCGGCGCGTACGCTCTCGCTCCGCCCCGTCGGCGGCCCGATCACGCACCGGTTCGCGCTCGGTCACGGCGACCTCGTCGTGATGGGGGGCAGCTGCCAGCGCACCTGGGAGCACGCGATCCTCAAGACCGCCAAGCCGGTGGGGCCACGGGTCTCCATCCAGTTCAGGCCCCGGGGCGTACGGTGAGGCCGACCTCAGGTGAGCTGCGCCGGTATGCGGTCAGCCTCGACCGTCGGCCGACACCATGGGCTGCAAGCCCTGCGCCATGCGTGGAGCGGACCGAGACCGACGGGGACCTGCGTGATCGGATGAGCACCGGTCAGTCACACGTCGCTCGCGCAATCTCGGGCGACGCCGCCGGGAACGCTGTGTGACACTGACGGCAGCCCAGCTGAGACGCCACCCCAGACCGGAGCCGACGGTGACCCTTGACCCGAACCACACCCAGCCATCCCCCGCCGCGCCGCTCGCCGGCCGGGTCGCGCTCATCACTGGTGTGAGCCGGCGCCAGGGCATTGCCTACGCGGTGGCGACGCGTCTGCTGTCGATGGGGGCGGACGTGTTTGTCTCGCACCACCGGGCGCACGACGCGCAGCAGCCGTGGGGCGCCGATGACGTCGAGCAGGTACTGGCCTCCTTGCGTGACGCGTTCCCCCGGCGTCGGGTGCTCGACCTCGGCCTCGACCTTGCCGCCCCGCAGGCGCCGCAGCGGCTGGTGGACGCAGCCCGTGAGGCGTACGGGCACCTCGACGCGCTCGTCTGCGTGCACGCGCGCAGCGGAGGTGACGGCTCGATCTTCGAGATGACCGCCGATCGCCTCGACGGGCACTGGGCGGTGAACGCGAGGTCGACCCTGCTGCTCACCCGTGCCTTCGCCGAGCGGTACGAGACTCCGACCCCCGGAGCCACCGGCCGGGTGGTGTGGTTCACCTCAGGCCAGGGCGAAGGCCCGATGCGCGGCGAGGTGGCCTACGCCTCCTCCAAGGCCGCACTCTCCGGTATCGCGCCGACCGTCGCGGACGAGCTGCTGGACCGTCACGTGCTGCTCAACGTGGTGAACCCGGGCCCCGTGGACACCGGCTACCTCAGCCCGGAGGGCGGCCTGCTGACCGAGGAGGAGCTCGCCCCGCTGCGCGCTCGCATGCCGTTGGGGCGGTTCGGCTCACCCGACGACCCGGCCCGGCTCGTCGCCTGGCTGGTCAGCGACGAGGGTCGCTGGGTGGTTGGTCAGGTGATCGCCACGGAGGGCGGCTTCCGCCGCTACTGACTCTCCTGCGCCCCGGGCGAGCGGCGCTCCGGCTCGATTCGAGAAGCGGCCCGTCGCCGGAACGGTGGTGTGTGGCCGGGCCAGCCGCAGGTACGGTTCGGCCATGAGACGCCGGGCCCTGCTCGCTTCGACGGGGGCTGGAGCGTTGGCCGTGACCGCGGCCGCCATCGGTGCCATCCCTCGCCCCTGGCTGGTGACCCCGGCTCTCTACGGTGACGCGGAGCTGGTCCGCACGATCATCCGCGCTCGCCTCGCGGCGCACTCCTTGAGCGTCGCCCTGGTACGCCCAGACGGCACCACCGCGATGATGCACGCCCGTGCCGACGCAGACACCACGTACGAGGTCGGGTCGGTCAGCAAGCCGGTCACCGGCCTGCTGCTGGCCGACGCCGTGTCTCGCGGCGAGCTGCGCCTCGACGACCCGCTTGGCCGCTACCTCGACCTGCGCGACAGCCCCGCTGCCGCACTCCCGCTGCGCAAGGTCGCCACCCACACCGCCGGACTGCCCCGCGGCGTCAGCCAGCGACCGGGGGAGCCCTGGTCCGCCCCGTACACGGCACGAGACCTGGCCGGTCTGGAGACCGACGCCCGCGCCGCGGCGCTCACCGCGAGCCCCGGGTTCGCCTACTCGAACCTCGGCGGAGCCCTCGTCGGCCAAGCCGTCGCCCGCGCCGCCGGCACCACGTACCAGGTGCTGGTGCGCGACCGGGTGTTCACGCCGCTGGGTATGACGCGCTCGGCGGCGCAGTCCGAACGCCCTCTCGTCGCGGGTGGCTACAGCGGCTCCTGGCAGCGGCAGCCGCCGTGGTTGCTCGACGGGTACGCGCCCATGGGGGGCCTGGTGTCCACCGCGCACGACCTGGCGCTGCTGCTGCGCGCGCTGCTGGCCGGCACCGCTCCTGGCACCGCCGCCATGGAGATGGCCGCCCCCTTCGGCAACGGCAGCGGCGAGGGGCTGCTGTGGGACCTCCACCCGTACGCCCCGGGGCGCCTGCTCACCTCACATCCTGGAGGCACGCCCGGCTACACCGCGTACATCGGTCTCGACCGCCGGGCCGGCGCCGGTGTGGCCGTGCTGGCCGACAGCAAGATCAACGCCGAGGGGCTGGGGGAGTCGGTGCTCGCCTCCATCTGACGGGCTCCCGAGAAGCACCGCGCTCTGCCACAGCCGCCGTGAGGTGCTTCTCGGCGCAGGCGACGACCACGCCGACCCGGTCGGGCGGCGTTGCCAAGGTCTGGAAGAATGGTCCCTCGTGCTCACAGTCACTGGTGTCGAGATCCGGGCGGGCGCCCGGCTGCTGCTCGAGCCCGTCTCGTTCCCCGTCAACCCGGGAGACCGGATCGGGCTGGTCGGCCGCAACGGCGCTGGCAAGACGACGCTGACGAAGACCCTGGCGGGGGAAACCCTGCCTGCCGCGGGCACCATCACGCGCTCCGGCACGGTCGGCTACCTGCCGCAGGACCCCCGCTCGGGCGACCTGGAGGTGCTGGTCCGCGACCGCATCCTGTCGGCCCGCGGACTCGACACGGTGCTCACCCGGATGGAGCGCTACTCCACCGAGATGGCGACGGCCGAGACCGACGAGGCGCGCGACGAGGCCATGGCGTCGTACGGGCGCGCGGAGTCCGAGCTGCTCGCCGCGGGCGGGTACGCCGCCGAGGCCGAGGCCGCCCGGATCGCCGCGAACCTGGGCCTCCCGGAGCGGGTGATGACGCAGCCGTTGCGTACGCTCTCGGGCGGTCAGCGCCGACGCGTCGAGCTGTCCCGCATCCTCTTCGGCGGCTCCGACACCCTGCTGCTGGACGAGCCCACAAACCACCTCGACGCCGACTCGGTGGTGTGGCTGCGCTCGTACCTCAAGGACTACCCGGGCGGCATCGTCATCATCTCCCACGACACCGCGCTGCTGGAGGTGGTGTGCACCAAGGTCTTCCACCTCGACGCGAACCGTGCGGTGATGGACCAGTACGCCATGGGCTGGAAGCGCTACCTGCTGCAGCGCGAGACCGACGAGAAGCGCCGCAAGCGTGAGCTCGCCAACGCCACCCGCAAGGCCGACCAGCTGCTGGCCCAGGCCGACAAGATGCGCGCGAAGGCCACCAAGGCAACGGCCGCGCAGAACATGGCCAAGCGGGCCGAGCGCCTGCTCGCGTCGGTGGAGCCGGAGCGGGTCTCCGACAAGGTGGCCCACATCCGGCTGCCGGAGCCTGCCCCCTGCGGCAAGACGCCGCTGTCGGCGGCAGAGCTGTCGAAGGCGTACGGGTCGTTGGAGATCTTCACCGACGTGAACCTGACGATCGACCGGGGGTCGAAGGTCGTGGTGCTGGGCCTCAACGGTGCCGGCAAGACCACGCTGCTGCGGCTGCTCTCGGGCACCGAGCAGCCCGACACCGGGGAGGTCATCGCCGGCCACGGGCTGAAGCTCGGGTACTACGCGCAGGAGCACGAGACCATCGACGGCGACCGCACGGTGCTGGAGAACATGAAGACCGCTTCGCCGAACCTCAACGAGACCGAGGTCCGCAAGGTGCTGGGGTCGTTCCTGTTCACCGGTGACGACGTGGACAAGCCTGCCGGGGTGCTCTCCGGCGGGGAGAAGACACGCCTCGCTCTCGCGATGATCGTCGTCAGCTCGGCCAACGTGCTGCTGCTCGACGAGCCCACCAACAACCTCGACCCCGCTTCCCGCGAGGAGGTGCTGGCCGCGATCCGCTCCTACCCGGGTGCCATCGTGCTGGTCACCCACGACGAGGGGGCCGTGCACGCGCTGGAGCCCGACCGGGTGCTGCTGCTGCCCGACGGTGTCGAGGACCTCTGGACCCCGGACTACGCCGACCTGATCTCGCTGGCCTGATCGTCGGGCAGCACGGCCGGGGCACGCGCCGACACGTGACGGCCACGACCGCGCGCTGACGCGGCAGGCTGACCTGCCCCTGGCAGGATGGGTGGCCGACGAAGGAGGGTCCATGAAGCAGACCGTGCTCGGACTGTGCGCCCTGGCGGTGCTCACCGGCTGCGCCCAGACACCGCCGCCGATGTCTCCGGGGGCGCCGTCCTCGGCGGTCTCCAGCGCCCGACCCTCCGGTGCGTCGGCGACCCCTTCGGCCTCGGCGACTCCCCGCACCTCGACGAGCCCGTCGCCCACGCCGTCGGGGCCGAGCCCAGCGGTGGCTCCCAAGAGCCTCTCCACGGCGACGCTCCCGGCCACCCTCGGGGCGTACCGGGCCGCCAGCCCAACGGGTACGGCCGGTGAGCAGACGGCGACGTACACAGGTGCCGCCACCACGGACGTGGTGATCGTGGCGGTGCTGCCCCGCGGTGACCTGGCGTCGGCCACGAACGGGCTCAAGGACGTCACGGTGAAGACCCCTGCCGTCTGCGGCACCGTGCCGACCGCCTCCACCGGTGGCGCGGTGTGCGCCCTGCCGCTCGACCGGGGGTTCGTGCTGGTCACCGGGTCGGGGGCCCAGACCCTCGACCAGATCGCGGGAGTCGCCGCACAGGTGTGGGCAGCCCTGCCGTGACGCGGCGTGCCGTTGCCCGTGACGGGATAACCACGAAGTCATGCGCCCCCCGTTGAACAAGGAGGAGGCCAGGGCGCGACGGGCGGAGGCCGGCCGGGAGGCGCTGCGTCAGCTAACCCCCTGGGAGGGCAGCCCCTCCCGTACCGACAAGGCTCTCGGCGTCACCGTGCTGGCGGTGTTCGCGTACTCGTTGGCGCTGACCCCGCTCAAGCCGTTCCTCATCGGGCGCAACCCGGTGCTGCTGGAGCTCATCGCCGGCGGCAACGCGGCGGTGGGGGCCGCCGCCGCGTTCGCCCGGATCGGCCAGGCCCCGCTCTGGCTGGTCGTCCTCGCCGGCGTCGTCGGGTCGGCGAAGTTCGACTGGCTGTTCTGGTGGATGGGGCAGCGCTGGGGCGGGCGCATCGTCCGCATGTTCCTCCCGAACCCGAGGATGCAGGAGCGGGTAGTCGAGCGCGTGCAGGACCTGCCGCGCTGGGTGGCTCCCGTTGCGGTGCTCGTCGCGATGCTGCCCGGCGTCCCTGCGGCTGCGGCGTTCGCCTTCGCCGGGTGGCGCAAGCTCAGCCTCCCGGCATTCCTGGCCCTCGACCTGCTGGGCACCGGCCTGTGGGTGGGGCTGGTCGCAGCACTGGGGTACGCGGCCGGGCAGGCCGCGGTCGACCTGGTGCTGCTCGTCGACGAGTACGCCCTCTGGGTCAGCCTCGCGCTCATCGTCGTCACCTCGTTCTGGAGTGCTCGCCGGCAGCGTCGGCGACAGCCGCCAGCGCCCGGAGCGGCCGGGCAGGACTGATGTCCGCACCCCGGTGACGACAGCCCCAGGCTCTCGGACAGGCCGGGTCTCGCTTGTGCTGACGCTGACGGCCCACGACCGGTGGGCACGGGCGGGGGCGGTGCCCACAGCCGCCGTGGGCGCAGAGCGCTCTCGCTGTCGGTCGCGCCTAGCTCGCGGAAGTCTCGACCCTCCGGTGCACGAGCACCTGGACGTCGAGGACGTCGTCGGCCGCGGTTGCCTCGGGCGGCTGGTGGAAGGCGTTGGGGCCCATGCCGACCAGGTCCTGCGCCTGCTGGGCATCAAGGTGGAGGGGATGGCGTACTCGGTCGGTGCTGACGGCGACGAACAGGCCCTGGACGGCAGCCTCCCAGCGTTCGGCCTTGTCGGCGTCGATGTCGAGCAGACCGAGCCCACCGCGGAGCGCAGCCAGGTGTCCCGGGCCGGGCAGGGCCACCACGACCACTCCGCCCGGCCTCAGCACGCGGTGGAACTCGCCGGCGTTGCGAGGGGCGAAGACCGAGACCAGCACGTCGACCGAGGCATCCAGCAGCGGGAGCCCCTGCCAGGTGTCGGCCACGACCGCAGCTATCCGAGGATGTGCCCGGGCGGCACGCCTGGTGGCCGGCACGGAGATGTCGGTGGCGACTCCTCGGGCACCGGGCGCGGCGTCGAGGAGCCGCGACAGGTAGAACCCCGGGCCGGCCCCGGCCTCGACCACCACGCCTGGCCCGACCGCCGAGACCACCGCGGCGAGGCGGTCGGCCAGGGCGTCGTACGCACCGCTGCCCAGGAACCGCTCCCGCGCGGCGACCATGTCGGCGGTGTCCGCGTGGTGCGGCTGCGCTGAGCCGAGCAGGTTGAGATAGCCCTGACGGGCGACGTCGTACGCATGCCCGGCGGGACACACGACAGGCCGGGACTCGACGTCCAGCGGCGCCCGGCAGGCGGGGCAGGCCAGCAGGCCAGCCGCGGCTGGCAGAGTCACCGCTGGGCCGTCGGTGCGCTTGCGGTCACGGCGCCCGCTGGGCCTTCGCGTTCCGTCACAGGGCGCGCATCGCGCCGCCGTCGACGGGGACGAGGCAGCCGCTGACGTACGCCGCGGCGGGGGAGAGCAGGAACGCGGCGACGGAGCCGAACTCGTGGGGGAGCCCCATGCGGCGCAGGGGGATCGCAGCCTCTAGGTCCTTCTTCGCCTGCTCTGGGTCGGCGCTGCCCGAGCGCAGCTGCTGCATCCGCTCGGTGTCGATGGAGCCGGGCAGGAGACCGAAGGTGCGCCCGCCGTCCGGCCCGAGCTCGTCGCCCAGCTGCTTGACCAGCATCCCCAGCCCGGGGCGCAGACCGTTCGAGATCGCCATGGTCGCCAGCGGCGACTTCACCGAGGTGGAGAGCACGAACCCCAGGACCGGCGCCGGGTTGGCATCGACGACGGCGCGGGCAGTGCGGAGCGCGGGCAGGAAGACCGAGCCGAAGGCGGCCGTCCACTCCTCGTCGCTGTTGCTCAGGACAGAGCCGCGAGGCGGGCCGCCGACGCTGACGAGGGCCCCGTCGAGCCCTCCGTACGTCGCCGTGGCCACCTCCACGGCCCGCACCGGTGTCTCCGGGTCGGCGAGATCGGCGGCCAGCGTGGCGACCGCATCGCCGTGGGCGCGCCGCAGCTCCTCGAGCACCTCCTGCCGCCTCGCGACAGCCACGACGCGGGCACCCTCGGCGAGCAGAGCCTCGGCCGTGGCGCGGCCCAGCCCCGCGCTCGCAGCGGTCACCAAGAAGGTCTTGCCGTCGAGACCGAGATCCATGTCAGTCCTCCTGTGTCGGGGTGTCGGTGGGGGTGGCAGCAGCCCGTGCCTTGCGACGCTCGACGATGTCGTTGCGGACGAACCACAGCAGACCGACGAGCGCGAACCCGCAGAACATGAACCACTGCACGGCGTACCAGAAGTGTGGCCCCTCGTCGAGGGTCGGCGCGGCGACGGGATCGAAGTCACCGGTCTGCTCCGGGGTGACGGTGAGGAGCCCGACGTACCCGTCCATCACCTCGGCACCGAGCCAGCGCCCGATCGCCGGGGCGTTCACGAGGCGGACGGCACCCTGACCCGGCGTGATCGCCGCGGTGGGCCCGTTCTCGCTGCGCCTCAGGTGCCCGACGACGGTGACGGTGCCCGTCGGCGGCGCGGGCAGGGTCGCCGGCGGGGGCTCGCCCTTGGGCGTGCGGATGAAGCCTCGGTCGACCAGCACCACGCGACCGTCGGTGGTGCGCAGCGGGGTGACCACCTCGGTGCCGGTCTCGCCGGAGTTCGACCGGTAGCGGACCTGCAGCTGGTGGTCGGCGTCGAAGGTGCCGCGAAGCTCGACGCGTTGCCACTGGTCGGCTTCCTGGACCTTGTCGTAGCCACGCGTCGCCAGGGGCACCACCGGCGCCGCCTCGTGCTGGACGACAGTCTCGTTGCGCTCCCGGCGCTGCTCCAGCCGGTGGAGCTGCCACTGGCCGAGGTTCACGAAGGCGGTCGCGAGCACGACGACGAAGGCCAGCAGTCCCAGCCACCGCACCCAGAGTCGTCGCACGCTGACGAGCCTAGTCCGAGCCTCGGACAGTCCTGACCGCCAGGGAGACCACGGTCAGCGGTCGTCGTCGATCTCGCCGGGGATGAGGCCGTCCTCGTTCAGCGTGTCCGCCTCGACACGGGTGTCCAGCGGCCCGGCGGACCTCTGACGTACGTCCTGGGCGTTGGCGAGCAGCACGCCGATGGCCGGCAGGATCGCGGCGGCCATCAGGCACGCCACCTTCCACCACCCCGGCACAACGAACATCAGCCCGAAGCAGAGCACGCGCACGGCCATGGCCTGGAGGTAGCGGCGGCTGCGGGCATCGACGTCCGCTGACCGCCCCTGCGAGGCGTCGGTGATCACGATCGCGTCCGTGCGGTGCGCCATCCGGTCAGCGTACGCGCCCCGTCCGGCCGGACCTGCAGGGTCCACTGCCGCCGGGGCGACCCGGCGGCGGGTGGTGCCGACGCGGCGTGAGCTTCGCACGCTAGGTTGACCGACGTGAACCAGACACCGAGGAGCGTGCTCGTGACCGGCGCCAGCAAGGGCATCGGCCGCTCGATCTCCGAGCACCTCGTCGCGCAGGGGCACAAGGTGACCGGCACCTACCGCTCGGGCGGCGTGCCCGAGGGCGTCACCGGCGTCCAGGCCGACATCACCGACCCGGAGCAGATCGAGGCCGCGTACACCGCCGCCGAGCAGGCCCACGGCCCCGTCGAGGTGCTGGTCTGCAACGCCGGCGTCACCGCCGACACCCTGATGATGCGCATGAGCGACGAGCAGTGGGACCAGGTGATCGCCACCAACCTCACCGCCTCCTTCCGGCTCGCGCGGCGCGCCTCCCGCAGCATGATGAAGGCCCGGTTCGGCCGCGTGGTGTTCGTCTCCTCCGTGGTCGCGCTGCTGGGCTCGCCCGGCCAGGTGAACTACGCCGCCGCGAAGGCCGGTCTGGTCGGCATGGCACGATCCCTGACCCGCGAGCTCGGCGGCCGCAACATCACCTTCAACGTCGTCGCACCGGGCTTCATCGACACCGACATGACCGCCGCGCTCGACGCCGACGTGATCAAGGGGTACGAGGCCCGCATCCCCGCCGGCCGGCTGGGCGCCACCGAGGACGTGGCCGCCGCCGTCGGGTTCCTGGTGTCGGACCAGGCGTCGTACATCTCTGGTGCCGTGCTGCCGGTCGACGGCGGCCTCGGCATGGGTCACTGACGGCCCACGGACGAAGGAGCAGGCATGGGCATTCTCGAGGGCAAGCGGATCCTGGTCGCCGGGGTCACGATGAACACCTCCATCGGGTACGCGGTCGCGCGGATCGCGCAGCAGGAGGGCGCGACCGTCCTGGTGTCGAACTTCGGGCGTGCGCTCAGCCTGACGAACCGGGTGGTGCAGAAGCTCGATCCCGTGCCGCCGGTGCTGGACCTGGACGTCACCAACCCCGAGCACCTCGCCGGGCTCCCGGACGCGGTGCGGGAGCACGTCGACGGCCTCGACGGGCTCGTGCACTCGATCGCGTACGCGAACCCGGAGACCGCTCTCGGCGGCAGCTTCCTGGAGACCCCGTGGGAGGACGTGGGGCAGGCGCTGCACGTGTCGGCGTACTCGATGGCGTCGCTGGTGCGCGCCGCCAAGCCGCTGCTGGCGCCGGGCGCGTCGGTGGTGGGGCTGACGTTCGACGCGACGGTGAGCTGGCCGATGTACGACTGGATGGGCGTCGCCAAGGCCGCTCTGGAGTCGACCTCGCGCTACCTGGCGCGCTACCTGGGCGCCGACGGCATCCGGTCCAACATCGTGTCGGCGGGCCCGCTGGACACGCTGGCCAAGAAGGCCATCCCGGGCGTCACCGACCTCGACACCACGTGGGACCAGCGTGCCGCGCTCGGCTGGGCCAAGAAGGACATGGAGCCCACCGCGCGCGCCGTCGTGGCGCTGCTGTCGGACTGGTTCCCGAAGACCACGGGCGAGATCGTGCACGTCGACGGCGGTGTCCACTCCACCGGTGCCTGACCAGGCGCGATAGGTTTCGCCCTATGACCACTGTCGTCGAGATCGCCGGGGTCACGGTGCGCCGTGGCCGCTCCCTCCTGCTCGACAACGTCGACCTGACCGTCAAGGAGGGGGAGCGCTGGGTCATCATCGGCCCGAACGGCGCCGGCAAGACCACCCTGCTGAGGGTGCTGTCGACGCAGATTCACCCGACCTCGGGGCTGGTGGAGATCCTCGGCGAGTTCCTGGGTGCGGTGAACGTCTTCGAGCTGCGCCCCCGGATCGGCCTCACCTCCTCGGCGCTGGCCGAGCAGGTGCCGCCGGAGGAGAGGGTCGCCGACCTGGTGGTCTCGGCGTCGTACGGGGTCGTCGGCCGCTGGAACGAGCAGTACGACGAGATGGACTTCGCCCGCGCCCAGGAGCTGATGCACCTGCTGCGCGTCGAGCATCTGGCGGAGCGCACCTTCGGCACCCTGAGCGAGGGGGAGCGCAAGCGCGTCCAGATCGCCCGGGCGCTGATGACCGACCCGGAGCTGCTGCTGCTCGACGAGCCGGGCGCCGGCCTCGACCTCGCCGGCCGTGAGGCCCTGGTCGCGACGCTGACCGCGCTGGCCGAGGACCCGGACGCGCCGACCTCGATCATGGTCACCCACCACGTGGAGGAGATCCCGGCCGGGGTCACGCACTGCCTGCTGCTCAAGGACGGCAAGGTCGTCGCGGCCGGGCCGATCGCGGAGACGATGACCGCCGAGAACCTGTCGCGTACCTTCGACATGCGCCTGGTCGTGGACGCCCGCGACGGTCGTTGGATGGCCCGCGCCGAGCGCGGGGCGTGACGGGTGGACATCAACCTCAACGACTGGCTGGGCACCCACCTGGTGGTGCTGTGGCTGTTCATGGCGGTGCTGATGGGGGCGCTGGAGGTGGTGCGGCGCGACCGCGTCTACCTGATGCTCGCCGCGGCGTGCGTAGGGGCGGGTCTGGTGGCCCTGGTGGCGCACCTGTGGTGGGTGCAGCTGTTCGCGGCCGTGCTCCTGGGGGTCGTGGCTCTGCTGATCGTGCGGCCGCGACTGGCCGCGCGCGCCGACTGAGGTGCCGGTCCACGAGCTGAGCGGGGCGGAGGATCCCGCGGCGGCCGACTACGTCGCGCTGCGGGAGTCGACCCTGCGGCGCCCCGGCGGTGGCGAGGCGTTCATCGCCGAGGGTGAGCTCGTGATCCGACGGGCGGCCGAGGCGGGGTACCAGCCCCGGTCGTTCCTGCTGGCGCCGCGGTGGGTGGAGGAGCTGCGGGACGTCTGGGAGGCGTACGACGCTCCGGTGCTGACCGCTGCGCCTGGGGTCGTGGAGAGCCTGACAGGGTTCCACGTGCACCGGGGAGCACTGGCGTCGTTCCGGCGGGAGGAGCGGTGGAGCGTCGCCGACGTGGTGGGCCGCGCGTCCGGGCGGTCACGGATCGCGGTGCTGGAGGACCTGGTCGACCACACCAACGTCGGTGCGGTGTTCCGGTCAGCGGCGGCGCTGGGGGTGGACGGGGTGCTGATCTCGCCGCGGTGCGCCGACCCCTTGTACCGCCGCTCCATCAAGGTCGGCATGGGCGCGGTGTTCCAGGTGCCGTGGGCGCGGTTCGGCGACTGGCCCTCGCGGTTGGGGATGCTGCGGGAGGCCGGGTACGTCGTCGCAGGCATGACGCTGGGGGAGGGCGCGATCACTCTGGACGAGCTGGTCGCGGCGGGCCACGACCGATTGGCGCTGGTGCTCGGCACGGAGGGGCACGGGCTGACGCCGGGGGCCGAGGCTGCTCTGGATGTACGGGTGACGATCCCCATGATGAACGGCGTCGACTCCCTCAACGTCGCCGCGTCCTCGGCGGTGGCGTTCTACGCGACCCGGTGAATGTCCGACGGAGGTGCCCTCCTGGACGGCAGCCGTGCCTGACTGCGCCACGCCGGCGAGGACGGTGAGGTTCCTCGGACGCTGGTCAGCGGCTCTCTTGCGCGGGATCGAAGGGGAGCCGCGGCGAGACCGGCCAGTCGGCGGGGTAGCGGTACGCCATCGCGTCGTGCTTCTTGGTGAGCGACTTGCGGCGGCGCAGGGGGAGGCGGTCGCCGAAAACGGTGCCGTTGAGGTGATCGGTCTCGTGCTGGAGGCAGCGGGCGAGCAGACCGGTGCCGACGATCTCGATGGGGTTGCCCTCGACGTCCTGGCCGCGGCAGATCGCCTGGTCCGGGCGGGCCAGGGTCTCGTACGCCCCAGGGAACGACAGGCACCCTTCCTCGGCCTCGTCCAGGTTGCGCGCGCTGCCCTCGGGCAGCTCCACGACGGGGTTGCACACCACCCCGGCGTGCACCACCTCGTCCTCGTCGGGGCACTCGAACACGAACATCGCCAGGTCCCGGCCCACCTGGGTGGCGGCCAGCCCCACACCCTGGGCGGCTTCCTGGGTGGCGAACATGTCGCGGGCGAGGGCGGCCAGCTCGGGCCCGAACTCGGTGACCGGCTTCGTGACGGCGTGCATCACGGGCTCTCCCCAGCGGGTGATCGGCAGCACCGTGCCTCCGGTCATCAGCTCCCGGACGTCCATGGTGGTTCCTCTCCGTATTCGTAGCCGGGTCAGGCTAGCGGAATGCCCCGGGGCCCATTCGCTGCCCGCCCGGCGG
>CAKZHP010000047.1 GCA_936924635.1 uncultured Propionibacteriaceae bacterium
GGTGTCCATCCTTCCAGCAGCGCCCCTCGACGCCACAGATCAGATGTCACCTATCGGTGCAGCAGTCCCTGTGGTCGAAGTCCGGGACATGAGACTGCTGCAGCGACCGATGGACCCCGACTTCGGCCATCCACTGAGCGTCCGAGGTCCTCGTCAGCGGGTCTTGTTGGGAAGGGCCCAGGGAAAGCTGGACTACCGAGGTATGTGGATGGCGGGAAGGGTCGGGGAGTACTGGCGCACGATGCCGTTGACGTACCTGACCACTCGGTTCCGTCGCAGCTTGAAGGATCTCAGCTGTTGGTGGTCTAGGTACCACACCTGTTGCCCACGCTGCGCCACCCAGCTGTTCATTTCGTGGATCAATCTGACCAGCTCTCCGATTTCCTGCGTGTATTTGGGTGTGTACTCCGTGTATCTCAGCGGAGCGGGCGAGGACATCGAGGGCGACATCGGCTGGCCGCTGCGATTGTTAAGGACCCCGGTGTTCAGGAAGATGAGGGTGTCCTTCACTGCATCCATCAAATCGGTCCAGCTGACCTCCATTGGCAGCGGAACCGTCCAGGCGGGCCTGTTGAAGGCGAGGTGAAGCCACTGGACATGGAGCGCAGGGTCGTTGTCGCTTGCGGCAAAGTGAGGGTACTGGACCTGTGCGAACGGCGGATGCTGGTTGAGGTACTCGTTGATGTCCTCCCAGAACCACAACTCCAGTGGCAGCCCAGGGTGCGGCGAAGATGCCACCGTCGCATGGGACTGCAGCACGGTGTCCCTGGGTGAGGTGGTGAAGATGTACATCATGCCGACGCGGTGCAGGCTGCTAGGGATGGCCAGCACCTTGGCATACTCCTGGTCGATCATGTCCGTGGTCAGCTGGGTGTGCTTGCACTGGATCGCTACATCGATCCGACCGGTGCAGTCCTTGCCGATGACGTCGATGCCGTGTTGAGTTTGGCCGCTGCGGCCGTAGGGGTGGGCCCCGTGCCCACTGTGGTCGGTCCATAGGTCAGCCACCAGCGCCTCGAAGTCCTGATGATGCAGCGGCTGCGGGTACTTCAGTTTGAATGCCATGTCTCTCCTCGTCCACGCTGCACAGTCGCAGCAACGCGGCCCGCTGGGTACGTCGACCAGCCTCGTCGTTGTGAGGGCTCGCGGCGGCGTTGATCGTCTCGTCCATGAGTCGGCGAGTAAGTCCATCCCTAGCCGCTAGCATGCCCCCGTCTTTTCCTCTTGCATCGAGCATCCCTGCTCACGCCAGGCGAGGGGACTGCTCACCGGTTGGTGCCAAGTTTCTCGCTAGGACGCTACTGGTGGACGAATCTGCGCCTCGCGCAGCCAAGCATGGAAGTACCACGCGCAGCCGGCGAGGCAGTACCCCTGCCGCGGCCTCGTTACGCCCCCAGCGACCCGAGTCGGCGAAGCCAGCTCGCGAGGAGTCCGCCCCGCATGGCCTCGTGGAGGACGTCGGGGTCGTAGTCCTGCTCGAGCGCGAGCGTCATCGCGATCGCTGACAGGAGGGCGTCTGCGCTGGCGGCGGCGATGGTTTCGGGCTTTTTGAATGCGGGGTAGGGCGTCCCGCCTAGCCCCTGCTTGGGGTCGGCTGGTGCCAGAGGAGCGAAGGAGGTGCGGAACTCCTCGCGGAGGTTCGCGGTGTCGTCGGGCTCGATGTTCTGTCCGACGAGCTCTTCGACTCGTGGCAGGAACTTGGTCACGATCTCGTACGGGGCCGGATCGCGGTCGGCGGCGTCCGCCCGACCAGTCGGCGTGTCCTCGTCCTCTGCGACGGCGGCGCCACGGAGGGTGAACATCAGCGAGTCGGGGTCGATGCCGATGCGCTCGAAGACGCCGCGGAGAACGTTCATCTTGGTGCGCGTGTCGGTGGCGGTGTAGACGGCTAGCGCAGAGTCGACTCGTTCGTATCCCGGGGTCGGCTCCTCCGATGCTAACAGCAGCTTGATGTATGTGTGCTTCTCGGCGATCTCCAGAAGCTGGCCGCGGTGATCGCGGGCGACCAGCTGCAGGACCGCCACCTGCATTTCCTTCCAGGACGCGACGGTGCGGGTCGTGTCGCCGAACTCGAACGCCGCGATGTTGCGGCTCCGGAAGTCGGTGTCCTCACCCATCGGCTCGACCGGCAGGACAGGTGTGGGCGGGGCGAAGTCCGTCGAGACGTACGGCCATATGGCCTTGGCCTGCTCGGCTAGACGACGGGTCCGCTCGCGCATCTGCGCCTCACCCCACACCAGCTGATTCCGCACATCGGCGTTCAGGCGGTAGGGCGAGTCCGCGAGCCCGTTCTCCGCGTGCATCTTCTGCTCGAAGGAGGAGTTGGAGTAGGAGGAGTTGTAGCCGGTGACGGTCAGGTTACCGAGGCGGTGCAGCCATTCCTCGTGCACCCGTTCCGCGTCCTGGCCGAGGGCATCGCGCCATGGGCGGCTGAGCTGCTGGGGCATGATGTGCTCGATGCTCAGGTCGCCTTCGCGGACCTTGCCGACGATGTCCCGGTTGTCCGCCGACTGGCCGTTTTCGAGGCGGTCGAACAGGTACGTGCGCGTCTCTGCCGGCATCCGGTAGACGTTGCGGGTGTGCAGGGCTTCGACGAATTCTGCGTCGGTGGGGAACTGCCCGGTCGTCCCGTCCCTCTTGCGCAGGTTGTAGATCAGCAGGTCAGCGTAGGGCTGCTCCGTGGTCCGCAGGTGCCGCAGCTCCTTGTAGGCGATCGCGAAGATCTTGTTCAAGGCGTTGGCGTAGTAGCCCGTGATCTGCCGGCGTAGAAGGTAGGACTCGAGGATCTCCAGGACGCGGACCATGTCGGCCGTGGTGATGATCTTGCTGCGGAAGTCTCGCAGCACGGGAAGAATGAACGGCAGCAAGACGTCGGAGCGGAACGTTCGGAACCGCGCTAGCACCTTGTCGACCGCAGCGTCGCCGGTGCCCGCCATGGTCATCTGCTGCACGAGGGTGGCGTAGTCGTACATGTCGGCGAGCACGTCCGCCACGGCGCTCTTCTGGCGTGCCAGGTGCGCCTTGAACGCCTCGTACACCTCGGCCTCGTTCGGGGTCTTGCCCGTCACAGTGACCAGGTACCAGCGCACGAACCAGTCAGTGCGGTAGTCGACCGCGCGCTCCATCGGGTTCCAGAAGTGCTCGTAGAGCCGGTCCTGCTCCTTGGTGGGCTGTCCCATCAGGACGAAGTTCCTGATCTTGTCGGACTCCTTCAACGCCAGGCCCGTGGAGTTCAGTGTCTCGAAGATCCGCTGCGGCTCGTCCTCGCTCTCCAGGTCCAGGAGCATCACCTGCAGGCGCTGGACGGCAGTCCACACCTCATCGGCCGTCAACGAGGTCGAGCGCAGCCGGTCGCGGAAGTAGCGGTAATTCGCCGTGACGCTCGAGGACTCCAGGAACTGCTCGGGGGGACCGAACAGCCGCTCGTACGCCGCGGAGTCGTTCTTGACGGGCTTGAGCTTGATCCGCGCCTCTTCGCCAAATCCGATCTCCAGGTAGCTGGAGACGAGGTTGCTTGGGAGGGCGGGATCGCGCAGCTCGATATCGCCCGTCTTGGCTGCGTGCGCCAGGGCGAGGATGAGCAGGCTGACCGTGGTGAGTCGTTGTTGGCCGTCGATCACCACCCACGTGAACGAGTCCTCGTTGACGCCGACGAGCGCGCCGAAGAAGTGGGCTTTGCGGCCTTCGCGGACGATGGACTCCAGGTCGTCGAACAGCCGCTCGCACTGGACCTGTGACCAGTCGTAGTTGCGCTGGTAGACGGGGATGACGAGCTTCTTGTTCTGGCCGTCGTAGACGCGCCAGACCTCGGTGACGTTGCCCTTCACAAGACGCTCCTCGCTCCGCGCCCTGGTGAGGCTCTTCAACCGTCGGCGCTGCCAGGGCACGGGCGCCATGTCCAGCCTGCACGACGGAGCCGGGTCTGTCACGGGCCCACGTCGATCCCTGCCCCTCAGAGGCAGTGCACATATGCACCTCGCCGCGGTTCAGCCACGGCGGCTGACCCCCGGGGTCGCTGCCCTGCCTGTCAGGCCGCGTTGAGATTGTGCCGACGCCAGGACTCTCGGACCTCACCGGCGAAGACGGTGCCGGACTTCACGGCCCGAGCCGCGTCGTCCTTGAACTCGTGGAAGGCCTTCACGACAGGCGGATCCTGCCGCACGGCGTTGGCGGTCTGAATGTTCTGGGTCGCCAGAGCGACCAGCTGGTCACGATCGAATCGCATGATATTTCCCCCTGATTGGACGAGACGGCGTCAACGCATCCCGTTGACACATAGCATGACTATACGTCAAACTAAACATGTTTAGTCAACCCTTTGCCGTGAGGACACACGATGCCGCAGTACTCGCTCGCCGCACTCGGACAGGCGGTACGGCTAGCCCGCGCCGAGCTGCAGATGACCCAGGCAGAGCTCGGCACGAAGGCGGGCTACACCGGAACCGGCGCCAGCCTGTCAATCTCCCGGATCGAGCGAGGCACGATGCGCCCCAGCGCCGACCGACTCAGCGCCATCGCCTGCGCCCTCGGGAAGACCCCGGAACAGCTGATCGACCACGCCGCCCAGCTCACGCCGAAGAAGCCCGAACACGAGGACGCTGCGGACGGGCAGACGCTGCGCGCCCGGAAGGCACACACCGAAGCCCGTCACGCTGCCGTCACCGAAACGGTCGCCGCCCGGGCCAAGGAAACCGAGGAAGCGCTGAGGGCGTTCAACAAGGCCCATGACGCCGCCCGCGACGACTTCTTCCTGCCGTTCGTCGCTACCGCGAAAACCATCGGGGACGCCGCCGCTCCGGAGCAGACCGTGGACGAGGAACCGACCGGCGACGGCCAGCCGGCCACCGCCCTGCGCCTGGAGTCCATGTCCGCCAGAATC
The DNA here is from genome assembly GCA_936924635.1 of uncultured Propionibacteriaceae bacterium. GTDB lineage: Bacteria > Actinomycetota > Actinomycetes > Propionibacteriales > Propionibacteriaceae > Fen-668. The sequence goes on from CAKZHP010000047.1 coordinate 4,880, forward strand.
TCCCAGGCCATCGCGGCCGCCGCTGCAGGAGGCATAGGGGGCGCCGCTCTCGGAAGCGCTGCTGCCTACGGCACCTTCGCCGCAGCCGCCGCCTTCGGGACCGCGTCCACCGGGACCGCCATCTCGACCCTCAGCGGGGTTGCCGCCACCAACGCCACTCTCGCGGTCCTCGGCGGAGGAACCCTCGCCGCTGGCGGAGCCGGCATGGCTGGCGGCACCCTACTGCTCACCGGCATGGTCGCCGCTCCGGCGGCCGCTCTCGCCGCCGCCGGGTTCTACTACTTCAACCGACGCCGCAGCGAGACGGAAGAGCGCCGCCTGCGGCAACAAGTAGGGCAAGCCGAGGCGGCCCTCGACAGGTCCGCAGACGGCTATGGTTCCTTGATCGGCTGGCTAGAAGATGCGACGCCGCTATGCGAATACATCGCGGTGCACGGGAAGCACGCCCTCGAACGCTGGACCGCGGGCCTCGGTCCCACCCCCCTCGCCTGGAACGACCTTGACGATGACCAACGCGCCAGCTACCAAAGCTTCCTCAAGGCTTCAGCGTCGCTGGCCATGATGAGCAGCATCAACCTTGGCGCCTTCCTCACCGCCGAGCCTGAACCGCTCGCTGAGATGAAGCGCGTCATCGACGAGACCCTCCACCACGTGAGCCAAGTCATCCGCGACTGCTTCTGAGGGCGCGTTCAACGACGCACGAGCAAGCCGCTGCAGCGCCCGCGCGGAGGGTCTGTCCGGCACTTTGTGTAAGTGGCTCCTCGTCGTCAGCCCGCGTTGGCGGGTAGAGAGAAGGCTGCGCGACACGGGCGAGCAGCATGCACAGCGTAGGACCGGTCACGTGACCGAGGCGGGGCGGATCAGCCGCGGCGCGGTCGTGTGCCAGGGGCTTCAGACAGCGCACCAACGGACGCGCCTTCGTGCCGGCGCCCCACCCGCACATCCACACGTACGCCTCGAGCACGTCATCCGGGGTCCGCAGTTCCGTGAACCTCGCGAACACGTCCTGCCGCGTCACTGGCACTCGCGCACGACCCTCGGCCACCACGGGCGGCATGTCCGTGGTTGTCGTGGGCCAGCGCTTGCGCCAGTACGCGGGCGAGAACGCGAAGCCCTGCCCGCGCACCGCCTCATCCGTCAACGGGAGGGCCGATAGCTCTGGGCGGCTCGCGACCGCTGTCTCGATCTGCTCCACAACGGCGCTGACATCCAACGTCATGAGCGAACGGTAGTCCGGCTGCCTCGCAGTCAGACCCGGGCAGGCCCGGCGTGGCGAGGACGGAGTGAGACCTTGAGAGTTGCGGGTCGCGGTCCCCCTCTGGCGGCCACGAGCGCGCTGGCGCTGGCTGTGCCGCCCGACGCTCAAGGGCAACCACCTGGCCTTAGGCGGCGACTCGGTCCCTCAAGGCGGTCCACCAACGCAGCTTGTCGTCAGGCGACATGTGCGTGTTGGCACCGCTGCTGCTCGGGAGCACAAATACCCGGCTCTCGCCCAGCGTCCACGGCTGCTCCCCGAGAGCCACGGACGCGCCCCTACCCAGTGCGCGTGCGGCCTCTCGACCCGCTGTCACCCCGTTGAATGCCACCCACCGTGGACGGGCCGCAAGCAGATGTGACACAACCGCTGCCGACCCGCTGAAGTCCAGACCGCGATCATGGCTCTGAGCAACGTCCTCGACCAAGTCCGTGATGCCGATCCCGAAATCAAGCAGTGAGGCATCCTCCTCAGGAACCAGTCGCCTCGGGGTGAACTTTGCTTCGTGCAGGAGCTGCCAGAACCGGTTCGTCCTCCCCGCGTAATAGTGGCCCCGGTCAGCAGAGGCCGCACCGACCGCGGTGCCCACGAACACCACGCCGAGGCCCGGTCGCAAGATATCCGGCAGAACGGAAACCATGTCGCCCTCTTCGCGAATGCCCTCTGCCACGGCCTCGTCCCCCCTTGTGTCGTTCGAGTCGGGGCGATTCTATGGTCGACGTTGACCCCGGGTGTCACCAATGAGGTGCAACCGATCTTTGGGGCGATCGGGCTTCACCCAGGTACAGCAGCGATGGGGGCCCGCTGGCCACTTGTTCACGGCGTCCAGGCTGCCTCCTGAACTCCCCTGGCGCGCGAGGCCCGTGCTTCGACATCTCGCAGAGCGGCCAGGGCGTCTGGGGACCACTTGTACTCCCAGTGAAGCCCGTCATGCGCTTGGATCGTTGGGCGGGACAGGCGGTCGAACCCGGCGTACAGGTACACGGCGGCTTTGTCGAAGCGGATGTGTCGGTCGTGAGGCAGGTGCGTTGTTCGGCCCCGACCGGGCGGGACCAGCTTGACGGTCACTTCGTTCAGTCCGCCGTCGCGGCATGCCTCGTCGACCACGCGAAGCACCTGATCGAGGTCGGCCTGGGAGTCTGGGAGTGCTTCGCCGATGAGGGTGAGGCGTCGTGGTTTCCTCCCCGACGTCCCCGCCAGCCGCTCGAGCAGCCATTGGACGTGTTCCCCTCGAGTCCCCCACCAGACCTTCTTGAACAGGTAGCGGTCCAGCACCGTTGCGCGGCTAGACATGTCCCAGATGGGGCGGAGGACCTCCTGCCAAAACTCGTCGCGCGAGGCGCCTTCGGGGTGGAAGCCCTTGTCGCGGAGGTTCTTGATGTGAGCGAGGTGGACGGTCTCCCCAACCGAGTCCGCCAGAGCCACTTCAAAACCGGTGGCTGGGTCGGTGAGCCGCCCGTCCTCGTCGGGAACGCCCAGTGCCACTGCGGTGTCGCCGTCGACAACTGCAACGTCGACGGCTTGTCCCCACGTGCGTCCAGCCTCTGCCAACTTGGCGGACCGCAGCGGTGGCGCGAGCGATGGCTCTGCGACACGCATGCGATTCGTCTGGAGAAAGTCGAGCGCCAGCTCATTCCAGCGTTTCCCCACTCCGGCGGGCAGTGGCGCGTTCGCATCGCGGACCCTGCGCATGAACTGCTTTGCTGCCTCACCGTCAGCGAAGACCAGGGCACCGTGTTCGCGGACGAGCTGCAGGAGTCTTTCGTGCTCCCGCTTGGCTTGGCGTGTGCCGGGCTGCCCCAGGTCCCCGAGTGCCTCATGGGCGATGGCTATCCGCGCGATCACGACAGGCCCCCGAACAGTTCCTCCATGCGTTCGTCGAAGAAGCCGTCCGGCCATTCGTCGATGAAGTCGCCGTCCTCGTCCACCCGGAGACGCTGCACCCGGGCCGCGCCTTCGTCGTCTTGGTCGACGTACAGGACGCAGAGGTCATCAGGGTTCAGGTCACCTCCACGAATGCGGCGTTGCAGCCGCAGCATGAGGTGCTCACTGTGGGTCTCGACGATAACCTGGTTGGCTCGGTACTCGACCTTGGTCGCGTCAATCAGCAGTTCGGCGAGGCGTGCCTGCAGCCGAGGGTGCAGGTGGGTCTCGGGCTGCTCGATGCAGATGACAGACCTGGTGCGGGCCGTCAGCTCGACGACCAGCGGCATGCTCTGGCTGATGCCGTAGCCGACGTCAGCCGGTGTCACCGTGACCCCGGAGCGCAGGTCCTTGAGGGACACAGCGATGAGATCTCCAACGAGGCCCTTGTTCTGGCCGGCCACCAGGGGCACGATGCCGATCTCGTAGGGGATCTCGAGCCGCCGGAACCACTCGTTGACCTGGTCCATTGCGGACTCGTGGTCGTAGAGGTACAGGACTGAATCGCGGCCGTCGCCGGGGAGGCCAGCCGTGGTCGTCCTGCTGTAGAACCGTTGCGGAGCTGACCGCAAGGGCCCGAGGTACGCGAGATCGGACAGGATGATGCTCAGCTCATGGCCCGGGCCGGCCATCAACCGGGCCGTGCGGTCGACGTAGGACTGGTTGACCGACGCCTGGCGATGTGTCGCGTGGTGCGCGGGCAAGCGGGGTGCCCTTCCGCTCGCCTGGATCCCGTCCCAGTCGAGGGTGAGTCTCTCGACCCCGGTGCGCGCCAGCTTCTTCGCGTAGCTCTCCCCGCGTTTGCGGTTCTGCTCGGCACGAGTGCGCGTTGCTTCCTCGTCCTCTCCGTGGTGGTCGTGCCGTGTGTCGAACGGGTAGAGGAAGGTCCCCGTCCCGAGGTGGCCGAACACTGGCGCGAGATCCTGCACCGCCATGGACATGGCGCCTGCTTCTTCGCTCACCCAGGAGGTGTGCATGGGTCCCGCGTTCACGACGGTGGCCTGCAGGGAGCCGCGCCCGTCTCCGGCGTCCTGGTAGACGAACTCGAGGTGACGGGGGCATGTGGGGTCTGGGGTGCCTTCGGCTGGGAGGTCCCACACGGGCGCTCCGAAGTCGAGGCTAAACCGCACCGTGGGGGCCTCGTGGCGGTTGCGGATGCCTGTGAAGCTTCCGACGTCGGTCACGTCTCCCTGGGTCACCAGGTGTGGCTGTCCCATGGACTGCTTGAGCAGCAGCAGCGACTGAATGAGGGAGGACTTGCCGGAGGAGTTGGGCCCGTACACCACCGTCAGTGGGGCGAGGGGCAGCTCCGTGCGGTCTCTGAAGGACTTGTAGCCCTCGATCGTCAGGCCCGTCAGGAGGTGCCCGGACGGTTCCGGCAGGACTTCCACCTGCTCAGGTGGCTCATCGAGATGGACAGCGGGCGCGATGCCGCGCTCAGGGAGCACGTCGCCGCGGGAGAGTGCCTTGGCGACGTGGCCCGGTGCCTCGAGGTCATGACCGTCCCGGAATCGGCTGACGAGACCCGTGAGCATCTCGATCGCTCGGTCGGACAGCACGCTGCGTCCGGGGCGCCCCAGGGTCTCGGCGAGGGGTGAGGCATCTGCGAAGAGCATCTTCTCCGGGGCCTCGCCCGGCGCACGGACGAGCCAGAGCTGCCCGGCGATAGAGGTATTGAAAGCGAAGCTGGCCGGTAGGGAGATCAAGCCCTCAACGATGCCTTCATGCATCAGGAGCTCGAGACCTCGCCCCGCAAATGTGCTGCTGTTCGTCAGAACCACGGCGGCGCGGCCCCCCGGCTTGAGCAGACGGGCCACGAGGTGCAGCCAGAACAGCCCTGTGCGCTGCTCTCGACCTCGCAGAAGCGCCTCTGGGACACCAGCGTTCTCCAGACCCGCTCGCTGCTCATCGAAGAGCATCATCCCGAAGGGAGGAACCACCACCACGGCGTCGACCGGCCCCTCGAGGTCACGCGCGCCCGTCAGAGAGTCCCCGCGGCGGACATGTCCAGTTGCTCCGAGCATGGTGAGCCGCGCCTGCGCCTGTCGAGCGACGTCCTGGTTCACGTCGATGCCCACCACCCGAGTCCCACGCTCCGCAAGGGCCACCAGGCCGGACCCTGTCCCGGCAGCAGGGTCTAGAGCAGACTCGGCCGGACCCACCAGATCAGCCATCAGTTGCGCCAGCCAGGCAGGGGTGGCGTACTCGCCACCCTCCCGGCCGCCGCTGACCGCTTGATGCTCGAGGAGCGACTCTGCCAGGTCACGGACACCGTCTTGCCCACCGGTCGCGAGGACGCCGTCGATGATCTCCAGAGCCCGGTGGACGGTGTGGTCCGGCAACGCCGATGTGAACTCTCGCAGGTCGCGCGCGTCGGGGACCAGCGCGGCGAGGACGTCGGCCCCACCACTGTCTGCGCCGTTGACCAGCTGCTCCCACTTTCGCCGGCCGGCAGGACTGCCAGCGAGCCCCCATGCCGCGTACGTGAGGCTGAACGCGAGCCGGTCTCCACGGCTCAGCCCAACACCTCGGAAGATGTCCAACAGGGGAAGGGCCGCCCTGTGTTGCGCGGCTGGTCGGCTGGTCACGTGGCATGTCCTCCATGTCCGAAGCCCGGCGCGATGACCGCTCCCGGCCGCTCCGCTGGGTCTGGCTGGTCAATCAGTAGTGTTCCGAGATGTAGTCGTGTGCCCGGTCGAACAGGCCGGGGACCTCGTCGAGCTGGTACTTCGCTAGGACTGTTCGGAGTTCGCGGGAGACGGCGCGGTCGCCCTTCTGGGTGGAGGCCCAGCCGGAGTTGTCGGCCGTCCACCCCGCCACTTTGAACGATCGTTCAATTTTCCCTGCATCTCGACATTCGCTGCATCTCGACAACATCCGTCTAAAAGTTGGTGGCCATGTTGGTGAAGCGGGAGTAGTGGCCCTGGAAGGCGACCACGATCGTGCCAGTGGGACCGTTTCGGTGCTTGGCCACGATCACGTCAGCCTCGCCCTCGCGGGGAGATTCCTTCTCGTACATCGACTCTCGGTGCAGCAGCACGACCATGTCGGCATCCTGCTCGATCGAGCCCGATTCGCGCAGGTCGGAGACCATCGGCTTCTTGTCGGTGCGCTGCTCGGGCCCACGGTTAAGCTGCGACAGAGCGATGACCGGCACCTCGATCTCCTTGGCCAGGAGCTTGAGGGCGCGGGAGAACTCCGAGACCTCCTGCTGGCGGGACTCGACGCGCTTGCCGGAGCTCATCAGCTGCAGGTAGTCGATGACCACGAGCTTGAGGTTGTTGCGCTGCTTGAGACGGCGGCACTTGGCGCGGATCTCCATGAGCGACATGTTGGGC
>CAKZHP010000048.1 GCA_936924635.1 uncultured Propionibacteriaceae bacterium
GCGGGCCGTCGCCGGCTCGGGCGTCGCCTCCACCTCGCCGGTCTGGCCGGCGGTCCGCTCCACCGACTCTGCGCCCTCGGCCGAGAGGGCGTCGTCCGCCGACGGCTCCGGGTCCTGCGTCGACGCCGAGGTTCCGCCAGTGCCGGTGGCCACACCGGTAACCGGGTCGGTGGCCTCCGCCGCCGCACGCTCGGACCCCCCGCCCGCACTGATCGACGACCACCCCACAGCATCCCCTGCGCGGGCGGCCCCTGGCACGCGGCCCGGGCCTGCGCCCTCGGCCGAGTCGGCGATGACGGCACCCGTGGACGACCAGTCACCGGAGCTCGTCTCCGCGGCATGGCGCGGAGCGGCCTCGGAGTCCTCGACGAGCCCCTCCGCATGGGTGGCGGGGGCGGGCCCTGGGACGTACCCGAGCGGATCGCTCGGCTCGTCGGTCTCAGCCCCCGGGTAGCCGAGGTCGGAGGCCGTGGCCGGGCGCGGCGCCGGCTGGGGGCCTGCAGCCTCGGGGCGCCTCGGCATGACGTCGGTCGTCTTGGAGCGTCGGAGCCACCAGAGAACGGCGATGGCGGGCAGAAGAAGCAACAACCACGGCATGCGACGACGCTAGCCGCTCACCGCAGGCTCGGAAAGGAGTCCAGACACTCTGGTGCGCTGTGGGACGATGGAGGTTCCCCGCCGACCGTACGAGAGGAGCCGACCATGGCGATCCCGTCCTTCGTCGACTCGGCGACCCTGCACGTCTTCGCCGGCAAGGGCGGCCACGGCTGCGCCTCGGTGCACCGCGAGAAGTTCAAGCCCCTGGGCGGCCCCGACGGCGGCAACGGCGGCAACGGCGGCTCGGTGATCCTGCGGGTGGACCCGAACCTGACCACCCTCGTCGACTACCACCGCCAGTCGCACCGCAAGGCAGCGAACGGCCAGCCGGGCCGTGGGAACCACCAGGACGGCGGCAACGCCGAGGACGTCGTGCTGCCCGTGCCCGACGGCACCATCGTCCACGACGCCGACACCGGCGAGGTGCTGGCCGACCTCATCGGTGAGGGGTCCGAGGTGGTCGTCGCCCTCGGCGGGCGCGGCGGGCTCGGCAACGAGTCGCTGGCCACGGCGGCCCGCAAGGCGCCCGGCTTCGCCCTCCTGGGCGAGCTCGGCGAGGAGCGCCGCATCACCCTCGAGCTCAAGGTGCTGGCCGACGTGGGCCTGGTCGGGTTCCCGAGCGCCGGCAAGTCGTCGCTGATCGCGGCCATCTCCCGGGCCCGGCCGAAGATCGCGGACTACCCGTTCACCACGCTGGTGCCGAACCTCGGTGTGGTGGTGGCCGGCGAGGTGACGTACACGGTCGCCGACGTCCCCGGCCTCATCGAGGGCGCCTCCGAGGGCCGCGGGCTGGGTCACGACTTCCTGCGCCACATCGAGCGCTGCGAGGCGATCGTGCACGTGATCGACATGGCCACGTACGAGCCGGGGCGCGACCCCCTGAGCGACCTCGACGTGATCGAGAAGGAGCTCCACGCGTACGGGGGCCTCGACGACCGCCCCCGCCTGGTGGCGCTCAACAAGGTGGACGTGCCCGACGGCGCCGAGCTGGCCGAGATCGTGGCCCCGGAGCTGCGGGCCCGCGGGCTCGAGGTGCACCTGGTCAGCGCGGCCTCCGGCGCCGGGCTCACGGGTCTGGTGCATGCGATGGCGAAGATCGTCTCCGCTCGCCGCGCGGCTGCTCCCAAGAAGGCGCCGCAACGCATCGTGATCACTCCCAAGCCGGTCGCCGGCGGCCCCGAGTTCACGATCAAGCGGCAGGGCGACGGCCAGGGTGGTCAGATCTGGCGGGTGCGCGGCGAGAAGCCCGAGCGTTGGATCCGGCAGACCGACTTCTCCAACGCGGAGGCCGTCGGCTACCTCGCGGACCGGCTCAACCGACTGGGCGTGGAGGACGAGCTGCTGGCCCTCGGTGCCGTCCGCGGTGACGCGGTCGCCATCGGCGGTGAGGACGCCGTGGTGTTCGACTTCGCGCCCCAGGTCGAGATCGGCGCCGAGCTGCTCAGCCGCCGTGGTGAGGACAACCGGATGGAGGAGCTGCGCCCGGCCGCGCAGCGCCGCCGCAAGAAGGACGCGGCCTACCACGGGCGCACCGAGGCGGAGCGCTCGGTCAACGTCGCGCTGAGCGGTGTCGACTGGACCGAGGACGACTGGGAACACGACACCGACAGCACCGAGATCGTCGAGGAGGAGTCCGACGACGATGCGTAGGCGTGTCGCCGAGGCCCGCCGGGTCGTGGTGAAGGTCGGGTCCTCGTCGCTCACGGCACCTGGCGGAGGGATCGACCAGGCCCGCGTGGCGCGGGTCGTCGATGCCATCGCTGGTGCTCGCCAGGCTGGCCGCGAGGTGGTGCTGGTGTCCTCGGGTGCCATCGCCGCGGGCATGGGGCCGCTCGGCATGCGCCGCCGGCCGCGCGACCTGGCCTCCCAGCAGGCGGCCGCGTCGGTGGGGCAGGGGCTGCTGGTCGAGCAGTACGCGACGCTGTTCGCCGGGCACGGGCTCACGGTCGGCCAGGTGCTGCTCACCGTCGACGACACCACGCGCCAGGGCACGTACCGCAACGCCCTGCGCACCTTCGACCGCCTGCTCGCGCTCGGCGTGGTCCCGGTCGTGAACGAGAACGACACGGTCGCCACGACCGAGATCCGGTTCGGCGACAACGACCGGCTGGCGGCGCTGGTGGCCCATCTCGTACGGGCCGACGCGCTGCTGCTGCTCTCCGACGTCGACGGCCTGTACACCGCTCACCCCTCCGAGCCGGGGTCGGAGCGCATCGACGAGGTGGTGTCGCTCGACGACCTGCAGGCCGACACCTCCCGGGGGGGCAGCCAGGTCGGCACGGGCGGCATGGCCACGAAGCTCGACGCCGCCCGTATCGCCACGGGTGCCGGGATCCCCGTGCTGCTGGCGGGTGCGCAGCACATCGCGGCGGCGCTGGCGGGGGAGACCGGGACGGTGTTCCACCCCGCGGGGAAGCGTCGTTCCTCCCGTCTCAATTGGCTCGCGCACGCCTCGCAGCCGGCGGGAGAGCTGGTGCTCGACGAGGGTGCTGTACGCGCCATCCGCGGCGGCAAGGCGTCCCTGCTGCCGGCGGGCATCACTGAGGTACGCGGGTCGTTCCACTCCGGCGAGCCGGTCCTGCTGGTCGACCCGGCCGGGAGAGCGGTGGCCGACGGGATCGTCAACTACGACGCCGACGTGCTGCCGTCACTGCTGGGCCGGAGCACCCGTGACCTGGCCCGCGAGCTGGGTCAGGAGTACGAGCGCGAGGTCGTCCACCGCGACTCCCTGGTGGTCCGCCGGCGCTGAGCGCTCCGGCGGCGTCGCGCGGCCCGGAGGCGACGCGCCGGCGGCCACTGCTCGCCGCCCACATCTGAACAGCCTGGATCGATCCGGGCAGCCTCCATGCACGCTGCGCGGATCGATGGGGGCTGTGCGGATGCGGAAAGAGGGCGCTGTCGGTCGCGGTCGGCCCCAACGCCGCCATGCTCGCCAGCAGCGCGGTCAGCTTGGCCGCCGTGAGCCGTACGTCGTAGGGGCCCGGTGCCGCGTCCAGCGCGAACCCGCCGCCGCGGCCGCGCTTCGCCGTGATCGGGATGCCGCTGCTCACCAGTCGTTCCACGTCGCGCTCCACGGTGCGGGTGGCCGCCCCGAGGCGTACGGCCAGGGCATCAGCCGTGACAGGGGATCGGGACCGCACCAGGATCTCCAGCAGGGCGTGCTGCCGTTCGACCCGGCGTAGCGTGAGGTGCGGGTCCAGCGCACCCGTCGTGGGACTCATCCCGACATTGTGGGATATCCCCACACCTTAGAGACGGGAATACTCCCTAGCGTCACTGTCACGACCAACACCAAGACCGTCCAGGACCTGCTCGGCACCTACGCGGACGCGCTCAGCCGCGTGGACCTCGACGCCATCGCCGGCTGCTACCACTACCCGGCAGTCGCCGTGACGCGGCTGGGGTGCCAGGCCATCACCGACGAGGAGATGACGAAGGAGTTCCTCGAGAAGAACCGCGACCAGTACAAGGAGCGGGGCGTCGATGCCATGCGCTTCGGGAACGTCCGGGCGACCTACGACGAGGACGGTGATCGTGCCTGGGGCGGGTGGCCGTGCCTGGGGCGGGTGAACGCGACTGGATCGCGTGAACGTGCCAGCGATCGCGGGCGCGTTCACCCAGATCGCGCGCGCTCGCGGGCCCAGCGCCCCGTCTGAGCCGGCCTTGCTGGAACGAAGGCCGTGGGACGAGGTGCGCTCCACACGGGCCGAGGTGGTCCGGGCGCCGGTAGGACGTTCCCGCCGCAACGCCTTCCCACCACCGCGGGCCGAGAGGGAGACCGCCGGTCGGCTGACCTGGCCGCACCCGGCAGGCCCAGCCGCCAGCCGCCGGGGCGGCGTGACTACCGCGTCGGCGCCCCACCGGGGGCGGGCTCGGCCGCGGGACCGCTCTGCTGTCCGCCGCGCCCAGGCTGAGCACTCGCCGACCGGTTGCCGGTGATGTTCACCCCCGGCAGCGGCTTCAGCAGGTCGGCGATCACCACCTGCTCCCCAGCAGCGACACCGTTGAGGATCTCGACGTCGCCGCCACCGGTCGCGCCGGTGGTGACGGTACGGGTCTCGACCGTCCCTCCGGTGAGCACCGAGACGGTGGCCGAGGTCGACGACCTCGGCGTGACCGCGGAGGCGGGGATCACGACCTTCGCCTGCGCCGCCCCCGTCACGATGTGCACCTGCACGCGCGACCCCTCCGGGAGGACCTCTCCGCCCGAGGGAACGGTGACCACCACCGGGTACGACACCCCGGCGGACCCGCCGCAGGAGATCATCACCCGCGACAACGT
>CAKZHP010000049.1 GCA_936924635.1 uncultured Propionibacteriaceae bacterium
AGGGCGGCCTCAGCCGCCGGCAGCGTGGGAGCGGGGACGGCGTTGCTGGGCGAGGAACCGCTGGCAGGAAGCGCTGCCGAGGGCGACGGGGCGGGCACGCCGGGCTCGGACGACTTGGCGTTCGGGAGGCTCCTGGCGCCCCCGGCGGCCTCTGGGTCACCAGCGCGCACCGTGACCGCTGAGCTGGCCTCGGCGCGGGAGTCAAGCGTGGCGAGGGCGACGCTGGTGCCCATCAGCACGGCGCCGATGCCGAGCAGTCCGGCCGCGGACCACACCGCCGCCAGCTTGCGAACGTCCATCGCGACCTCTCGACAGCCTCACCCTGTTCCGGACGGTCCCCCCGTACGGCGTGGCAGAAGTGTACGTCCGCTCCCGCCACGCCAGCAACGGAGAGCGGGATGCCGGGGCCCCCCGGCCCGGCATCCCTGCGAGACCCAGTGAATGGCCCAGAGGCATCCGGGACCACCTTCCATGAGAAGTTCCTCATGACGCGACGCGATCCCCGGTTCGGGGCCGGTCTCCCACTCCCCGCTCCACTGCGCGGGCGGCCACCTGCTGCGACACTGGCGGCCGTGACGATGCGTACGCGCTTCCGGTCGGTCGCCAACTGGGTGAACCTCTCGACCCCCGCCGGGCTGCTCGTGGCCCGGGCCGGCGGAGCACAGGTGTCCAGCGACGAGGACGGGCTCTACTGGGCCGAGGGGTACCGGTTCCCGTTCCCGGTGGCCGGGGCCTTCACCATGGGCAACGTCATCGTCACCGCGTCCCGCTTCGAGGCCCTCGGCCCCGAGGTGGCCCGCCACGAGGCACGGCACACGTGGCAGTGGGTGGCGTGCGGGACGGCGTTCCTGCCGCTCTACGCCCTCTCGATGGGCTGGTCGTGGCTGGTCACCGGCGACCGGGCCGCGCGCAACGTCTTCGAGCGGCGTGCCGGGCTGGTCGACGGCGGCTACCTCGACGCCCCGCCTCGGGCCTGGGTGGTGACGGCCCAGCAGCGGGTGAGGCGCCTCAGAGGGTCAGGTCGATCCCGAGCCGTGCCGCCGAGCGGTGGCGCCGGCGCTCGGCCCGAAGACGCCGCAGGCGCTTGACCAGCAGCGGGTCAGCCGCCAGGGCCGCCTGGGTGTCGATGAGGGCGTTCAGAGCCTGGTAGTAACGCGTCGGCGACATGCCGAACAGCTCACGGATCGACTGCTCCTTGGCGCCGGGCGCCTTCCACCAGTGCCGCTCGAACTCGAGGATGGCGGCGTCGCGCTCGGAAAGCTCCAGCTCCGAGCCGCTCACGGGTGCCGATTCCATGGCCGCCACTGTAGCCAGGAACTACACGACTGTCATTCCCTCCGGCGCGCCCTCGCGAGCGGTGGTGCGCAAGCCGTGCCGTGACCCCCCATGGGCGCCACGGCGGCACGTGAGGGCTCGGCTAGGGTGGCCGTACCGACCAGGAGGTAGGGCATGCACCAGATCGAGGGGCGGGGCCAGCGGTATGCGTGGGGGTCGACGACCGACATCCCGCGGCTGCTGGGCACGGAGGTCACCGACGAGCCGTACGCCGAGCACTGGTTCGGCGCGCACGAGACGGCACCGTCGCTGCTCGACGGACAGCCCCTGGACGCGCTCCTGGCCACCTCGCCCGAGCGTCTCGGCCGCCGGTCGCGCGAGGCCTTCGGGGACCGGCTGCCCTACCTCGTCAAGCTGCTGGCCGCCGCCCGGCCGCTCTCGATCCAGGCACACCCCGACCGGGAGCAGGCCGAGGAGGGGTACGCGCGCGAGGACGCGGCGGGCATCGGGCTGGGCGAGCCTCACCGCACGTACAAGGACACGTGGCCGAAGCCGGAGGCCGTCATCGCCATCACGGAGTTCCACGGCCTGGCCGGCTTCCGTGACCCGCTGCGCACGGCCGAGCTGTTCGACGGCCTGGGGGTCGGCGACACGCTCGCGAGCGTGGTGGGGCCGCTGAGCAAGCGCAAGGGCCCGGCCGCCCTGGCCGAGGTCTTCTTGGACGTGCTCTCCCTGGAGGGCGACCGGCTAGGGCTCGTCGACACGGTCGTGGACGCGGCCTCCGAGCACGCCGATGACGACGGCGAGCTCGGCGAGTTCGCCCTCACGGCCCTGGAGGTGGCCGAGGCCTTCCCGCAGGACCGCGGCGTGCTGGCCGCGCTGCTGCTCAACCGGTTCCGGCTCAGCCCCGGCGAGGGCGTCTTCCTGCCCCCGGGCAAGATGCACGCCTACCTGCGCGGCTTCGCGGTCGAGGTGATGGCCAACTCCGACAACGTGCTGCGGGGCGGCCTCACCAGCAAGCACATCGACGTCGACAACCTGCTCGCGGTGGTGGACTTCTCCCCCGCCCCGCTGTCCCAGATGACGACCCGCGAGACCGCCCCCGGCATCCGGCGCTACTCGACCCGGGCCGACGAGTTCACGGTCTGGGCTCTCGGGCCGAGGGCGTCGGGTGACGTGCCCGGCACGGGCGCCCGCGTCGTCCTGGTCACCGACGGCACCTGCGTGCTGCGTACGGGGTCGCACGCGCTGTCGCTCGCTGCCGGCCAGGCCGCGTTCCTGGACGCGGACGACGAGACCACGGTGGAGCTGACCGGCACGGCGTACGTCTCTGGCCACGGCCTGGGTTGACCGCTGCTGCTGGCGCCCCTGGGATAGCCTGGGCAGACGCCCTTGTAGCTCAGTGGTAGAGCACCCGCCTTGTAAGCGGAAGGTCGTGGGTTCAAGTCCCACCGGGGGCTCCATCGAGCGAGCGGTCGCCACACGTCGGGTGCGCCGCGTGCCTGGCGCCGCTCCCCTGGCCTAGGATTCTGGCGGGGAGGAGCGGTGAGAGTCTTGCCATGCAGCCGAGCCGCGCTTTCCCACCAGTGATACCCATTTTCCTGGCACACGTGAGGACCACCCCCAGACCTCCGGGGGGTCACGTGGCACTCGACTGACAACACCACTGCGCCCAGGCTTCGGGACGAGGGCGTGGCGACGAGCAGTGTCCCTGCGGGACAACGGCACTGCTCCAGGGAAGGAACCATGGCTGAACTGATGTCCGTCCGCGGGATCACCAAGGCGCATGCCGGCAGGCCCGTCCTGCGTGGCATCGACCTCGATGTGCGCCCGGGCGAGGTGCTGGGTCTGATCGGCGCGAACGGCGCCGGCAAGTCGACCCTGCTGAACATCCTGTCCGGCACGTACAAGCCAGACAGCGGCACGATGGAGTTCGACGGCGAGCCGTACGACCCGGAGGACCCGTCAGAGGCGCGCGCCATGGGCATCGGCATCATCGAGCAGAACTTCAAGCTCGACGGTGACATGACGGTGGCGCAGGCCATCTACCGCAACACCTACCAGGCGAACCGGCCCCACTCGGCGCTCCGCCGCCAGGCGCAGTGGCTGCTCAACGAGGCCGGCGTGCACGTGTCGCCCGACGCCCGTGTCGGTCACCTGCTGCGCCCCGAGGTGGGTCTCGTCGAGGCCGTCCGCCTGCTCGCCGACGACGCCCAGATCGTGCTGGTCGACGAGGTCGCCGCCACGTTCAACGTCCGCGAGATCCAGGACCTGCACTTCATCACCAGCCGCCTGACCCGCCAGGGGCGCTCGGTGATCTACATCTCCCACCGCCTCCACGAGGTGAAGGACATCACAAACCGCATCGCCGTCCTCCGCGAGGGCGAGATCGTCGAGGTGCTGAAGTCGTCCCAGACCAGCACCGAGGCGATGGCGCAGGCCATGTTCGGGCGCGTCTTCACCCGCAGCAAGCGGCAGCAGCAGCGCTCCGAGGAGGTGGTGCTTCGCGCCACCAACCTGCGCAGCGAGACGCTCAAGGGTGTCGACTTCGAGCTGCGCCGCGGTGAGGTCGTCGCCCTGGTCGGGCCGCGTCACTCCGGCATCCCCGACATCGTGGGCGCCATCACCGGCGACCGGCCCGGCACCTTCGACGAGCTCGAGGTCTTCGGTCAGGCCCGCCGCATCAACGGCCCCGAGGACGCGGCCGCGCTGCGCATCACGTACTTCTCCGAGGACGACGCGGAGTTCGGCATCTCGGCCGACGAGTCGATCGCGCGCAGCCTGATGGCGGGCGGCTGGCAGGAGGGCATGAACTTCAACGACGAGGTGTCGGCGCTGCGCGACATCATCGGCGTCCTGTCGCAGTTCCAGGTGAAGGCGAAGACGCTGTTCGGCGACGTGAACGGCCTGTCTGGCGGCGACCAGCAGAAGATCGCGCTCGCGAAGTTCATGAGCGAGGACTGCGACATCATGATCCTCAACGAGCCCACCCGCGGCCTCGACATGAGCTCGCGTCACGACGTGCACAAGATGCTCTCCGAGCTCACCGAGAGCGGCAAGTCCGCCATCCTCCTGTCCACCGACTACGAGGACGCGCTGGACTGGTCCGACCGGGTCCTCGTCGTCCGCGACGGCCAGATCTGGCGCGAGGTCAGCTCCAGCGACGCCACCGCCGACCAGCTGACGCTGTGGTGCAAGGAGGCCGAGCGTCCGCCGCGGCGGGTGTGGGAGGACGACGAGTCGACCGCCCTGGCCGAGGAGCTCGTGCACGAGCAGGAGTCCGACCGTGCACAGCGCGAGGCCGAGGAGGCCGAGCTAGACCGTCAGATCGCGGCCCGGGCCTCCCGCGCCATCTTCTGACCCGTACGCATCACGAACGGCCCGTCCCTCCTGGGGCGGGCCGTTGGTGCGTCTGCCGCACTCAGGGGCGCTGCAGGGCGGTCTCCAGGGCTGCGCGCGCAGCGCCGCCCCACGCCACCAGCACCACCTGCTCGACACGCGTACGGGCCCCGCGGACCGCTTCCACGGCCGCGGCTGCCGCGTCGTCCTGCGGCCAGCCGTACGCACCGGCCGAGAGCAGCGGGAAGGCGACGCTGCGGGCCCCCAGCTCGTCGGCCACGCGCAGCGACTCCGTGTAGGCCGACAGCAGCAGGTGCCGCCGGTCCTCACGCCTCGAGTAGACCGGCCCCACGGTGTGCACCACCCAGCGGTTCGGGAGGTCTCCGGCGGTGGTGGCGACCGCCTGACCGGTGGGGAGGCCGCCGGGGAGGGTGGTGGCGCGCAGGCGCCGGCACTCGGCCAGGATCGCGGGCCCGCCGGCCCTGTGGATGGCGCCGTCGACCCCGCCGCCCCCCAGCAGGCCGGAGTTCGCGGCGTTCACCACGACATCGGTGGTCTGCGCGGTGATGTCACCCTCGACCACGACGATCTCCATGGCGGGGGAGCCTAGCCCGCAGCCCCCGCCCGGCAGAGATGCCGACAGGGCCCGAGGGTGACACACTCTGATCGTGCAAGGCCCCTGCTCAGGGTGCGGCTGCGAACGCGCCAGAGGCCGGGCAAGGGGTGACGTCGTCACCTCGAGCACGGTGCAGGAAGAGAATGAGACGCCTCTCACCGGTGGTGGCGTGGGGCGGAGCTTGGACCTACATTTATTCCTGCAAGCACAACAGGAAACATCAGGCTGGACGACGGGAAAATGCAATGGCAAAGAGTTGGTGGACCTCATTTCTGGGGCGCACCGATTCAGCCGCAGATTCCGGCCAGATCGAGCTCGACGACAACATCGAGGTCGATCCGGCTCCCCGTCGGGCGGTTCTTGACGATCCTCATGAAGATGCCGAGCCCGCCACCGGGCCCGGTGCCACACCAGCTGGCCAGACGGCCACGACAGACAGGACCACGACAGTGTCTCAGCTCCAGCAGACCATCACCGATCTCCTCGCGATCGACGGCGCCACGGCGGCCGCCATCGTCGACATCGGCTCGGGCATGGCTCTCGCGACCGGCGGCAACCCCGGCTTCGACCTCGACGTCGCCGCTGCCGGCAACTCCAACGTGATCCGCGCCAAGCTGCGCACCATGCAGGACCTGGGCCTGGGCGACCGCAACATCGAGGACATCCTCATCACGCTGAACTCCCAGTACCACCTGATCAACGTGCTCCAGGGCGAGAAGAACAAGGGCCTGTTCATCTACCTGGTGCTCACCAAGGCCGGCGCCAACCTGGCCCTCGCGCGTCACAAGCTGACGACGCTGGCCAACGACGTCACGGTCTGAAGACCCTGACCTCCTCGCGCTTTTATGCGAGGTAGTGCTCCGCACGTGATCGTGGCGGGCAGCCCCTGCGGGGTCTGCCCGCCACTACGCGTTTCTTGGGCATTCCCGGATCATTTTCCAAGGTCATTGCCGTAAACAATTTCGTGGCCAACCTGCTCACGGAGCGAGCCGGCACCTGGCCCAGCCGTCCCCCTCGCGGGAGAACCGGATGCGGTCATGGAGCCTCGACGGCCTGCCCTGCCAGAACTCCCAGGTGTCGGGGGTCAGGCGGAACCCACCCCAGTGCGGGGGGCGGGGCGGGTCCTCCCCCAGCTCGGCCGCTGCCTGCCGCTCCCGCTCGGCCAGCTCCGCCCGTGACGCGACCACCTGGCTCTGCGGCGACGCCCAGGCGCCGATGCGCGACCCCAGCGGCCGCATCGCGAAGTAGGCGTCGGACTCCTCGGCGGCCACCCTCGCCACCGGGCCCTCCACCCGGACCACGCGTTCCAGCCCCGGCCAGTAGAACTGCACGGCGGCGTACGGGTTGGTGGCCAGCTCACGCCCCTTGCGCGACTCGTACCCGGTGAACCAGGCGATCCCCCGCTCGTCGACGACCTTCGCCAGCACGACCCGGGTCGAGGGGCGGGCGTTCTCGCCGACCGTGGCCAGGGTCATCGCGTTGGGCTCGGTCTCCCCCGCCTCCTGCGCCTGGGCGAACCAGCGCCCGAACAGGTCCAGGGGGTCATCCCCGGCGGCGGCCTCGTCGAGCTCGCCCTTGGCGTACGTCTGTCGCATCCCGTGCATGTCCACGCCCCGATGCTAAACGCCTGGTCAGGAGGCGGTCGGGGCCTTCCGGCGCTCCCGCCACAGGTAGGTGACGACCATGCCGGCGAGGATGGCGATCGAGACGTACCACATGTAGTCGGCGTAGAGCTTGACCAGGTCGACCGCCGGCTGGCCGATGGACCACCCGAGCCACAGGTAGAGCGCCTGGAAGACACCGGCGGAGACGAAGTTCACGGCCAGGAACCGCCGCAGGCTCATGCCGGAGGCGCCGACGGCTGCGTACACGACAGCCGTGGGGAACGGCATCGGCAGGTAGGTCATCATCACCGCGAGGTTGTCGAAGCGGTGCGTGAGGCGCACGGCCCGCTCCGCCCGCCGCTTGGCGCGAGCGCTGCGACCGGCGAACATGTCGATGATCCCGTCACCCCAGAGCTTGCCGGCCCACCAGTAGACCCAGTCCAGCTTGATGATCGACAGGGTCGACACCAGCCAGTAGACGAGGACCGGGCCGCCGTTGACGTGGGCCCAGGCGCCGGTCGCGACCACCGATGTACGGCCGCCGGTGATCATGGCCGCCACGGGCGGGTTCAGCCCCAGCAGCACCGGCCGGAGCGGCAGCATCGCCAACCCGTACACCCCGACCGCCGCGATGGCGATCCAGCACGCCATGTCGGCACGGGTGGGCTTGTGGCGCCACGGCAGGTTCGGGTCGTCCCACCACTCCTTGGGCGCGACCTCAGGGGCTTCCTCCTGGCCGGCGTCAGTCACGCCGCGACCCTACCGGGCGACCCCAGGGCGACCTGCGGCCTCACGGCTCGGCCGGGGGCTCGCCCCCGGGTTCCCCCCGCATCTCCCAGCGCTCCTCACGCCGCAGGCACTCGACCTCGACGCGCAGGATCGCGAGCTCCTCGGCGAGGGTGCGGCTCTTCTCCTCGAGCCGCGAGATCTCGACCGAGAACTGCACCGACACCACCAGCAGCAGCAGGAGCCCCCCGAAGAACGCGAAGTTCGACGGGGTGACGAACCCGATCTTCTCCGACGCCCAGGTGAGGAGGCCGGGGAAGATCGCCAGCACCACCAGCACCAGGCAGACCACACCCCACCAGAGCGTGAACCGCTCCTTGAGCGCCCGGCGGCGCATCAGCGTCAGCATCACGGCGACGGTGCCGAGCACGAACAGGATCGGCAGCAGCTGGCTCACGCGGCCTCCTCGCTGACGGGGGTCGCGGGCCGGGTCAGCGAGACTCCCAGCGAGACCAGGGCGCGGCTCAGGAAGACGGCGGCGCGTACGGGTGAGTGGCTGGGTGTCCCGCCGGCGCGCGGGCGCATGCTCACCGGCGTCTGACGCACGATGAGGCCGCTGCGGGCCGCGATCACCAGGGCCTCCACCGTGTCGCCCAGGTACTCGGCCGGGTAGGTGCGGGCGAACAGCGCCACCGCTCGCGGGCCGTTCAGCTTGAAGCCGGAGGTGGTGTCGGTGAGCCGGGTGCGGCAGACGCGGGAGAGCACCGCCGAGAGCACCCGCATCGTCCAGCGCCGGGGCCCCCGCACCTCGTACTCCCCCCGGCCCGCGAACCGCGCCCCGACCAGCACGTCGGCGCCGGTCTCCGACATGGCGTCGACGAGCGCCGGCACCTCGGCCGGGTTGTGCTGACCGTCGGCGTCGAGCTGCAGCACGTGCGTGTACGAGCGGCGCACCGCGTACGCGTAGCCGGCGCGCATCGCCCCGCCCACGCCGAGGTTGAAGGGGAGGTCGATCACGGGCACGCCCGCCGCGGCGGCGATCGCCGCCGTCGTGTCGGTCGAGCCGTCGGAGACCACGACCACGTCCCACCCGGGCAGCACGCGGCGCACCTCAGCCAGGCTGTCGGCGATCACCGCCTCCTCGTTCCAGGCCGGGATCACGACGAGCGGCCGCGCGGGGGCGCCGCCGATGGTCACGCTCACCGCTCACCTCCGTCAGGTCCGGGTCGTCGTCGGCTCAGCCTACGGGAGCACACTCCCCCGGCTGCGTACACGCC
This sequence comes from uncultured Propionibacteriaceae bacterium, assembly GCA_936924635.1. Classification (GTDB taxonomy): domain Bacteria; phylum Actinomycetota; class Actinomycetes; order Propionibacteriales; family Propionibacteriaceae; genus Fen-668. The sequence goes on from CAKZHP010000049.1 coordinate 8,838, forward strand.
CGCGCGGCTCGCGCGCTCGGCCAGCCCTGGCGCGTGCGCCAGACTGAGCGGGTGAGTGAACCGGCGGCGACCCGCACCCTGTCCGCCGGGTCGCTGGCGGTCGTCGTGGGCCTCGGCGTTTTCGGAGCCTCGAGCTTCGCGCTGCTGGGCCTGGCCGGGCGCGACCTCGGGCCTGCAGGGTCTGCTCCCGTTGCCGTGGCCTGGACGGCGGTGAACGCTGTCGGGCTGGGCCTGTTCGTGCCCGTCGAGCAGGAGGTGGCACGCCTCGCCTCCGCGCGGCGGCCGGCGGGGCAGCCGGCGCCGCGACTGGTGCACGTGCTGCGCTACCTCGCGCTCGCCTCGGCGCTCGTCGCCGTCGTCGCCTGGCTGGCACGCGGGCCGCTCGCCGACACCTTCTTCTCCGGCGACCGCGCCATGGTGGGGTTCACGGCTGCGGCGCTGGTCGCGGTGGGGCTCGAGTACCTGGTGCGGGGCACGCTGGCCGGGTTCGGGCTCTTCGTGCGGTACGGCGTGCAGCTCACCGTCGACGGGCTGGCCCGGGTCGGGCTCGCCGCCCTGGTGTACGCGGCGGGCTGGGGCAGCCGGGAGGCGTACGCCTGGGCCCTGGTGCTGGCGCCGCTGCTCGCCGCCGCGGCGACGGTCTCCTTGGCGGCGCTGCGTTGGCTGCGTGACCGGCCCACCGACGCCGGCCGTGCCTCGCTGGCGCCGCTGGTGGCGACCACCGTCGCCTCGCAGCTGCTCGGCAACGCCGGCCCCCTGGCGATCGCCGTGCTGGCCGGCCGCACCGACCCGGCGACCACGGGCAGCTTCGTGAGCGTGATCACGGTCGGCCGGATCCCGCTCTTCCTGTACGCGGCGGTGCAGGCCGTGCTGCTGCCCACGCTGTCGGGGCTGGTCGCTCGGGGAGCACGCGCGGAGCTCCTTCGTACGTTGCGCACGACCCTGCTCGCCACCACGGCGGTCGGCGTGCTCGGGGTGGCGGGCATCGCTGTGCTGGGCCGCTGGGCGCTGCACGTCGTGTACGGGCCGGCGTTCACCGTGGCCTGGCTCGACCTGGTGCTGGTCGCGGTGTCCGGAGCGGCGTACATGCTGGCGCTCGCCACCGGGCACACCCTGCTCGCCTTCCGGCGCGACCCGCTGGTGCTGCTGGGCTGGGTGCTGGGCCTGCTCGCCACGGTGGCGTGCCTGGCGCTGCCGCTGCCGGTGACCACGCGGGTGGCGACGGCGCTGGTGGTGGGGTCGGCGGCGTCGGCGGCCAGTCACGGTGCGGTGCTGACGCGGGTGCTGCGACAGTGGGCCCCGGGAGGTGGCGATGAGCGAGCTGATGGCTGAGCCGACGGCGGTGACGGCGCCGGCCATGAGCGTGGTGGTGCTCGCGTACGGAGCCGAGGAGTGGCTGCACGCTGCCGTGGCGGCCGTCCTGGCCTCCGAGGGCGTCGAGGTGGAGCTGGTCGTCGTGGACAACGGGTGCACCAGCGACGCCGTCGCGACGCTGCGCCCAGACCCCCGCCTCCGCGTCATCACCCCGGGCACGAACACCGGGTTCGCGGGCGGGGTGAACCTGGGCGCCGAGGCCGCCTCGCACGACGTGGTGGTGATGCTGAACTCCGACGCCGAGGTGGAGCCCGGCGCCCTGGCGGCGCTGGCCGCCGCGATCGACGACGGCGCCGACCTGGCCGGCGCGGTGATCCTGCTCGCCGACCAGCCCGACCTGATCAACAGCGCCGGCAACCCCCTCCACGTGCTCGGCCTGGTGTGGGCAGGCCGGCTGGAGCAGCCGCGCGCCGGTCTCGGCCCCGACTGGCAGCCGGCGACGCTGAGCGGTGCCTGCCTGGCCGTACGCCGCTCTGCGTGGGACCGGCTGGGCGGGTTCGCCGAGGAGTTCTTCGCCTACCACGAGGACGTCGACCTCTGCTGGCGCGCGCGGCAGCTGGGGATGCGGCTCGACCTGGTGACCGAGGCCGGGGTGCGGCACCACTACGAGTTCTCCCGCAACCCCCGCAAGATGTTCCTGATGGAGCGCAACCGGCTGCTGTTCGTGCTCACCACGTACGGCCCGGGCACGCTCGCCACCCTCGCGCTGCCCCTGGTGGCCTTCGACGTGGCGCTGCTGGCGGTGGCGGCCCGGCAGGGCTGGGCGGTGGAGAAGGTACGCGGCTGGGCCTGGCTGGCACGCCACCTCCCGTACCTCCGTGACCGCCGCGCCCTCGTGCAGGCGGCCCGTACGGTCCCCGACCGCGACCTGTACCCGTGGCTCACGGCGACGTTCGACGCGAGGCAGATGCCGCTCCCTGCCGCCGGCCGGCCGCTGCAGGCGACGCTCCGGGCGTGGTGGGGGCTCGTGCGACGAATCTCGAGCCGATCTCGACGGTCTCGCCCAGGCGCCCGCTGACCTCGTTTTCCCAGACGTCCAACGAAGTTCACCTCCCGTTCGGCGACCCGCCCGGCCTCGTCGCCCCAGGCCGCCCGGCCGCCAGACCGGCAGAAGAGGTCACATCCGTCAGATCTCGTGAGAGGATGCGCTCCAGAGGGGCCCCTTCTCCCCTCCACAACGGATCGTCGGGCACGTACCTGCCCGTGGGAAAGGAAGTGCTTCACGCATGGCAACTGTTTCGTTCCGTGACGCGACCCGCGTCTACCCGGGCGGCGACCGCGCTGCTGTCGACAAGCTGAACCTCGAGATCGGCGACGGCGAGTTCATGGTGCTCGTCGGCCCCTCCGGCTGTGGCAAGTCGACCTCGCTGCGCATGCTCGCGGGCCTGGAGGAGGTCAACTCCGGCAGCATCTTCATCGGCGACCGCGACGTCACCGACCTGCCGCCGAAGGACCGGGACATCGCGATGGTGTTCCAGAACTACGCCCTCTACCCGCACATGACGGTCGCCGACAACATGGGCTTCGCCCTGAAGATGGCGGGCGTCGGCAAGCAGGAGCGCGCCGACCGCGTGCTCGAGGCCGCCAAGCTGCTCGGCCTGGAGGACTTCCTCAACCGCAAGCCGAAGGCCCTCTCCGGTGGTCAGCGTCAGCGCGTCGCCATGGGCCGCGCGATCGTGCGCCAGCCGCAGGTGTTCCTCATGGACGAGCCGCTGTCGAACCTCGACGCGAAGCTGCGCGTCTCCACCCGCACGCAGATCGCGGCCCTGCAGACCCGCCTCGGCGTCACCACCGTCTACGTGACCCACGACCAGGTCGAGGCCATGACGATGGGTGACCGCGTCGCGGTGATGAAGGACGGCGTGCTGCAGCAGTGCGACTCCCCGCTGCGCCTGTACGACACCCCGAAGAACCTCTTCGTCGCGGGCTTCATCGGCTCGCCCGCCATGAACCTGATGGCCGGCAACATCGTCGACGGCGGCGTCCAGATCGGTGACTACACCGTGCCGGTGCCCCGCGAGATCCTCGCCAAGGCCGGCGACGACAAGACGCTGACCCTCGGCATCCGCCCCGAGTCCTTCGTCCCGCAGGAGGAGGGCATCGGCGTGCAGGTCGCCGTCGTCGAGGAGCTCGGCGCCGACGCCTTCGTGTACGGGACGCTGGCCGGCCTCTCGCCCGAGGAGGAGCTGCAGGCCCAGCAGATCGTGGCCCGCATCTCCTCGCGTCGTCCTCCGGAGCGTGGCGCTCAGGTGCGCCTCGGTGTCGACGCCGACAACATCCACGTGTTCTCGAACTCGACGCAGGAGCGCATCTCCTGACACCGGTCTGAGCACGCCGAGGGCCCCCGCTCGTCTGAGCGGGGGCCCTCGCATGTCTGTCGAGCCACCCGGCGCGCGGCCGGTACAGTGCCGCTGACAACCCCACGAAGGAGCACCCCGCATGACTGACACCACCAGCGTCCTCGTCACCGGAGGCGCCGGGTTCATCGGGTGCGCCGCGTCGGCAGAGCTCGCCGACCGCTTCGACCGGGTCGTCGTGCTCGACAACCTCCACCCCCAGATCCACGCCACGCAGGAGCGCCCCGCCGCGCTCGACGAGCGGGCAGAGCTGGTCGTCGGCGACGTCACCGACCCCGAGGCCGTACGCGCCGTGGTCGCCGACGCGCGGCCCGACGTCGTGATCCACCTCGCCGCCGAGACCGGCACCGGCCAGTCGCTCACCGAGTCGACCCGTCACGGCATGGTCAACGTCGTCGGCACCACGGTGCTGCTCGACGCCCTCAGCGCCTCCGACAAGCGGCCCCGCCGGATCGTGCTCTCCTCGTCGCGAGCCGTGTACGGAGAGGGCGCCTGGCGCCGCACCGATGGCACGGTCTGGTACCCGGGCCAGCGCACCCCCGACATGCTCGCCGAGGGCCGGTGGGACTTCGAGGACTCCGAGCCCACGCCCATGGAATCGGGCTCGGTGCACCCCATGCCGGTCAGCGTGTACGGCACCACGAAGCTCGCCCAGGAGGGGATCCTGTCGGCCTGGGCGCCCGCGTTCGACGTGGAGCCGGTGATCCTGCGGCTGCAGAACGTGTACGGCCCCGGGCAGTCGCTCATCAACTCCTACACGGGGATCATGTCGCTGTTCTGCCGCCTGGCGCGCGAGGGCACCTCGATCCCCCTCTACGAGGACGGCGAGGTGCGCCGCGACTTCATCCTCATCGACGACGTGGCCCGCGCCATCGTGGCGGCAGCCACCGCCGAAGCGCCCGGCCGGGACCCGATCGACATCGGCTCGGGCGAGATGCAGACGATCCGGACGGCCGCCGAGATCATCTCCCGCCTGTACGGGGCGCCCGAGCCCCACGTGACGGGCCAGTGGCGAGCGGGGGATGTACGGCATGCGTGGGCCGACGTCTCCCGTGCCGCCGACCGCCTGGGCTGGACGCCGCAGTTCTCCCTGCAGCAGGGCCTGGAGCAGCTGGTGACCTGGATCGAGGGTCAGCTGCCCGCCCGTACAAGCCGGTGACCCGTCCGCCGCTTGCGGACCTGGTCGCCGCCCGTCGCCTCTCCTGGCGCCCGGGGATCGAGGCGCTCCGCGGGGTCGCGGCGCTGGTCGTGGTCTTCCACCACATGTGGTCGTTGTCCACCCAGCCGCACTTCCCCGGCTACGAGATCGTCGAGGGCTTCGGCACCCTGGGCGTGAACCTGTTCTTCCTGCTCTCGGGCTACCTGCTCGTCGACAGCTTCTGGGGCAAGCGCGACCTCGTCACCTACTGGGTGCGCCGATTCTTCCGCATCGCGCCCGCCTACTACCTGGTCGTGACGGTGCTGTTCCTGTTCTTCGCGAACCACGACCTGCTCTTCAGCCCCTTCGGCGTCCGCCAGGTGCTGGCGAACGGCACCTTCACGCACTACATGTTCCCTGAGACGGCCAGCTCCCTGAACGTCGACGGCGCGCTGTGGACCCTGACGGCCGAGTTCATGCTCTATCTGCTGCTGCCGCTGATGGCTCTCCCGTTCGCGCGGTGGCCACGGCTCACCTTTCTCACCCTGTGCGCAATCGGCGTCGGCTGGAAGCTCTGGATCGCGCTCGACGGCGACTGGCTGCGTCACCTGTACTTCGGGGAGAACCAGTTCGACCTCGCCATCGAGAGCCTCTACCTGGCGCGCCAGTTCGTGGGCCTGGTGCCGATCTTCGCGCTCGGCATCGGCCTGCGCTACCTGGAGGTGACCGGTCGTCTCGACGCGATCCACCGTCGGCTCCCCAGTCGCATGTCGGTGCTCGTCGTCGTCGCCGTGCTGGTCCCGCCGGCACTGTCGTTGTTCTTCATCGAGCGCGCGACACAGTTCCGGCACTGGATCTGGTTCACCTTCTTCGAGTACGCGATGGCGGTGCTCCTGGCCGCCGTGGTGCTGACCTGCGCCAACCCGGCCTGGAAGGCGGAGTCGCTGCCAACGCGCATCGCCACGTGGCTGGGCGAGCGCTCGTACAGCCTCTACATCCTGCACTTCCCGATCATCTTGTCGATGTACGGCAGAGGTCCTCTGGAGCGGGCTCCAGAGATGACGCACCTCGTGCCGCGACTGGTGATCATCCTCGTGCTCACCGTCCTGGGCGCTCACATCTCGTACGTGCTCGTCGAGAGGCCCGGCATCGCAGCCGGCCGCAGCATCGTCGGGCGACTCAAGGCTCGCCGCACGACCTCGGGCTCCGAGACCCCCCCCCCCGGCCGCTGAGCTAGCACCGCTTGGTCGCGGGACGGATCTCGTAGTCACCAGTGTGGCTTGGTCCCGCACCAGACACAGTCAGCCCTTCAGCCGTCAGCTGCGGCGTCCCCACGCTCCCGGAGGCGCGCCCATGTGCCGGCCCCGTCGTGCCTCGGGCAGTGGCTCGCGGAGCCCGCACCAGGTCAGCAGGACGTACCGATGACCCTGCCCACACCCTTCGGTGACGGCTTCGCGTCGACGCACACGCCGGCGAAGTCCGACAAGCAGCACATCGCCTATCTCGACGGGCTGCGTGCACTGGCCGTGCTCATGGTCCTGCTGCGGCACGCCTGGGGCCTGTCCGGCTCCCCCGAGCTCACCTTCGCCGGCATCGACCTCACGCGGTTCGTCGTGATGGGCGGCTCCGGGGTCGACCTGTTCTTCGTGCTGTCGGGCTACCTCCTCACCCGGTCGTACTTCACGGCCCGGCAGACAGGGCGCGACCCGGTGCCGTACGGGGTCTACTGGCGCGCCCGGATCAGGCGCATCGGGCCGCCGTACTGGGTCGTGCTGTTCCTGGTGCTGCTGCTGATGACCGGTCAGTACATCCCCGAGGAGCGCGTCTTCTCCGGGATCGGCGTGGTGATCCTCGTCGCCCACGTGCTGTTCGCCCAGGGGGCGTACCTGCCGTCCTTCGGCGCCTACCACGTGGAGACCCCGTTCTGGACGCTGACCATCGAGATGGTGTTCTACCTGCTGGTGCCGTTCCTGGTCCGGCTCTTCTACGGCCGGCGCTGGATGGTCTCCACCCCGCTGCTCGCCGCCGTGGCGCTGGGATGGCTCTACCTGGTGCGCAACTCCGTGGGCAGGCTGGTGCTCGCCATCAACGGGCCGCTGAACGTGTTCCCACCGTTCCCGGTCGAGGTGGTCCGGTTCTTCCTGTCGCACCAGATGCCCGCGTTCCTGGTCGACTTCGCGGCCGGCATCCTCGCGGCTCTGGTGGTGACCAGCAAGAAGCACGCGCTGCGTGACGCGGCGTGGTTCCAGCGGCTCACCTCGCCCCGCATGGGCGTCGGGATCTTCGCCCTGGGCCTGCTCACGGTGCTGCTCGCCGCGTACAAGATGGGCCGCTGGTCGCTGGTCTACGGCTACGCCAACCCGCTCAACTACATGACGCAGAGCCGACGGGGCGACCTGCTCTACTACTACTCCGAGACGATCCCGTACGGCATCGGGTACGGCGGCATGCTGCTCGGCCTCGCCCTGGCCACCGGTTGGTTGCAGCGCGTGTTCTCGTTCCGGCCGTTGGCCTACATCGGCGTGATCGGCTACTCGGTCTACCTGCTGCACATGCCGCTGATCTACGTCTTCAACAGCTACTCGTGGCTCAAGCAGGAGGGCGACCCCCACCGCCACTTCCTGCTGATGCTCCTCACCGCGGTCCCGACGATCCTCCTCGTGGCGTCAGGTTTCTTCTACGCCGTGGAGAAGCCGTCGATGGCGTGGTCCCGCCGCGCGCAGCTGCGCAATGCTCCCGCGCCGGGCAGTGCGCGAGCCGCCGAGCCGAGCAGTGCGCGAGCCGTCGAGCCGGGCGCCACTTCCCCGGCCGAGAACGCGAAGACAGGCGAGGCCCGAACCGAGCCCGAGCACGCGGCACGGGGGAAGGCCACCTAGACAACAGCCACGGCAGAGCCTTCTGGCACGTCGAGACGGGGTCGCGAAGGAGCGTTCCTCCCGGCACGAGCGAGAGTCCGCTCGGCTATCCCTACCGGCGGGTCAGCACCACCGTCGCCTGGCCGCCCCGGCCAGCGGTGTCGATGTAGTCCAAGATCTCGTCGGAGGTCGCCTCGATGGCGCCCCCGGCGCGCAGGTAACGCAGGGTGAACTGCGACTCCCACTCGCGCAGCACCTCCAGCGGCGACAGGTCGCGGTCGAGGAGGTTCTGCGGCTCCATCTCCAGAGCGATCACGATGCCGGGCGAGCGGGCGATGAGGCCCCTCATGCCGCGCAGCACGTCGGGCTCGTACCCCTGCACGTCGATCTTCACCAGGTCCACCGGGCCCTCGACGGCGTCGTCGGCGGTGGTGACCGCGATCACGGCCCGGTGCGGCACCCGGTCGGTGAGCGTGCGGGCATCGCCCACGTTGGTGACGGCGGCCTCGATCCCGGCCGTGCCCTTGCTCTCCCCGAACCCGGCCGGGATCACCTCGACCTCGGCGTCGACGCCCCAGAGGTTCATGCGCAGCAGCGGCTGCACCACCGGGTTCGGCTCGACGGCGATCACCCGCGTGGCACCTGACCGGGTCGCCACCAGGCGCGAGAAGTACCCCAGGGCCGCGCCGATGTCGAGGAACGTGCTGCCCCGACGCGCCGCCGAGAGCAGGAACTGCCCGAGCTCGGGCTCCCAGGTGCCGTATGTCTCCAGGTACTGCCTCATCACGCCGTCGCCGGCCGGGAACCAGACCGGGCCCGCGTCGGTGTCGATCTGGATGGCTGGCTCGCCCAGGTAGGAGGCCGGCACCCCGCCGGCGGCGCGCGCCTGCGTGGGCGCGGGAGCGGGGGCCTGCTGCCGGAAGAGCTTCATGTCCGTCTCCTAGACGCGGGTGGGGTAGACGTACGCATCTCGTGAGTCGGTGACCGAGGAGCGCACCTCGTCGGCAGCCCGGCCCCGGGCGGCCACGACCACGCGGGCCGGGGCCGAGCCCAGCACCGACTCCAGGTGCGCCACCGGGTTGGCGTCGGGGATCGTCTCGTCCCACACGAACCCGCGGTGCTCGATGCGCGCCGAGCGTCCGTCGCTGGCGACGACGCAGTTCACCTCGCCACCCTCGGGAGCCTTGACGGGCATGTCGGTCACCTCGATGACGTACCCGTGGGAGCGGACCGCGTCCAGCAGGATCTGGCGCACCGCCTCGAGGTTGGCCTTCTCGATCTGCTGGCTGGACTGGAACGCGTGCACCTGGTCACGGAACATCGGGTAGCGCAGGTCGATGATCGCCTCGTTCTGCGGCACGGTAGTATGGCCCTCGCTGAGCAGGCCGGCCGACACGTTGGAGCCGCCCCCCTGGTGGTAGACGAAGGTGCCGATCGCGAGCAGGTTGCGGAAGCCCCCCTGCCGCGCCCGGAGCGACCAGTCGATCTCCTCGCAGTAGCCCCGTCCGTACACGGGGTCCATCAGCCCGACCTCACGCACCATCGCGGTGGGGATCAGGATGGAGAACGAGATGCCGGCAGGGATGTCGATGCACGCGCCGCCGAAGGCGTCGTCGACGACACCGGCGATCCCATCGACGATCTCCTGGGTGTTGAGGTGCAGGTCGGGTGCCTCGTTGGCCAGGGAGTAGATGGAGACGTTGTTGCTCCACGCCGTGACCGATCCGACCGGGTCGCCCGGGTGGTCGAGCCCGCGCTTCAGCGCGGCGACCAGGCCCAGGGGCACGATGATGTCGGAGTTCGCGATCACGACGTTGTCGTAGCCCTCCACGACCGCCGTACGCAGCCCGAGGTTGACGTTGCGCGGGATGCCGAGGTTGCGCGGGGTGCAGTAGTAGCGGACGCCGAGCTCCCGGCACAGCCCGGCCAGCTCCTCGCTCCAGCCGGGCTCGGGGCTGGCGTCGTCGAGGATCAGCAGGTCGACGCTGCCGTCGGCCTCAGCCATGCGCAGCACCGACCGGATCGCGCGCGGCACGAACGCACGGCCGTTGTAGACCGTGATGCAGAAGAGGGTGCGGCCCTTCATCAGACGTTGCGCAGCCGGGACGCCATCCGGCGCAGCTTGCGGTAGCCGCGCACCGGGATGCTGGCGGGGAGGGGCGCCGCCGGCGGTGGCACCTGCGCCGCCTGCAGCGCGGCGGTGAGGTTGTCGACGTTGGTCTCGGCCTGGGCGCAGCGCAGCTTCCACTGCCCCAGGTCGGCGCGGAGCTGCACAACCTCGGTGCTCAGGTTCGTGACCCGGCTGGCGAGGTCGATCACGCGGGCGTTGGCCACCTCGAAGTCGAGGAGCGCCTGCTCGAGGTTGACCCGGTCGATGCTGGCATCGGCCCCGGTCGGTCCGGTCGCTGTCACTGCGCACCTTCCTGTGGTGAGTCGGTCTGAGCCCGGAGGGCGGGCTTGGAGAGCACGTCGAGGAACACCGAGACCAGGGAGTCGCCCATGCGCTCCCAGGTGTAACGCCCGACATCGGTCAGCGTGGACCGCACCTGCTGCGCGGCCACCGCCGGGTCGGTGAGCAGGGTCGCCATCGCGTCGGCCAGCGCCCCCGGCGACCACTCGGCTGCCGTGCCGGGGGCGTCGCCGAGCAGCTCTTTCAGGGGCCCGAACGGTACCCACACCGTGGGGGTCCCGAAGGAGGCGGCCTCGAACGGCACCAGCCCGAACCCCTCGGCCGAGGTGGCGTAGAGCACCAGGCTCGCGTGCCGGTAGAGCCAGTTGCGCTCTGGCTCGGTCACGTCGGGGATCACGGTCGGGTGGTCGCCCTGCACCATGAGGGCCGCCTCCGCGTCGCGCGTCGACCCGGTCGGGACGACCACGCCGGCCATCACCAGCCGGACGTCGTGGCCGCGGTCGCGCAGCTCACGCCAGGCGCGGATGGCGGTGTCTCGGTTCTTGTGGTCGTAGGAGGCGCCCAGCACCAGGATGAAGGGCTCGGCCCCCCACCCGACGCGCGCCAGGTCGGCCGGGAAGCTCTCGGAGAGGTCGCCGCCGATGTGGTCGGTGCCGTTCTCGACCACGTACAGGCGGTCGTCGGCGATCGGCAGCCGTGCCTTCTGCACCATCGAGCGCACGTCGTGGGTGATGACCACCATGCCGTCCAGCCGCGACGCGGAGATCCGCATGGAGTCGCGGTAGTACATCCAGTCGTCGGCCGTGGGGTGGTAGGAGCCGTTCTCGAACGCGATCATGTCGTGCGTCGTCGCCACGACGCGGGCGGCCAGGGCGTGCCACTCGTCCCACGGCAGGGCGCCGGCCGGCTGGTACGGCCGGTGCAGGATGTCGAGGTCGTGCCCGGCGCCGGTGAACGAGAGGCCGTCGAGCGAGCAGACGCGTACGCCCTGGTGGTGCAGCACCTCCCACGCGTACCCCGGGATCTGGCCGCCGGGCGTGCCCACGACGAGCTCGCGCACCATGGGGTGCTGGCGCAGCGCGTCGAGCTGGGCCAGGAGCGTCACCTGGGTGCCCATCTGGAACGGGCCGAGGGTGGCGGCCTCCACCAGCACCCGGATGCCGTACGTCTTGGCGCGCGCCCAGCGGGCGGCGTCACGGAGCGGGGTCTGCATGCGACCGCGCTCCTCGTCGTAGGCAGTGAGCAGCAGCGGGTGCCGCGCCTCCAGCCAGGCCCGGGGCTCGGCCTCGCCGAGCGGGTCGGTCTGGTCGGCGAAGTAGGGGCGGAAGACGTACGTGGTGGGGTCGAGCACGTTGCGGAACCCCTTGCGGATGCCCCGCATCGCGAAGTCCAGGACGGCGAGCGCGGGCCGCGCGTCGCGCAGGGGGCCGAGCGAACGGAGCGCGACCGTCGACAGCACCACCGCGGCGCCCGTGGGCAGGGGGATCGGCACGTCGGTGGGCTCGCCGAACGCCTCCCGCAGGGCGCTCGTCAGCGTGGTCTCGCTCCACCCCGGGTCGATCACGGCCTGGGGCCGATCGGGGTCGGGGAAGGTCAGGTAGTTCGCGTTGTTGGAGAAGAAGGAGACGGTGGCGATGCGGATGTCGCTGTCGCAGATCGTGGTGGCGGAGGTGAACGCGTCCCCCGGCAGCAGCACCGGGTGCAGCAGCAACGCGACGGCCTGCCAGCCACGCGCCCCGGCGTTCCTCGTCCACTCCGACAGCGACATCTCGCTGACGGTGGCACCCAGCGGCTCCAGGAGCTCTCGGGCGAGGTCCTGGCCCTCGGCGGTGATGACATGCACCTCGGCACCGGTGGCGACGGCGGAGGCGACGCTCGCCACCCAGTGCGTGGCCGGTCGATCGAGCACCGCCAGCACGGCCGTCCCGGCGCGGCGGTCGTCGTCGGCCACGGCCGTCTCCCCCTGCATGCGCGTCACCCTATATGAGCAGCATCCGGCTCCGAGGAACCCCGGCGAGCCAGCTCGCCCCCGCCCAAGCGCCCAGCGGCGCCGGGCGGGCCAGGCCTCCCCCGCGGGGCACCTGGCCCGCCGGCGCCACTGGAGCGAGCGTTCCGGCGACCGGAGGGATCAGAGCACGGTGACGTGCACGTGGTCCATGTGGTTGGCGGTGGCGCTGCCACGGTCGGCCATGTCGCGCCAGCCCTCGCGGGAGCGCGAGACGTTCCAGATGCGCTGCCGCCAGATCACGTACGACACCCCGAGCCGGCCTGCGCTGTTCTGCAGGTGCGCCGCGATGGCGTTGCCCAGCGCGATGCCGGAGGCCGACGTCGGCGAGGGGATCATGAAGTCGAGCGCGTGGCCGCTCGGGTGGTCCGGCAGCGAGTCGGGGCGGACGCCGCCGACCTCGGTGATCCGCGGGAACGCGGCCAGGATCTCGGCGCGGACGGCGAGCGCGCGGGCCGTGAGGCCGGCGGTGCCCGTCCCCGAGGACGAGCCGGTCGTGGTCCGCGACCCGGACGTCGTCCGGGTGGACGAGCTCGACGACCGGCGGCGATCGGTGCGCGAGGAGCTGCGCGGGGCAGCGGATGCCTCGGCTGCGCCGACCGTGAGGAGGGCGCCCGCGCCGGCAACGACGCCGAGGGCACGGCGACGGTTCATGGATGGGGTCATGCTGGTCTCCTTCGTGTGCGAGGGCCGGGGCCCTCGGAGCCACCCGTCAGGGAAGTGCGGGTGGCTCGCCGGAGACCGTACGTCCAACCTGAGAGAAAACCCAACTTTTCCTGAGAGATTCACAGAAACTGAGAGGGTCCTGTGTCCGTCCGTCCCCCGGGACTCAGCCTCCGGGGCGGCCTCGTTCCTCAACCTGGGCAGGGATCCCGTGGCAACTCCGTGCGGTCCACGCGTGCACCCGACCGGGCGTGTCAGACTTGCCGCGTGCCCCGGTTCGTCTCAGCCAGACCCGACTCGCGTCTGATCCCGCTGCCCTGGGGCACGCCGCTGGCCGAGTGGCCGACCGAGCACCTGGTCGCCCTCCCCCGCGGCATCTCGCGCCACGTCGTGCGCTTCATCCGGGTCGGCTCCAGCGTGTACGCGGCGAAGGAGGTGATCGAGCACCTCGCGCTCCACGAGTACCGCCTGCTGCACGACCTGATGCGCATCGGCACGCCGGCCGTGGAGCCCATGGGCGTGGTCACCCAGCGCGTCGCCGACGACGGCACGCCGCTCGACCCCATCCTCATCACCCGGCACCTGCAGTTCTCGCTCCCCTACCGCTCGCTGTTCTCCCAGCACGTGCGGCAGGAGACGGTGACCCGCCTCGTCGACGCGATGGTGGTGCTGCTCGCGCGCCTGCACCTGATCGGGTTCCTGTGGGGCGACGTGTCGCTGTCGAACATCCTGTTCCGCCGCGACGCCGGCATGTTCGCCGCATACCTGGTGGACGCCGAGACCGGTGAGCTGCACGACCAGCTCACCGACGGCCAGCGCGAGCACGACCTCGTGGTGGCCCGCACCAACCTCTTCGGCGACTTCTGCGACCTGCAGGCCGGCGGCATGCTCGAGGAGAACCTCGACCCGCTGCAGCTGGTCGAGATGGTGGAGCTGCGCTACCGCGAGCTGTGGGCCGAGCTGACCGGCGCCGAGGAGTTCTCCGGGTCCGAGCTGGGGCGGATCGAGGGCCGCGTACGACGCCTCAACGCACTCGGCTTCGACGTGGCAGAGCTCGACATCCAGACCAACGCCGACTCCTCGGTCATCAAGATCCAGCCCAAGGTGGTCGACGCGGGGCACCACTCGCGGCGCCTGCTGAGGCTCACCGGGCTGGACACCGAGGAGAACCAGGCGCGGCGGCTGCTCAACGACCTGGACACCTACCGGGCGCGCACGGGCCGGCAGCACATCGACGAGGCGATCGTCGCCCACGAGTGGCTGACCGACGTGTTCGAGCCGGTGATCACGATCATCCCCGCCGAGCTGCGCGCCAAGCGTGAGCCGGCGCAGATCTACCACGAGGTGCTCGACTACCGCTGGTACCAGTCGCAGCGAGAGAACCGCGACGTGCCGCTCACCGAGGCCACCTGGGGCTACATCAACGACGTGCTGCGGGCGCTGCCCGACGAGGCGCTCTCGTCGGAGGCCCTGGTGCCGCTGGACTCCCGGCGCGCGGTCGACCCCTTCGACCCCTCCAAGGGGTTCGTCGACGCCGACGAGCCCGAGACCCCGCCCCACGACCCGTGGGAGGACGGGGTCGAGGAGGAGGACGTCGCCCCCAGCGGTTTCCTGGACATCGCCGCGCTCCGGGCGAGGGCCAAGGGCTGACTTTCCGCTGACTGAGCAAAGATCCCCTGAGCTCGCGAAGGGGATCTGCGTCGAAGTCCGGCGTGGCCGAGCGGAGCGAGGCGGGGCCGCCCAGGCCGTCGTCATGCTGGGCGCCTCGAAGCGTCGCCCGTAGACTGCGGCGGTGACGTTCCAGCTCTACGACTCCATGACCCGGCAGGTGCGGCCGTTCGAGCCGCTGGTCGAGGGCCAGGTGTCGATCTACCACTGCGGGCTCACGGTGCAGTCGGCGCCGCACCTGGGGCACATCCGCAAGGAGGTCGTCTTCGACGTGCTGCGGCGGTGGCTGACCGTGAGCGGCTACCAGGTCAGCGTGGTCGCGAACGTCACCGACATCGACGACAAGATCCTCGCGAAGTCGGCCGAGGCGGGGGTGCCGTGGTTCGCGCACGCATACCGCTTCGAGCGTGAGCTGCACGACGCGTACGCGGCGCTGGGGTGCCTGCCCCCCACGTACGAGCCGCGCGCGACCGGCCACATCCCGGAGATGCTGGAGCTGGTCGCGACGCTGATCGAGAACGGTCATGCGTACGTCGCCGAGGACGGCTCGGGCGACGTGTACTTCGACGTGCGGTCGTGGCCCGCGTACGGCGAGCTCTCGAACCAGCGCGTCGACGACATGGAGCCGGCGGGCGACGCCGACCCGCGCGGCAAGCGCGACCTGCGCGACTTCGCGCTCTGGAAGGGCTGGAAGCCGTCGGAGCCGGAGACCGCCTCCTGGCGCAGCGCGTACGGGCGAGGCCGCCCCGGCTGGCACCTGGAGTGCACGGCCATGGCGACGAAGTACCTCGGCGACCAGTTCGACATCCACGGCGGCGGCCTCGACCTGCGCTTCCCCCACCACGAGAACGAGCTGGCCCAGGCGCGAGCCGCCGGCAAGCCGTTCGCGCGCTACTGGATGCACAACGCCTGGGTGACCGCGGCCGGGGAGAAGATGTCGAAGTCGCTCTCCAACGGCGCGCTGGTGAGCGAGGTCGTGAAGGAGCACCCGGCGCGGGCGGTGCGGTTCTACCTCGCGGCACCCCACTACCGCAGCGCGGTGGACTGGTCGGCCGAGTCGCTGGCCGAGGCGACCGCCTCGCTGGAGCGCATCGACGGCTTCGTCGACCGGGCGGTCGAGGCCGTGGGCCAGGTCACGAGCGACCCGGGGCGCCTGCCGCAAGGGTTCCGTACGGCGCTCGACGACGACCTCGCCACGCCGGCGGCGCTGGCCGAGGTGTACGAGGCCGTACGGCAGGGCAACCTCGCCCTGGCCTCCGGTGACACCGAGGCGGTCTCCGCTCGCCTCGTGGAGGTGCAGAGCATGCTCGACGTGCTCGGGCTGCGCGCCGACGACCCGGCCTGGGCGGCGCAGGGCGACGCGCGCCTGCAGCCGGTGCTCGACGGCGTCATCACCGAGCTGCTCAACCAGCGTTCCGCAGCGCGGGCGCGCAAGGACTACGCGGCGGCCGACGGCATCCGCACCACACTGACCACGCTCGGGGTGAGCGTCGAAGACACCCCGACCGGCGCACGATGGAGCCTCTGATGCCAGGAAACTCGTCTCGACGCGGAGCGGTCCGCAAGTCCGGCAAGGGCGTCGGCGCCAAGGGGCATACGGCGGGGTCGGGCGGACGCGTCCGCCGGGGGCTGGAGGGCAAGGGCCCCACCCCCAAGGCGGAGGACCGTCCGTACCACAAGGCGTACAAGGCGAAGCAGGCCGCGGCCCGGCGACCGGCTCCCCGGTCCGGCGGCGAGAAGCGTACGGGCCGCCCCGGCGCGGGCCCCGAGTGGGTCGCGGGCCGCAACCCGGTGCTGGAGGCGCTGCACGCCGGGCTGCCGGTGAAGACCGCGTACGTCGCTGACGGCGCCGAGCGCGACGACCGGCTGCGCGACATCCTCAGCTTCTGCGCGGAGAACTCGCTGCCGCTGCTGCAGGTGACCCGGGCCGAGCTCGACCGGCTCACCGGCGACGCCGTGCACCAGGGAGTCGCGCTGCAGCTGCCGGAGTACCAGTACGCCCACCCCGACGACGTGATCGGCGACGCGCTGGACGCTGACACCGGTCTGCTGGTGGCCCTGGACTCCATCACCGACCCCCGCAACCTCGGCGCGATCATCCGCTCGGCGGCCGCGTTCGGCGCCCAGGGCGTGATCATCCCTGAGCGCCGCTCGGCGCAGATGACTGCGGCCGCCTGGAAGACGTCGGCGGGTGCCGCGGCGCGGGTGCCGGTGGCGCGGGCGACCAACCTCAATCGCGTGCTGACCCAGGCCTCCGACGCCGGCTTCACCGTCATCGGCCTCGCCGGTGAGAGCGAGACCGACATCGAGCAGGTCGCTCTCGACGGGCCGGTGCTGCTGGTCGTCGGCAGCGAGGGCGACGGGCTCGCCCAGCTGGTGCGCAAGAACTGCGACCAGCTCGTCAGCATCCCCATCACCAGCGACGTGGAGTCGTTGAACGCCGGGGTCGCCGCCGGGATCGCCCTGTACGAGATCAGCCGCCGCCGCTGAGACGCCCCGGCCGGGCGGCGAAGAACCGCGGCGGCGTCGCCCGGTAGGCTGGCGCCACAGCCAACCTCGCAGGGAGCACGTTTCCGTGGACATCGCCACCATCAGCAGCGCGTACCGTCAGATCCTCGACGTCGTCGGCTCGGTCGAGCCGCGGATCGCGGGAGCGATCTCGCAGGAGCTCACCGACCAGCGCGGGTCGCTGAAGCTGATCGCGAGCGAGAACTACGCCTCGCTGCCCGTGCTGCTGACCATGGGCACCTGGCTGAGCGACAAGTACGCCGAGGGCACCGTCGGGCACCGCTTCTACGCCGGCTGCCAGAACGTCGACACCGTGGAGAGCGTCGCCGCCGAGCACGCGCGGGAGCTGTTCGGTGCCCAGTACGCCTACGTGCAGCCGCACTCCGGGATCGACGCCAACCTGGTCGCGTACTGGGCGATCCTCAACCACCGCGTCGAGGACCCACGGCTCGCCGAGCTGGGCGCCAAGGGCGTCAACGACCTCAGCGAGGAGGACTGGGAGTCGCTGCGCCGCACGTACAACGAGCAGCGCGTCATGGGCATGTCGCTCGACGCCGGCGGTCACCTCACCCACGGCTTCCGCCACAACATCAGCGGCAAGATGTTCCAGCAGCACTCGTACGGCACCGACCCGGCCACCGGCCTCATCGACTACGACAAGCTGCTGGCCGACGCCCGGGAGTTCAAGCCGCTGATCCTGGTGGCCGGCTACTCCGCGTACCCGCGTCGCGTGAACTTCGCCAAGATGAAGGAGATCGCCGACGAGGTGGGCGCGACGCTGTTCGTCGACATGGCCCACTTCGCGGGCCTGGTCGCCGGCAAGGTGTTCACCGGCGAGGAGAACCCCGTCGGCTACGGCGACGTGATCGCCTCCACCACGCACAAGTCGCTGCGCGGGCCGCGCGGCGGGTTCGTGCTCTCGACCAAGGAGTACGCCGCCAGCGTCGACAAGGGCTGCCCCATGGTTCTCGGCGGCCCGCTGTCGCACATCATGGCCGCGAAGGCCGTGGCGTTCGCCGAGGCGCGTACGGAAGCGTTCCAGACCTACGCCCAGGCCGTCGCCGACAACGCCAAGACCCTGGCCGACGCGCTCATGGCCCGCGGCGTGAACCTGGTCACCGGCGGCACCGACAACCACCTCGTGCTGATGGACGTCGGCAACTTCGGCCTCACGGGCCGCCAGGCGGAGTCGGCCCTCCTGGACTCCGGCATCGTCACCAACCGCAACTCGGTGCCGCAGGACCCGAACGGCGCCTGGTACACCACCGGCGTCCGCATCGGCACCCCTGCGCTCACGTCGCGCGGCTTCGGCGCCGACGAGTTCCGCGCCACGGCGAACCTCATCGCCGACGTGCTCGAGGGCACGCGCCCGGTGCAGACCAAGACCGGCCCGGGCAAGGCGAAGTACGTGATCTCCGACGGCCTGGCCGAACGGGTGCGTGCGCAGGCCGCCGAGCTGGTCGAGGCCAACCCGCTCTACCCGGGGCTGGAGCTCTAGGGCTCAGCGCGGCAGCTGGGGGCGGCGGCCGTAGAGCCAGCCGAGTGTCTTGACCCCGTCCCTGGTGTCGGCATCTCGCCACACCACCGGGGCGCCGTACCGGCGCAGCTCTGCCCCGAGCAGGTCGAGAGCGTCGACGCTGCCGGACGGCAGCACGTACGTGCCCTCCTCGGTCCGCAGGTCCGGCGGCAGGGTCACACCGGGCCGGGGATGGACGTGCAGCACCCCGGCGTACCGGGCCCTGCGGCGGAAGCCGAGGCGAGCCGTGGCGTACTCCCAGCCCCGCCGGATCTCGAAGGTCTCCACGTCGGCCCAGGCCACCCTGACGTCCCCTCGCCGGCCGAGACGGAAGGTGGCGCCCTCGCCGTCGATCTTCACAGTGCGCACGCCGCGGGCGGCCGCCACCGCTCCCGCGGCGCCCAGACCGACGACCCCCGCGGCGATCCAGGTCCCGGCCGAGGTCAGGGCCAGGGCCACGACGGCTAGCAGCACCATCATCAGGGTCAGGCCCACGAACACGGCCCACATGGCGGGGTAGCCCAGCCGCACCAGGGTCTCTCCTGGGCGGGCAGACCTGCCCGGGTCGTACGCCTCGACCGGCCCGGAAGCCGTACCCGTGAGCGGCGTCGCCGTCTGCTCGCGCTCGGCCTCCTCGGGGTACGACTCCCAGGCGCTCACGAGATCAGCGGGCGAACAGACGCCCGCGGACTGCGTTCACGAAGGCGTCCAGTGACTCCGGCAGCTGCTGGAGCTGCCAGTCGGCCGGCGCGTGGTACCAGGAGAGGTCGGTCGCGTCGGCAGTGCCGGGGTCGTCGTCGGCGTCGACCAGGGCCTTGAGCCACCGCTCCCAGCCGCCGAGCACCACCGCGTACGGCAGGATGCGCGACACCTGCGCGTAGTGGCTGCCCTTCGTGAGCTCGATGGTCGGGTGCGTGTCGAGCTGCACGGCCAGCGACCGCAGCCCGGCGAGCAGCGACGAGCCCGCCGCCGTACGCGCCGGCATCTCCTGCGCCACGAACATCAGGCCCAGGGCGAGGGCGATCAGGGCCAGACCGAGCAGGCCGAACGTGGTGAGGGCGACGAGCAGCACCGCCACCACGGCGGCGGCGAGCACGCCGAGCCATGCCCAGCGCGACCAGGTGCGACGCACCACGTCAGGCCGGTGGGAGAACCAGCCGCGCTTGACCACGTCCTCGTACAGGGCGTCCTGCACGCCGCCGATGGCCGGCACCACCGAGCTCGCGAGCGTGGAGACCTTGGAGTCACCCACGGCGTCGAGGAGCCGCTCCTCGAACGGGGCCAGGGCGTCTCGACCCTTGGCCTGACGGGTGAGGCTCCAGTCGGCGAAACCGCTCGTCGACGGCAGCTGGGTGATGAGCAGGTGACCGCGCACAGCCAGGTCGAGCAGCGACCCCACCACGTCGAGGGGGTCCACGTGCTCGTCAGAGACGGTGCCGACGTGACCGGGGCGGACGTCGTCACGCACGACGAAGTCGCTGGTGCCCTCGCCGCTGGGCGTGAACTCCGCGACCGGCGTGGCCTTGGTCGACGCGATGTCACGTCCGGCGCGGTTGTGCAGCAGCCAGAGCAGGAGCCCGCCCAGCGCCAGGGCGGCGAGCGTGCTCAGCAGCTGCGGCCAGCCCGGGGTGAAGGCACGGTCCAGGGACCAGCGGTAGGTGATCGACTCGGTCACCGGCACTGTGCCCTCGGGGTACCGCATGCCGACCTGCACCACCTCACCGACGCCGCGCGGGCCGTCGGTGAACGTGATGTCGCGGGACTCGAACGTGCCGCCCGAGTACATCCCGCAGGTCGAGGGGGCCGCGGGAGCGCCGGAGTCGCACCGGTACTCAGAGGCCAGCCCCGGCGACCTCACCGTGCCGGTGACCTCGCGCACGTTCAGGGACAGGCCCTGCAGCACGCGCCAGCGGAACTGCACCGATCCGTCGTCGAGGCGCGTGGTCGTGCCCTTCACCACGTACGAGACCACGATGCTCTGCGCACCGTTCGGGGCGACGGTGATCACCTTGTAGCCGCCGTCGTCGCTGACCTTGGCGGACAGGTCCTTGCTGCCGTCGGTCACCGTGATGTCGGTGATGTCGTAGTGGTAGACGGCGTCGTCGGCCCCGTCTGCGTACGTGGCGAGCCGCTGCTCGACCGAGGCCGGCGCCGCACCCTCGAACGTGATGGTGGTCCGCATCGTCATGCTGCCGTCGTTGCGCAGCGCCCCGTCGACGACGTAGCTCGACGCCGTCTCCCCTGCTGCGTGCGCGGGCGTCGCCGCCGTCACCGTCGCGAGCACCGTGGCCAGCGTGACAAGGAGCCCCGCGAGCATTCGCCTGAGCATGTGACCTCCACAGGAAGAGAGACGGACCGCCGCCCGCGCGGCCGGCAACGGGGGTGATCCTATCGGCCGGAGGTCCGCGACGGACGATGCCGATCTGACACTCAGCGGTCTACCCTGTGCGCGTGACGAACACCCCGTACGGCCCGCAGGGCCGCTCACCCTGGCAGCAGCAGCCGAGCGGCTCCTTCGGGGGTGGCCAGCAGGCCTGGCGACCGTCGGCGCAGCCGTCGTGGCAGCCGCCGCAGGGTCAGCCCTGGCAGCCACCGCAGGGGCAGTCCTGGCCACCGCCGCAGGGAGGCGGGGGCGGGTTCGCGGGCCCCCCGCCGAAGAAGTCGTCGGCAGGCAGGTGGCTCCTGGCGGGTGCGGGTGCGATCGTGCTGCTCGGTCTTGCGGGCGTCCTCCTGCGGGCGCTCATGGGGGGAGGCGCCGGGGGCGGGTACGTCAACGAGGACTACCAGGCACCGCCGCCTAACATGAACCCCCCGGCCCTGCCGAAGGTCACCACGGTCGAGCAGGCGACCGACCTCCTCACCAACAACCCGCTCTACCAGCAGGCCGTCCCAGGCCCGACCCGGTGCGACATCCAGGTCATCAACCTGACCACGGCGAGCGATGCCCAGCTGACCGCCCACATGAACGACCTCATGGTCTGCCTGATGCGTGTCTGGGAGGGCCCCGTCCGCGACGCCGGCTTCCAGATGCCGCGACCGCCGGTGTCGGTGTACTCGGCGCCGATCACGACGGCCTGCGGCAAGACCGGCACCAAGAACGCCTTCTACTGCCCTGCCGACCAGCGGATCTACTACGCGCGCGACCTGCCCACCGTGATCCCGCCCGCCATCCGTGACTCGCGGTTCGTCATCGAGATGGTGGTCGCCCACGAGTTCGGTCACGCGATCCAGGCGCGGACCGGGATCCTGGTCTCCTCCAACGCGTTGGGCGAGATGACCGGGACCAAGGCCGGCGCGAACCTCTACAGCCGCCGGACCGAGGTGCAGGCCGACTGCTTCGCCGGCCTGTTCCTCCGCTCCGTCAGCCAGTCCGCCGGCATGACGCAGGCCGAGCTGGCGAACATCTCGGCGCTCGCCCGGTCGATCGGCGACGACACCCTCAGCGGCAAGCCGAGCATCGACGGCAACCACGGTCTGGCGCAGAGTCGTCAGTACTGGACCGAGCTGGGCCTCGCGTCCACCCACGCCCGCGTCGCTAACACGTTCACGGCCCCGGAGAACCTCGTCCGCTGAAGCCCTCGGGCCGACGGACGACCCGAGTGACGTCGGGTAGTGCGGCAGCCGTCCAGCACACCCCGCCACGCGGCCTCGGGGCCGCGGGGCCTCAGATCCTGGCCCGCGCCGGTACCTCTCGGGCAAGGAGCAGGGTGACAGCGCCAAGCATGGTGCCGGTGACCCGGCGCTGCCAGACGGCTGGTGGTCAGGTGCAGGGCCGTCCCGACGGCGAGCACCGACTTCAGCACCACGGCCAGGTCGTCATCGACGTCGCGGTGGTGCAGATTCTACCCTCGCCGTTGTGGTCGGTCAGGCGCGGGTAGGCGGACACCTCGGCCATCTGCTCGTTCAGACCGGCTCGGGCGCTGCGCCTCCCAGCCATGCGCGCGTGTCATCGTCGACGTCTCCCGCAACGGAACCCAGCGCTCCTGCTCTCCACGCTGCGCGAGCCGCGACGCCGTGCGGCACCGGGCACGCCAGCGGGCCTGACCCCCATCCCAGGTCAACGTGTCCGGTCAGGACAGCTAGGCCACGTCCTGGTCCGCGGCGGCGAAGGTGTTGCAGCGGCCGACCTGCCCACCAGCCTCCATCCCCGTGCGCACCCACAACGACCGGTTCTTCGACGTGCCGTGGGTGGGGTTGGACCGCAGCCCTCTGTCCCTGGCGATCGCGGCCATGTCTTCCGGCGTGAGGGAGTAGGAGCGAGCCATCGATGCCAGCGCCAGACCGGCGAAGCAGTCTGCCTGGAGCTCAGCCCTCCGCACCTCCTGGTTGGCCGCCTCCTCCGTCGGGGCCTCGTACCTCAGCCACCAGCTCGCCGTCAGCGTTCCGACGCGCGCCGACACGTGGTGGCCGAACTCATGGGCCAGCACCGTCTCCACGATGTACGTGAGCAGCCCGTCCGCCCGCCGGCCGGTCGTCTGCGGGAACCTCATGTAGATCACGCCGTTGCCCGAGCAGTAGACACCGGCGAGCTGGGCGACCTGCACCCGGCCGCACGGGGTGTCGAAGTCCTTGTCCACGAGATACACCGGGGGGCGTGGCAGCTCGTACCCCGCGCGTGTCAGCGTCGGCTCCCACAGGGACATGAGGCAGACCACCGTCGCGTCCATCACCTGCTGCGTCTGATCGACCGACTTCATGTCCGTGGGGTCGTAGGGGCAGCTGGTCGGCCCCGGCACCACCTGGCCGTACACACGGCTGGACGTGCGCATCGTCACCGCCTCCTGCGACGACTCCGGCCGGGGCGGCGGCACGTTGATGCGGGCCGCCGGCGGGCGGTAGCCGGCGTTCGCGTACGCGACGTCCTGCGGGTGGGCTCGGGACGGCCCGGCCGGCGTCGGTGTGGGGGGCGGGGTGGGTGTCGGTGTGGGCGGCCTCGTGGACGACTGCGGGCCGACGGGTGTGCTCGAGACCACGACTGGGGTGGGGGTGACCGTGGCCGTGCCGCCGGCTGTCTCCACCACCACGGCACCGACCGCCAGCATGACCACCCCGATGCCGACGAGACCGAGGCACCCGAGCCCGAGCACCATCGCGAGGGGGCTGCGCCGGCGTGGCGGCTGGTAGGGCGGGACGGGACCCTGCCCGTAGCCGGGCGGACCCCAGGCCGGGTGCTGCCCTGCAGGAGGCGGCCCCCAGCGACCAGGAGCGGGAGGCCCCCAGGCAGCCGGCGCCTGCCCCCACGGCGACCGCGGCGGCCCCCAGGGAGACTGCGGCTGCCCCCAAGGAGACCGGGGGCCGGGCGGAGGCCACGGACCGGGAGCGCTCATGCCCGAAGGGTAGAGCGGCGGGCGGTCAGGCCGGCCCCACCGGGTACTGCTCGCGGACGTTCACCTGGGAGTACGTGAGATGCCTCGTCAGCTGGTCGAGCTGACGCGCGTGGTCGGTCACGGGCAGCAGGGCATGGGTCTCGTTGCGGAACCGCGTGAACGACTCGGCGAAGTTCACGCCGGCGTAGCGCCCGTGCTCGCCGTTGTTCGACTCGATGAGCTTCCTCGCGAACAACCCGTCGTAGCCCTGGCTGCGGAAGCAGTCCATGGCCGCGATCTTGCGACCCACCACCTCGGTGATGTCGATGTAGGTGTCAGCGCGCTGCCCGTACGCCGACAGGCAGTCGGCCGTCAGCACGGGGTTGCCGGAGAAGAAGACCTGCTTCACGTTCACCTCCTCGCGGCCGTCGACGTTGCGCAGGAACGTGGCGGCGCGGTCGAGGGCGGCCAGGAGCGTCATCGTGGCGATGGTGTGGCTCGACAGGGTGACCACCGGGTTCTGCGGGTAGTCGGCGATCACGACGTCGGGGGCGTGGATGGCGATCTGCTCGGCGACCTGCGCGACCACGTCCTCCTTCACCGTCGACATGGTGTCGTCGTGGTCGAGCAGCACCAGCTCGCCGATGCCGATGATGTCGGCGGCGGCGCGCAGCTCGCGCTTCTTGTTCTCGGCGATCTCGAGGATCCCGGCCGAGGTGATGTCGGCGTCGGGGTTCTCCTTGCGCCACTCCTCGGCGTACTTGTTCGGGTGGATCCGGCCGCCGTGGGTGAGGATCACCGCCACGATCTCGTCACCCGCATCAGCGTGCCTGGCGAGCGTGCCGCCGCAGTTGGTGATGGTGTCGGCAGGGTGTGCGAAGCAGGTCATGATCTTCATTGCTGAGTGCCTCCGTCGGCGCGATCGTCCTGGACGTGGAACAGCATTCCACTTCCAGCGCACTGCGTCTACGGAATCGACGCGTTCCGGCCGCTGCCCGCGACGACCAGGGCGGTGGCGATCGCCGCGACACCCTCGCCCCGGCCGGTGAAGCCCATCAGGTCGGTGGTCGTCGCGGCGAGGGTGACCGGCGCCCCCACGGCCGCCGACAGCACCCCCTCGGCCTCCGCCCGGCGCGGCCCCAACCGCGGCCGGTTGCCGATCACCTGTACGGCGACGTTGCCGACCTCGAACCCGGCGTCGCGCACCCGGGCGGCGACCTCGCGCAGGAACGCCACGCCGCTCGCCCCAGCCCACTCCGGCGCCGACGTGCCGAAGTTCGACCCGAGGTCGCCCAGCCCGGCAGCCGAGAGCAGCGCGTCGCACGCCGCGTGGGCGGCGACGTCACCGTCGGAGTGACCCTCCAGCCCCACCGTCTCGTCGGGGAACTCGCAGCCGGCCAGCCACATCCGGCGGCCCTCGGCGAGACGGTGGGCGTCGAACCCGATCCCGGTCCTGGTGTCAGCCATCACGCTCTCCCTCTGCAGCCGCCAGCCGGCGGGTCAGCACGACCTCGGCCACGTCCAGGTCGAAGGGCTCGGTGACCTTGAGCGACTCCCGGGACCCCTCGACCAGCACCGCTCTCTCCCCCGCCGCCTCGCAGACCGCCACGTCGTCGGTGAACATCCCCCCCACCGCGGCGTGGGCCGCGACCAGCGTGGCCCGGTCGAAGCCCTGCGGGGTCTGGACCGCGCGCAGCCCCGACCGGTCGATGACGACGCTGCCCTCGCCGTCGACCCTTCGGATGGTGTCGACCACCGGGACCACGGGCGTGACCACGGTGGCGCCCCCGCGTACGGCGTCGACCACCCGTTCGACGACCTCGGCCGGCACCAGGGGGCGGGCGGCATCGTGGACGAGCACCACCCGGCAGGCCTGCGGCACCGCAGCGAGCCCCCGGCTGACCGACTGCTGCCGGTCGGCACCGCCGACGACGAGCGTCACGGGGACCCGAGCTTCACCCAGGGCCGCCTCGAACTGGGGCTGCATCCCCTCGGCGACCACGACCACCACGGCGTCGGCACCGCCAGCCGCCATGGCCTCGACGGACCACGCCACCAGCGGTCGCCCGCCCAGCTCGCGGAGGGCCTTGGGCACCGGACCGCCCAGGCGAACGCCAGAGCCGGCCGCCACCACGACGGCGACGACCGGCTCAGGAATGCTCACAGGCAGGAGACTACGAGGCGAGCACCTCGTCGAGCATGACCTCGGCCTTGCCCTCCTCGATCTTCTCGGCGAGAGCGAGCTCGGAGACGAGGTTCTGACGAGCCTTGGCGAGCATGCGCTTCTCGCCGGCCGACAGGCCCCGCTCGCGCTCACGGCGCCACAGGTCACGCACGACCTCGGCGACCTTCATCACGTTGCCGGAGTGCAGCTTCTCGACGTTGGCCTTGAACCGGCGCGACCAGTTGGTCGGCTCCTCCGTGTGAGGCGCCCGCAGCACGCTGAACACCCGCTCCAGACCGTCGGCGTCGACCACGTCGCGCACCCCGACCAGATCGATGTTGCAGGCGGGGACGCGGACCACGAGGTCGTTCGGCCCTACGATGCGGAGGACGAGGTAGAGCTTGTCCTCACCCTTCATCTTGCGGGTTTCGATGTCTTCGATGACAGCGGGACCATGGTTCGGGTAGACGACTGTTTCTCCGACAGTGAAAGTCATAACAGGTAGACCCCTTCCTCGGCCTTAAGTCTAGCACGGCGGGGTCAGGTATCACCCCTAGTGGATGCCTGATCGACTCTTGACAGGACAAGCTGGGCTGTGCCTGACGGGACCAATCTGGCCCCCACTAGGTGGAACTCTCAGCAAACCCTCAGCCGTACGTCGGCTCGTCGGAGAACAGCGAGGAGACCGACTCACCGCTGTTGATGCGGCGCACCGCCTCGGCGAACAAGGGGGCAACAGAGAGCACCTCGAGGTTCGGCAGTCCCGCGACCGGGGGCACCGTGTTGGTGGTCACGATCTCCACGATGTCCCCGTGCGCGTTCAGGCGCTCGACGGCAGGCCCCGTGAACAGGCCGTGGGTGCAGGCGACCGAGATCTTGCCAACGCCGATCTCGCGCAGCTTCTCGACCAGCTCGATCGTCGAGCCCGCCGTCGCCACCTCGTCGTCGAGGATGATGACGTCCTTGCCCGCGACGTCGCCCACGATCGCGTCGATCACGACCTTGTCGTCTGCCATGCGGCGCTTCGACCCGGCCGCGACCTGCACGTTCAGCGCGCGCGAGAAGTGGTTGGCGAGCTTGGCGCTGCCGAAGTCGGGCGAGACCACGATGGTGTTCGAGAGGTCGCGCCCCTTGAAGTGGTCGGACAGCACCCGGGTGGCGTCGAGGTGGTCGACGGGGATGTCGAACATCCCGTGCACCTGGGGCGAGTGCAGCGCCATGGTGACCACCCGGTCGGCCCCCGCCGTGGTGAGCAGCTGGGCGACGAGGCGGGCCCCGATGGAGATCCGGGGCGCGTCCTTCTTGTCGCTCCGCGCGTACGCGTAGTGCGGGATGACTGCCGTCAGGTGGTCGGCCGAGGCCCCCCTGGCGGCGTCGAGCATCAGCAGCAGCTCGACGAGGTTCTCCTGCACCGGCGGCACCAGCGGCTGCACGATGAACACGTCGCGCTTGCGGCAGTTCGCGCGCAGCTGCACCTGCAGGCAGTCGTTGGAGAACCGCGTGGTGCGCGACGGCGAGAGGTCGACCCCGAGGAGCGCGCACATCTCCTCGGCGAACGCTGGGTGCCCGGTGCCGGAGAAGATCGTGATGTCGCCCACGGACGACGAGCCTAACGAACCGCGACGGTAGATTCTGCGCGGGCATTCAGCCGAGACGAGGGGACGCGGGCGATGCGA
Organism: uncultured Propionibacteriaceae bacterium; assembly: GCA_936924635.1. Lineage (GTDB taxonomy): Bacteria > Actinomycetota > Actinomycetes > Propionibacteriales > Propionibacteriaceae > Fen-668. The sequence goes on from CAKZHP010000049.1 coordinate 36,478, forward strand.
ACGACGACCGAGGGGTCGGCTGCGGCCGACCGTCACGACACCATCCGGGTGCAGGGGGCGCGGGAGAACAACCTCAAGGACGTCGACATCGAGCTGCCCAAGCGGCGGCTCACGGTGTTCACCGGCGTCTCGGGCTCGGGCAAGAGCTCCCTGGTCTTCGGCACCATCGCCGCCGAGTCGCGCCGGCTCATCAACGGTACGTACAGCTCGTTCGTGCAGGGCTTCATGCCCACGATGGCACGGCCCGACGTCGACCTGCTCGACGGCCTGACCACCGCGATCGTGCTCGACCAGGAGCGCATGGGAGCCAACATCCGCTCCACCGTGGGCACGGCCACCGACGCCAACGCCATGCTGCGGATGCTGTTCAGCCGGCTCGGCGACCCCCACATCGGCTCGCCGCAGGCGTACTCCTTCAACGTGCCCTCGGTCTCGGGCAGCGGGATGCTCAAGGTCGAGAAGGGCGAGCGCACCGAGAAGACCGCGAAGACGTACACCGTCGTCGGCGGCATGTGCCCGCGCTGCGAGGGTTTCGGCAACGTCAAGGACTTCGACCTCGACGCGCTCTACGACTCCTCGCTGTCGCTGCGCGAGGGTGCCATCAAGGTGCCCGGCTACTCGATGGACGGCTGGTACGGGCGGATCTTCGCCGGGTCCGGCCTGTTCGACATGGACAAGCCCGTCAAGGACTTCAGCAAGCGCGAGCTCGACGACCTGCTCTACAAGGAGCCCACCAAGATCAAGGTGGAGGGCATCAACCTCACCTACGACGGCATCATCCCGAAGCTGCAGAAGGGCGTGCTGACCAAGGACCTGGACGCGATGCAGCCGCACATCCGCGCGTTCGTCGAGAAGGCCGTGACCTTCCTCCGCTGCCCCGAGTGCGACGGCACACGCCTGGCCGAGGGAGCGCGCTCCTCGAAGATCGAGGGCATCAGCATCGCCGACGCCTGCGCCATGCAGATCAGCGACCTCGCCGCCTGGGTGCGCGGGCTCGACGAGCCCGCGGTCGCGCCGCTGCTGACGGGCCTGCGGGACCTGCTCGACTCCTTCGTCGAGATCGGTCTCGGCTACCTCTCGCTCGACCGCCCCTCGGGGTCGCTGTCGGGTGGAGAGGCGCAGCGCACGAAGATGATCCGGCACCTCGGCTCGTCGCTGACCGACGTCACGTACGTCTTCGACGAGCCCACCGTCGGGCTGCACCCGCACGACATCCAGAAGATGAACGAGCTGCTGCTGCAGCTGCGCGACAAGGGCAACACGGTGCTCGTCGTCGAGCACAAGCCGGAGACCATCGCGATCGCCGACGAGGTGGTCGACATCGGCCCCGGCGCCGGCCCCGCCGGGGGGACGATCTGCTACCAGGGCACCGTCGAGGGCCTGCGGCGGAGCGGGACCCTGACCGGGCGTCACCTCGACGACCGGGCCCGGCTGAAGGAGACCGTACGCACCCCGGGGGGCGCCATCGAGATCCGCGGCGCGAGCGCCAACAACCTGCGTGACGTGGACGTGGACGTGCCGCTCGGTGTGCTGGTCGTGGTCACGGGTGTCGCCGGGTCGGGCAAGAGCTCGCTGATCCACTCCTCGATCCCGGAGTCGGCAGGCGTGGTGTCGATCGACCAGAGCCCCATCAAGGGGTCGAGGCGCAGCAACCCCGCGACGTACACGGGTCTGCTCGACCCGATCCGCAAGGCGTTCGCGAAGGCGACCGGTGCCAAGCCGGGGCTGTTCAGCGCGAACTCCGAGGGTGCGTGCCCGGCGTGCAACGGGGCCGGCGTGATCTACACCGAGCTGGGGTTCATGGACACGGTGACCACCGTCTGCGAGGAGTGCGAGGGCAAGCGGTTCCAGGCCGCCGTGCTGGAGCTGCGGCTGGCCGGGAAGAACATCGCCGACGTGCTCGCCATGCCGGTCACCGAGGCGGCGGAGTTCTTCTCCGCCGGCGAGGCGAAGACGCCTGCGGCGCACGCCATCCTGGCGCGGATGGCCGACGTGGGGCTGGGCTACTTGAGCCTGGGCCAGCCGCTGACCACGCTGTCGGGAGGCGAGCGGCAGCGGCTCAAGCTGGCGAGCGAGATGGGGGCGAAGGGCGGGGTGTACGTGCTGGACGAGCCGACCACCGGCCTTCATCTCGCCGATGTGGAGAACCTGCGGGGCTGCTCGACCGCCTCGTCGACTCCGGCAAGTCGGTGATCGTCATCGAGCACCACCAGGCCGTGATGGCGCACGCCGACTGGGTCATCGACCTCGGCCCGGGCGCCGGTCACGACGGCGGCCAGGTGGTGTTCCAGGGCACACCGGCCCACCTGGTCGCCGACGCCTCGACCCTGACGGGTCAGCACCTCAAGGCGTACGTGGGGGCCTGAGGCTCAGGCGTCGAGCTTGTAGCCCAGGCCGCGCACCGTCACCACGAGGCGCGGGTTGGCCGGGTCGTCCTCGAGCTTGGCGCGCAGCCGCTTGACGTGCACGTCGAGGGTCTTGGTGTCACCGAAGTAATCGCTCCCCCACACCCGGTCGATGAGCTGCCCGCGGGTGAGCACGCGGCCGGCGTTGCGCAGCAGCAGCTCCAGCAGCTCGAACTCCTTGAGCGCGAGGCGTACGGGCTCGCCGTTGAGGGTCACCTCGTGACGCTCCACGTCCATGCGGATGCCGTCGGCCTGGAGCACGTCGGGGGCGAGCTCGACGTCCTGGCCGCGGCGCAGCACCGCACGGATGCGGGCGACCAGCTCCCGGTGGCTGAACGGCTTGGTGACGTAGTCGTCGGCACCGATCTCGAGGCCCACCACCTTGTCGATCTCGGTGTCGCGGGCCGTGACCATGATCACCGGCACGGTGGAGGTCTGGCGCAGCTGCCGGCAGACCTCGATGCCGGACAGGCCGGGCAGCATGAGGTCGAGCAGCACGATGTCGGCGCCGGAGCGCGCGAACTCCGCCAGCCCCTCCTTGCCGTCAGCGGCCTCGACGACCTCGAAACCTTCCTTGGTCAGCATGTACGAGGTCGCCTCGCGGTAGCTCTCCTCGTCTTCGACGAGCAGCACACGGGTCATCAGGAGGCCTCCAACGGGATCGGTTCTGGCTGGGCCGGCGGCTGGCCGGAGAGTCTGGCGGGCAGACGAAGGGTGAAGGTGGAGCCGTGACCGGGCTGGCTCCACACGCTGACGGTGCCGCCGTGGGCCTCGGCGACCAGCCGCACGATGGACAGACCAAGCCCGGTGCCCCCGGAGGCCCGGCTGCGGTCGGGGTCGACGCGGTAGAAGCGCTCGAAGATGCGTTCCCGCTCCGACTCGGGGATGCCGATGCCGTTGTCGGTGACGGCGATCTCGACCCAGTCGTCACCGTCGACGGTGCGGCGGGTGGAGGTGACCGCGACCCGCGCGCCCTCATGGCTGTACGCGATGGCGTTGGTCACGAGGTTGGCGACCGCGTCGGTCAGCTGCCCGGGGTCGCCGATCACGTCACCGGGGCCGTCGTCACGCACCGTGATGGTGACCCGCCGCGCCTTCGCACGGGCCGTGAGACGGTCGACCGCCTGGGCCACGATGCCGGAGACGTCTGCGGGGACGGGCTCGTGGAGCGGGTCGTCGGACTGCAGCCGGGACAGCGTGATGATCTGGCCGACCAGCTCGCTCAGCCGGGCCGCTTCCACGTGCAGCCTCGCCGCGAAGTGAGCGACCATCTCGGGGTCGTCGGCGGCGGACTCCACCGCCTCGCTCAGCAGGGCGACAGCCCCGATCGGCGTCTTCAGCTCGTGGCTGATGTTGGTGACGAAGTCACGACGCGACTCGTGGATGCGCCGGGCCTCGGTCTCGTCCCGGGCGACCACGACCATGACGTCGGGATCCAAGGCGGCCACCGTCACCTCGAGATGGGTGGTGAGCCGGGACTGCCCCCGGGGCACCTCCAGGGAGAGGTGCCCGGCGTTCTGCTCGCGGCGGGAGGCACGGACCAGCTCCAGGACCTCCGGCACCACCAGGCGGGTTCCCCTCACCAGGCCGAGGTTGCGCGCCGCATCGGTGGCCTCCAGGACCTCGTCGTGCTCCCCCACGAACACGACCGCGGCCCCCGCGATGCCGGCGACCCTCACGGCCGGCGCCGACAGCCGGCTGGGCGTTGGCTGGGCCATCACCACCACCTTGCGGTGGCCGAGCACACCACCGGCGACGAGCCCCAGGACGGCCGCAGCCAAGCACAGCAGCACGACCACCCAGGCACTCACAAGGGGATCCTAGGTCGTCTCTCCTCGCCGGCTCGGGCCGTGCCGCCTGCCTGATGCAGAGGTGGCCTACCGTTCAACCGCCGTTCACCTCAGAGATGCGTGACCTCATCCAGACTTCCTAGTCTGGGCACGGCAGAGACCGGCATGCCGTCGCTGCGGGCATGCTCCCGTGCGGGGACCGGACCCAGTGACGACGACGACGCGAGGAAGAGCGATGCGCGAGATGCGAGAGAACTACCACGGCCAGCTCGACGCGATCGTGGTGTCGCTCGTGGGTCTCACCGAGACCGTCGGTGATGCCGTCAACCGCGCCACCCAGGCCCTGATGAACGCTGATCTGCAGCTGGCCGAGCAGGTCATCAGCGACGATGCCGTGGTCGACGCCGCGCACGACGACATCGAGCAGCGCGCGTTCAACCTGCTGGCCCGCCAGTCCCCCGTGGCTGGTGAGCTGCGCACCATCGTGGCCGCGCTCCGTATGACGCACGCGCTGGGTCGCATGGGCGACCTCGCGGCCCACATCGCGAAGGTGGCGCGGCTGCGCTACCCGGAGCGGGCCGTGTGCGACGCGCTGCAGGACAACATGACGACCGTGGCGAAGCTCGCCGAGTCGATGGTGCGCACCGCCGCCGCGTCGCTGCGCGACCGCAACGTCTCCAACGCCGCGCAGATGGCCGAGGAGGACGAGGAGATGGACGAGCTGCGTGCCGCCCAGTTCCGGGTGCTCCTGTCCCCCGACTACGACGAGGGTGTCGAGAAGGCGGTCGATGCCGCCCTGCTGGGCCGTTACTACGAGCGCATCGCCGACCACGCCGTCAACATCGGCAGCCGGATCATCTACCTGACCACCGGGGCCGCCCCCGAGGGCGAGAACTGGCCGAAGGCCTGACCCGAGCGTGACCCGGCGCGGTCAGTGGACCGCGTCGGGGCCAGGCTCCGCGGTGCGGGCGACCAACCCGCTGACGGTGGGTTGCACGCGGGCCCCGGGCCTCAGCCCGGCAGCGACCGCAGCGGTCGCGACGTCGCAGGAGCTGTGGGCCACGCCCGCCGCCCCGGGCACGATCCACCACTCGCCGTACGGGGCCCACAGCACCGCAGCTGCAGCGGCGGCCCCCAGGACGACCACGGGGGTGAGGGTCGCCACGACGAAGCCCGCGCGGGAGACGTACGCAGGCTCGACGACCTCCACGAGCGACGCGAAGAGCCCGCTGCGCGGGCGGAAGGCGACGCGGTGACCCAGCAGCCGGAACACGAGCGCGTGCAACAGCTCGTGGACGACCAGGACGAGACCGGACAGCAGCGCGGTGAGGAGCAGCCCGGCGAGCGCGCCGACGAGGCCCTGCACGGGGAGCGACCCGTCACCGTCGTGCCGCGACAGGTACAGGCCGCCGTACGCGTAGAGGGCGAGGCCGAACCAGAGCAGCCCCCCGACGCCGAGCGCAGCGGCCACCCGCGGGCCGGGCCGCCACTGCACGCCGCCCATCGGGCTACTTCTTCTTGCCCTGGTTCTTGACCGCCTCGATCGAGGCCCGCGCGGCCTCCGGGTCGAGGTAGCGCCCACCTGGGACGGTCGGCTGCAGGTCGTCGTCGAGCTCGTAGACCAGCGGGATGCCGGTCGGGATGTTGAGCCCGGCGATGTCGGTGTCGGAGATGGTGTCGAGGTGCTTCACCAGAGCGCGCAGCGAGTTGCCGTGCGCGGCCACCAGCACAGTCTTTCCGGACCGCAGGTCGGGGACGATCGCGTCGTACCAGTAGGGCAGCATGCGCACGACCACGTCTGCCAGGCACTCCGTCAGCGGACGGGCCTCGGTCGGCAGCGTGGCGTACCGGGGGTCGTCGAACTGGGAGAACTCACCGTCGGTCGCGATGGGCGGCGGCGGGGTGTCGTACGACCGGCGCCAGAGCATGAACTGCTCCTCCCCGTACTGCTCCAGCGTCTGCGCCTTGTCCTTGCCCTGCAGGTCGCCGTAGTGGCGCTCGTTGAGGCGCCAGCTGCGGCGCACGGGGATCCAGTGCCGGTCGCAGCCGTCGAGCGCGATGTTGGCGGTGTGGATCGCGCGGCGGAGGACGGAGGTGTGCACGACGTCGGGCAGGACGTCGTTCTCCTTGATGAGCTCCGCGCCGCGGGTGGCTTCGGCCACACCCTTATCGTTGATGTCGACGTCCACCCAGCCGGTGAAGAGGTTCTTGGCGTTCCACTCGCTCTCGCCGTGGCGGAGCAGGATCAGCGTCGAGGTCATGGCGTCAGCCTAGCGGCGGTGGCGGCGGTGGCCCGGGGCGTTCGCACCCGCGGATGACCTGCACGTTCTGGCTCCTGGGAGCACCACGTGCCAGATATGGCACATGATGCCGCTCACGGCCAGAGAATGCAGGTGGCGGCATGGCCGGGTGCGCGAGGATGGGCCGCATGAGCAGACCCCTCGCCGTTGTCACAGGAGCCTCGTCCGGGATCGGGGCCGCGGCCGCGCGGCGCCTGGCGGAGACGTACGAGGTGGTGTGCGTCGCGCGGCGTACGGAGCGGATCGAGCAGCTGGCCGCCGAGATCAGCGGGCGTGCGGTGACGTGCGACGTGACCGACGCCGCCGCCGTCGACGACCTGGTGCGCCAGGTCGGTGAGCGCCTGGACCTGCTGGTGAACAACGCCGGCGGAGCGCTGGGGCAGGAGCCGGTGGCGGAGGCGGACCTGGACGCGTGGCTCCAGATGTACGAGATGAACGTGCTCGGTGCCGCCCGGGTCACCAAGGCGCTGCTGCCGGCGTTGCGAGCGGCGTCCGGGACCGTGATCTTCGTGACCAGCGTGGCCGCCGACGGCCCGTACGAAGGTGGCGCGGGCTACTGCGGCGCCAAGGCGGCCGAGCGCATGATCGCGGGCTCGATGCGCCTTGAGCTGGTCGGCGAGCCGGTACGGATCTGCGAGGTGGTGCCCGGCATGGTGCACACCGAGGAGTTCTCGCTCACGCGGTTCGGCGGTGACCAGGCGAAGGCCGACAAGGTGTACGCAGGGGTGCCCGACCCGCTCGTCGCCGAGGACATCGCCGATGCCATCACGTGGATCGCCACCCGGCCGCACCACGTGAACGTGGACCGGATCGTGCTCCGTCCTCTCGCACAGGCCGCGCAGCACAAAGTTCACCGAGTGGGGTGACGGACTAGCCCCCGTGGCACAGCGGCGGTTCCTATCATCACGGCTGAAGACCACCAACCGATGGAGGAGTTCCGGTGACCACGAGTCCCGTACAGGGGGTCCCCCAGCCGAGCGCCCTGCTCCGCTCGCCGGCCTGCTGGCCGGCAAGGTGGTCGTCGTGACCGGTGGCAACAGCCGGATCGGCGCGGCATCGCCCTGGCTGCCGGCGCCGCGGGGGCGAAGGTGGTCATCGACTACGTGACGCACCCCGAGGCCGCCGAGACGCGCTGGTGCAGCAGATCACCCAGGCGGGCTCGGAGGCCGTCGCGGTCGAGGCCGACATCAGCCAGGTGGCGGGTGTGGGCCCAGGGCGGTGGCGGCTGCATCGTCAACATCACCTCGGTGCACGAGGACTGGCCGATGCCGGGCAACTCCCCCTACTGCCTCTCCAAGGGCGGCATGCGCATGCTCACCCGCAACCGGGCGTCGAGCTCGGCCCGCACGGCATCCGGGTCGTCGGCGTCGGCCCCGGCGCGGTCGACACCCCCATCAACGCCGCCACCAAGGCCGACCCGGCCAAGCTCGCGGCGCTGACGGCCGCGATCCCGCTGGGCCGCATCGGTACGCCCGCCGACATCGCGTCGCTGGTGGTGTTCATCGCCTCCGACCTGGGGTCGTACCTGACCTCCGCCACGGTCGTCGCCGACGGCGGCATCACGCAGGGCAGCGTGGGTCTCTAATGAAGGTCTTCGTCACCGGCGCCACGGGGCACATCGGGTCTGCACTCGTGCCCGAGCTGATCGCAGGCGGGCACGAGTCACCGCGCTGGTGCGCTCCGACGCCTCGGCGGCGGCTGGCGAGCGGCTCGGGGCGCGTACGGCGCGGGGCGAGATCACCGATCGTGCCGTGCGGTCTGCGGCAGCCGCCGAGGCTGATGGCGTCATCCACCTCGCCTTCCGGCACGACCTGATGGCGACGGGCCAGATGGAGCAGGCCGCTGTGGAGGACTTGGCGACGATCGAGTCCATCGCAGACGCCCTCGACGGCTCCGGCAAGGCCTTCGTCGGCATCTCGGGAACCGCCGGCCTCGCCGGTCTCGGGCGCCCGGCGACCGAGGACGACGTGGTGCGAGGGACGCCGCGGTCCGTCACCGAGCAGCGGTCGTCGACCTTGCCTCACGAGGCATCCGGAGCTCGGTCGCCCGCATCTCGCCCGTCACGCACTCCGCCGAGCGCGACCGGCACGGCTTCGTCTGGGTCCTCATCGCCGCGGCGCAGCGCACGGGCGCGGCGGCGTACGTCGGCGACGGCGCGACCCGGTGGGCGCTGGACACGGCCCGGCTGCTGGGGTGGGAGCCGCGCGAGGTCGACCTGCTCACCGACCTGGCCGACGACCGCTACTACGCCTGACCTGTCGCCGCCGCCCGGGCCGCGGCCGGGAGCAGGTCGGCGATGCGGTCGAGCTCGACGGAGCCGTGGGCCGTCGAGACGAACCAGGCCTCGAACGCCGACGGCGGCAGGTACACCCCGCCGTCGAGCATGGCGTGGAAGAAGCGGGCGAACGCGGCAGTGTCCTGCGCCTTGGCGTCGTCGTACGTGAGCACCGGCTGGTCGCGGAAGAACACCGAGAACAGCGTCCCCGCCCGCTGGATCACGTGCGGCACGCCGGCCTCCGTGAGCGCGTCACCGACGAGCCGCTGCAGGGCGGCCGAGGTGGCGTTCAGCTGCTCGTACGCGGCCTCGTCGAGCCCGTCGAGCGTCGCGAGGCCGGCGGCGGTGGCGAGCGGGTTCCCCGACAGGGTGCCCGCCTGGTAGACGGGCCCGGCCGGGGCCAGCAGCCCCATCAGGTCGGCCCGGCCACCGAAGGCGCCGACCGGCAGCCCGCCGCCGATGACCTTGCCGAACGCCATCAGGTCGGGCGCCCAGCCGTCGTCGCCGGGCTCTGGCCCGTCGATGCCGTAGTAGCCCTCCCGGCTCGCCCGGAACCCGGTCAGCACCTCGTCGGAGATCAGCAGCGCGCCAGCGGCGTGGGCGGTCTCGGCGAGGAACCGGTTGAACCCGACTCCGTCCTCCCCCGCCGGCGGCGGCACGACGCCCATGTTCGCGGGCGCCGCCTCGGTGATCACGGCAGCGATCTCGTGGCCGCGCTCGGCGAAGAGCGCGCCCACGGCGTCGCGGTCGCCGTACGGCACCACGACGGTGTCCTTCGTCGCCGCCGCGGTGACCCCCGCGCTGCCGGGCAGGCCGAAGGTCGCGACGCCGCTGCCGGCCTCGGCGAGCAGTCCGTCGGAGTGGCCGTGGTAGCAGCCGGCGAACTTCACGATCACGTCGCGACCGGTGGCGCCGCGAGCGACCCGGATCGCGCTCATGGTGGCCTCGGTGCCGGAGTTCACCAGCCGCAGCGACTCCACCGGGCGGATGCGCTCGACCACCGCCTCGGCGAGGCTGACCTCGCCGGGCTGCGGCGCACCGTACGAGAGCCCGCGGCCGGCCGCCTCCCGTACCGCCTCCACCACGCCCGGGTGGGCGTGCCCCAGCACCATCGGGCCCCAGGAGCCGACGAGATCGACGTACGACCTGCCGTCGACGTCGTGCAGCATGGCGCCGGCGGCCGAGGCGATGAACGGCGGCGTGCCGCCGACCGAGCCGAAGGCGCGCACAGGTGAGTTCACGCCGGAGGGGATGACCCGCCGGGCGCGGGTGAACAGGTCCTCGGAGAGACCGGGTGCGGCATGGGGTGCGGTGTCGTACGTCATCTCGATCTCCTCAGGGTCAGGCGAACTCGCGCAGGCGCTCGGGCAGGCCGCCGTCGAGCCAGGCCGCGACCTCGCTCGCGTAGTAGGTCAGGACGCACGACGCGCCGGCCCGGCGGAACGCCAGCAGCGACTCCAGCACCACCCGCTCCCGGTCGACCCAGCCGTTGCGGGCGGCGGCCTCGATCATCGCGTACTCCCCCGACACCTGGTACGCCCCGACGGGCACCGGCGACTCGCGCACCACGTCGCGCAGCACGTCGAGGTACGGCAGGCCGGGCTTCACCATCACCAGGTCGGCCCCCTCGGCGAGGTCGAGGGCCAGCTCGCGCAGCGCCTCGTGACCGTTGGCCGGGTCCTGCTGGTACGTGCGGCGGTCGCCCTGGAGCGAGGAGTCGACGGCATCGCGGAACGGGCCGAAGAACGCGGAGGCGTACTTCGCCGTGTACGCGAACAGCGCCACATCGGTGAGACCCTCGCCGTCGAGGGCGGACCGGATGGCGGCGACCTGGCCGTCCATCATCCCCGACGGGCCGAGCATGTGCGCCCCCGCCTGGGCCTGGGCGACGGCCATCTGCTGGTAGCGGGTCAGCGTCGCGTCGTTGTCGACCCTGCCCTGGGCGTCGACGACGCCGCAGTGGCCGTGGTCGGTGAACTCGTCGAGGCAGGTGTCGGCCATCAGCACGGTCGCGTCACCGAGCTCGGCGCGCAGTCGTGCCAGCGCCCGGTTGAGCACCCCGTCGGGGTCGCTGGCCCCGGACCCCGCCGCGTCCTTGTGTGCAGGGATGCCGAACAGCATCAGCCCGCCGACGCCGCGCTCGACGGCCAGGGTGGCGGCGGCGACGAGCGAGTCCTCGCTGTGCTGCACCACGCCCGGCATCGAGGCGACCTCGCGCGGCTCGCGGGCGCCCTCCTTGACGAACATCGGCAGCACCAGGTCACCGGCACGCAGCGTGTGCTCGCGCACGAGCGAACGGACGGGCGCCGACGCACGCAGCCGGCGGGGGCGCTGGACAGGGATCACGGGGTCTCCTCGACAAGGGTCGGCAGGGCGGCCACGACGGCGGCCGCGAGGGCGTCGATGGTGGGTGCGTCGGCTTGGACGTCGACCCGCAGCCCCACCTCGTGGGCGGCCTGGCTGGTGGGGTCGCCGATGCTGACGACCCGGGTGCTCGGGTGCGGGGTGGCGTCGGCGACGAGCCGGGCGATCATGGCGCTGGTGAGCACCACGACCGCGTACGCGCCCTGGGCGAGGTCACGCAGGACGGCCGCCGGCACGTCGACCGGGGTCGGCCGGTAGGCGGTCACCGGGCGCACCTCGTAGCCCAGCCCCCGCAGGCCGTCGGGGACCGTCGGCGCCGCGGCGGACGATGCGGGCCAGAGCACCCGATCACCGGCGCGCGCCGGGGGCATCTGCTCGACCAGCGCCTGCCCGGAGCCCGCGGCGACGAGGCACGGCTCGATCCCCCGCTCGCGCGCCGCGGCGGCGGTGGTGTCGCCGACGACCGCCACGCGTGTGGTGCGCGGGACCACCGTGGTGTCGAGCTCCAGCGCCGGCAGCGCCGTGGCACTGGTGAGCACGAGCCAGGAGAAGCAGCCGGCCCGGAGGTCGGCGGCGGCCTGGCGTACGGCGTCGTCGTGCACCGGCACGAGCGCGAGGAACGGCTGGTGGTCGACCGCGAGGCCGAGCTCGCGGAGCCGCTGGACGAGCGCGTCCGCCGACCCTGCCGGGCGCGGCACCAGCACGCGCGGAGCGCTCATGCGCCCCGCCCCGTCGAGCCCCCCACCGTTGAGCCCAGCACCGTTGAGCCCAGCACCGTCGCCGCTCCCTGGTCGAGCAGCGTCGCGGCAAGGCGCGAGCCGAGGTCGGCGGCGATGGCCGTGAGCGTCTCCCGGTCCGCGCTCAGATCGAGGGGAACCGTTAGCGAGTCCTCGTACGCCCGCTGCCCGTCGAGCGCGATCATCAGCCCGAGCAGGGTGAGGCGCCCGTCGGCCACCTGCCCGAGGGCGCCGACCGGGGCGCTGCACCCGGCCTCGAGCGCACGGAGCAGCGCCCGCTCCGCGGTG
>CAKZHP010000050.1 GCA_936924635.1 uncultured Propionibacteriaceae bacterium
TGTCCTTGACGAGGCGGCCGGTGAGTCTGCCGCGCCAGGTCGCCGGGGGAGTGCTCGGGCCGGATGCGTCGTCGTCCTCGCCCGGCTGGCGCACGCCGCTGCCCCGGGTGGCCGTCGCGGCTGCACTCGTCGCCGCGCCCGTCTCGTCGGCGCGTCGCAGCGCCTCGACGAGCAGCAGCGGGTGCGTGCGGAACGTGGGCGACTCGAGCTTCAGCTCCTCGAGGTAGCGGTCGCCGAACTCGTCGACGTACGCGCGCAGCTGCCGCCCCAGCTCGTCGTCGCGCGCCAGCAGCCGCCGGGCGGAGGCGTCGTCGTGCACGTCGCTCAGATCCGGCTCCAGCGCGGCCAGCCGCTGCATCGCGTGCACCGGACGGAGGCTCTCGATCCCTGCGATGCCGGAGATCAGCGCGTTCGCATCGCCGCGGCCGGTGAGCCGTAGCCAACCGCTCAGCAGGGCCGGGTAGACGAAGGCGTGCACGTCGTTGAGCAGCGTCACGTCCCAGTGCGCGAGGGCGCGGCGCTCGACGTCGGCGTACGCAGCGCGCAGCTCGGCCAGAGTCGCGGCGGCCTCGGGGCGTACGGACCCGCGCAGCGACTCGACCTCGTCGTGCAGACCGGCGAGCAGCCGCGGCGTGGCCGCGAGCGCCCGGAGCAGCTTCACCACGACCATCGGCTTGCGCCAGGCGGGGAGGAGGGGCGCGGGTCCGTACGAACGGTCGGTGACGCCCAGCGCGTCCTGCCAGATGCGCGTGTAGACGCCGCTCAGCGGCATCAGGGTGAACACCTGGTACCAGTGGTCGATGCGGTAGTAGAGACGCCCCGACGACGCGGCGGCCATGTGGTCGAGCACGGCGCGTACGTCGTCGCAGTCGGCCACCCGCGGTGCCAGGCGGCGGGCGAGGGAGATGAAGACGCCGGCGTACGCACGGGGCACGAACGAGGCCGTCAGCGGCAAGGAGAGCCCGGGGTAGGACTCGACGATGTTGGACGCGTCGAGCGTCGTGGTGCTGCCGTCGGGCAGCGTCGTGATGGGGCGGGCCTGCAGCACCCAGACCGTGCCCTCGGCGTCAACCGCGACCTCCAGGTCGACCGGGTGGCCGAAGCCCTCCTGGGCGCGGCGGGCGAGGGCGACCAGCTGCTCGCGCAGGGATGCTGGGATGGCGGGGCCGTCGCCGGTCTCGTACCCCTGCCCGTCGACCACGCAGACGTGTGCCGTCGTGGTTGGCCCGTCGCCGGCGACGACCGCACCGGCACCCGAGCCGAGCGTGATCACGACGTCGTCGAGCACACCAGCCGGGTCGGCGCTGAAGACGACGCCGGAGAGGGTGGCCTCGGCCATGCGCTGCACGACGACGGGGCCGTCCGTCGCCTGGCCGCCCACCCGCGACCCGTACGCGCCGGCGCCGGCGGAGGCGTACGAGTCGTGCACCTCGCGCACCCGGGACACGACATCGCCCCTGGTCACGGCGAGGAAGCTGGCGAACTGGCCGGCGTACGAGGCCCCGCTCGCGTCCTCCCCCTCGGCCGAGCTGCGCACCGCGACTCCGGCTGGGCCGGCGACGGCGTCGTACGCAGCCAGGATCGCGTCGGGGCTGGAGTCGGCACGTACGGTCTGGAACGGCGGCACCGGCAGCCCCAGCTGCTGCAGCCGGAGGAGCCCGTCAGCCTTGCTCATCAGTAGTAGCCCACCGTCAGGAACAGCACGACGGCGATCACCATGAGGCTCTCGACCACGTACGTGTAGCGGTCGACCTTCTCGCGCAGCTTGAACGACTCGGGGCGGCGGATCCAGCGCAGGATCGTCCAGGTCACCCAGGCCACGTTGATCGCCAGCGGGACCATGACGAGCCGGCTGACGGCGTACACGAGGGAGAGGTTCGTGAGCACGTCGACCCAGACCAGCCCGAGCACGAACCACGCGGCCTGCTTGTAGCCCCACAAGGAGGAATAGGTGACGTAGGCGGTCTCCTCAGACGGCGCGCGCACCTTGCGGACGACCTCCCAGATCAGGCTCGGGAAGTACATGGTCCAGGCCAGCAGGAACGTCGTCCAGGTGAAGGGATCGAGGTCGTAGGCGATGACGCCGTAGCTGATGACGTACAGGTTGAGGATCATCATCACGGGGTTGTGCGTGAGAAGCGCCAGGAGCAGGTTCGGCTGGATCTTTGACTTGGCGAAGAACCACATCGACATCCCGGTGCCGTACACGAACAGCACGGCGAAGAAGATCAGGTTGTTCATGTACGCGACGTTGAGCACCGTCGCGAGGGTGACGACGGTGCCGAGCAGGACGTACAGGTCGCGCTTGTCGACCCGCCCCGACGGCAGCACCCGGTGGGGGAACAGGCGGGCATCGGTCTCCGCGTCCTTGAGGTCGTCGGCGATGCGCAGCACGAGCAGGAACGAGAACACCGTCCAGGTGCCGACGGCCTCGCGGACGCCGATGTGGAAGCTGGTGATGCCGTAGTTGAGCAGCAGCACGAAGTAGATCTCGAAGAACAGGATCGCCGAGACCAGCAGGCGCGACGGCAGGGGGTACATCTCGCGCAGGTAGAGCCAGATGCGGCCCGGCATCGAGGCCGGGCGGTGGTCGCTCTTGATGGTGGTGACCGAGCCGTCGTACGGGAGCGGCGGGCTGGTCTGCTCGGCGCTCACCGGACACCCCGGAGGGCCAGCAGGGTGAGCACGACGATTGCTACGGCACCCAGCATCAGGTAGGCGGCTCCGCGGGGCTTGCGGACGGGCACGTCGAGCACGAAGCCGACGGCGAGGGCGAGCAGGGCCAGAGGAAGGGCGGCGGGCGCGATGAGGGCGACGACCGGGATGACAAGGGCGGCGTAGGTGACCGGCACGCCCCGGTAGTGCGTGCGGCGGCCGGGGACGTGCTCCAGGTTGAAGACGGCCAGGCGCATCAGGCCGGCTGGGACGTAGGCGAGGGCGGCCGCCACGGGCCATCCCGGCGCCAGTGCGGCCGTGAGGGCGACAGGGAGCGCGAGGAAGGAGATGGTGTCGGCCAGCGAGTCGAGCTGGCCACCGATCTGCTCGGAGCGGAGGTCGCGGTGCAGGCGGCGGGCCACCGGGCCGTCGAAGAGGTCGGCGAGCCCGGCGAGTACAAGCAGCGCGCAGGCGAGAGACGGGCGGCCGGTGACCGCTGCCGCGATGCCGAGCGCGCCGCAGCTCCCCCCGGCGAGCGTGAGCCACATGGCCGGCGCCCAGGTGCCGAGGAACCTCACGACGGGTCCTCCAGCGAGGTCGACCTACACAAGTGGTGCGTACTCGTGCGCTGGTCGGCTGTGGAGGGGGCAGTGCCGCTATGCGCACCGGTTGTCCCGGGGTGGGAGGTGGCGGCGACGCCAGGCAGGCCGGCGTGGGCTGAGGCCGTCTCGGTGGCGGGGGCGCCGGGCAGGGCGGGGTGGTCGGGCTCCGGCCTGCACCACTGGTGCGTATTGGTGCGCTGGTCGGCTGTGGAGGGGGCAGTGCCGCTATGCGCATCGTTTGTGCCGGGCAGGTCCAGCACCGCGACCTTGCCCGTGCCCCCGTCGAGGCGCACCACGGCCCCGTCGGGGATCCGCCGGAGCGCGGCGGGGGCGGCGACGACGCAGGGGATGCCGTACTCCCGGGCGACCACGGCCGCGTGGCAGAGCACGCCGCCGGTCTCTGTCACCAGACCACCGAGGATGCCGAAGCGGCCCGCCCAGCCGGGGTCGGTGAACCGGGTGACGAGCACGTCACCCGGCTGCAGCCGGTCGACCTCGTCGAAGGAGGTGATCACCCGGGCGGTGCCCGTGACCGTGCCGTTGGAGGCCGGGATCCCTGTCACCACAGGCTTCTGCTCGTCCGCCAGGGGATCGGCGACCGGAGCAGCCGATTTCTGTCCGAGCTCGTCGTCAGGATGGAAGTGACGGAAGGAGAGGTGGTAGGTGCGATCACGGGAGATGCGCTCGCGGAGGGTCTCGGCCCGCAGCCCGCCGGCGAGATAGGCGACCAGGTCGTCGGCGGTGGCGAACCACACGTCGTCGGCGGCATCCAGCACCCCGGCAGTGGTGAGGCGGCGGCCCAGCTCAAGGGTGGCCAGGCGGGTGACGTGCAGCATGCGGGTGGAGGTGTCGCGCAGCTCCTCGCGCCACCAGAGCAGGCGGCGCATGCGCTCCACGCGCCGCACGAACCGGCCGTGCCGCGTCGGCGACATCCGCGACGCGGCCGTGGCGAGCGCCGCCTGGTAGCGCTCGCTCCGCCGCGCGACATCGGCGTCCGGTCCGTACTCGTCGTCGAGCCGCACCGCGTCGGTCACCATGGCGACCAGGGGCACCGGGTCCTCGGAGAAGTCCGGGTGGCTCAGGTCGAGCTCCTTGGCCGAGTGGTGCCCGTACAAGCCGACGAACGCCCGCACCTCGTCCAGACCGTGGGCGGTGACCCCGGCCCGGAGGTCGGCGACGACCTGCGACGGAGACGCCGAGACCCAGTACGGGTCCTCGCGCAGCCGGCGGCTGAGCGCCCAGGCGTCGCGGAACGGGCGCAGGTGCGAGACGTCCTCGAGGCCGCCGATGAGGTCCACGTACGCCTCCGCGCCGACCGCCTTCACGATCGCCTCGCGGGCCAGCTGCTGGTGGATGGTGTTGATGAAGATCTGCCAGAAGTACCAGCCCTGGGAGTGCAGCACGTCGCGGCTCAGCAGCGCGGTCACGAGGCGGTGCAGCACCTCGTCGGGCGGTCCGGCCGCCAGCGCGCGCTCGTGCGCCTGCGCCACCGCGACCAGCCGGGCGTTGATGCCCTCGACGTCGCGCTCCATCTCGCGCAGCCAGCGGCGCTGCACCAGCGCCACGCGGCCGATCTCGGCCAGCGACCGTGGCGTCAGCCGGGTCGTGGTCCCCGGGCCGTCGTACGCGATCCCCACCCCCAGCTCCGCGTCGAACTCGCGCTCCACGTAACCAGGGGCCTTCGCCATGGCGACCTTCACCAGCGACAGGTTCCAGTAGGGGCGGCTGTAGAACAGGCGGCCCAGCCGCGTCCTGCCCTGCTCAGGCGTCACCAACCGTGAGCCGACGAGGAACTTCGAGAGCCAGCTTTGCCACACGCGCTCGTACAGGCTCCACATCAGCGGCGTGCAGACCCCGGCAGAGACACCGCCGTCCTTGAAGTTGGCGGTCGTCCACTGACCCTCGAGCCCCACCTGCTGCACGCGGGTCACCGGGCGGGCCTGCAGCAGGTGCAGCTCACCCTCCTCGATGGCCCACTCGACGTCGCACGGCAGGCCGAGATGCGTCTGCACGGCGAGCACCAGGTCCACGACCGCCGTACGCTCCGCCGCGCTCAGCAGGCCGGCGTCGGCGAGCACCCTCCCCGCGTACCAGTCCACGACCGTGCGTCGCGCCTCGTCGCGGCCGGCGACCATCTCGTCACCGAGGCCGGCGGTCGCCTCGATGACGACGTGGGTGTCGGCGCCCGTGACGGGGTCGACGCTGAACGCGACGCCCGCGACGTCGGCCCTCACCATGCGCTGCACGATCACGCCCAGCCCGGCCACCGCCGGCACCAGGCCCCGGTCGCGCTGGTAGGCGAGGGCCTGCACCGAGAAGGAGGAGCGGTAGCAGTCCATGATCCGCGCTGGCACCTCGGCCGCGGTGACATCGAGGTACGAGTCGTGGAGCCCCGCCGAGGAGTGCTCGACATCGTCTTCGTGGAGTCCGCTGGAGCGCACCGCGTACGCACCCTCCGGGTCGAGCCGCCCAGCCACCGCGGCCGCCACCTCGGCGGGAAGCATCAGGTCGGCCGTGAGCGCGGCGAGCTGCCCGGCCGCCAGAGCGACGTCGTCCGACAGCGCGTCCAGCACGGCCTGGACCTGCCCAGCCCGCTCGCCGAGCGCCACCCGGAAGGCCTCGGACGCCACCACGAACGCCTCGGGGACGTCGAACCCCGCGGCCACCAGATCGCTCAGCGTCTGCGCCTTGCCGCCCGCCCCGGGAAGCAGCTGGGCCTCACCCAGCTCGACCACCGTGTCCGCCCCCCGCGGACCTGTCTTCAGCACAAGGACAACGGTAAGCGCGCTGCGGACCGGTGCCCACGAAGGAAAGGACACAATCGGGTCCCTTATTGCCCAAGAGGGCGCGGCTCCGCCACTCGGCGGCGCTCACGAAGCGATCCCTGCCGTGGGACACTCGACGCCGTGCTCCACGCCGTCGGCCAGATCTACGCCAGCCTGGCGCCGGCGATCTTCGCGGCGGTGCTCAACATGGTCTGGGTGAAGACCCGCGCGCTGCCCGGGCTCGCCCGGCCCATCGACGGCTGGCTCACGCTGGGTGACGGGCGTCGCCTGCTCGGCGACAACAAGACGTGGAAGGGCTTGCTCGGGGTCACGGTGCTGGGCGCGGTCACGGGGTGGCTCTGGGGAGCGGCGCTGCGAGGGACGGCGGCCGAGCCGTACGACCTCTTCTTCCTGCGTCACCAGAACACCCACGCCTGGGCGGCCGGCTCGGGAGCGCTGCTGGGGTTCACGTACGGGCTGTTCGAGCTGCCCAACAGCTTCCTCAAGCGGCGCGTCGGCATCACCCCCGGGCTCACCAAGGGCGACCGCTGGTCGTGGGTGTTCGTGGTGCTGGACCAGATCGACTCCGTGCTCGGGTGCGCGCTGGTGCTCGCGCTGTTCGCGCCTGTGTCGTTCGCCCTGTTCCTGGCGATCGTCGTGCTCGGAGGGCTGACGCACTTCCTCCTCAACCTCGTGCTGTACGCCCTCCGGCTGCGGCGCACCCCCCTCTGAGGCTGCTCCGCCAGCGCTGGCCGGGTGCCGCGCGAGGGTGGGCCTGTCGGCATCCGCGTACGCATTCGTGAACGCGACCAGCGGACTGTCAGTGGCGGCGATGAACGACGAGGCGCAGCAGAGCACGTTCCAGGTCGACCTCCAGGGGCTCGTTGACCTGCTCTCCCACCACCTGTACTCGAGCCCTCGGCTGTACGTGCGGGAGCTGCTCCAGAACGGCGTGGACGCGGTCACAGCGCGGGGCGGCCTGGACTCGCGGCTGGCCGTGCTGCTCACCGGCGCCGACGTCAGCGCCGACGGGCGGATGCACTGCTTCAACTCCGGCACCGGGCTCGACGCCGATGACATCGGCACCTTCCTGGCCACCATCGGCCGCTCCAGCAAGCGCGGCGACCTGGGCGAGGCGCGTGCGGACCTGCTCGGTCAGTTCGGCATCGGTCTGCTCTCGGCGTTCCTGGTCACCGACGAGATCGAGGTGGTCTCCCGCAAGGGCGACGGCCCCGTCGCGCGGTGGCGCGGCCGGGCCGACGGCTCGGCGCTCTACCGCGAGGTGGGGGAGGGGCTGGAGCCGGCGAAGCAGCTGGCGTACGCCCTGGCATCGCACGTCCGCGGCGAGCAGAAGGCCCAGCAGGAGCTCGACGCCTGGCTCGCCGAGCCCCGCACCAGCGCCAGCGACTGCGAGGCGTGCCAGCGGTCCACCCGGACCAGTCACTACCGGGCGAGTGGGAGAAGGCACTCGACGAGGCGGCGCCCGTGGTCCAGGGGTCGCTCACCTGCGCGGAGGAGCTGCAGGTGGTGCTGGGCACCCTGCTGGAGCCGCTGCTGAATGGCCGGGCTGGCCGAGGACGCCGCCACCGCGCACCTGCTGCACGGTCGTTGGCCTTGCTCAGCCGTGGGTGGTGCGGGTTGGGCCTCACGCACCCGGTGGGCTGGTGAGACGCAGAACGCATCACGGGTGAAGGCTCGGGGCGGGGCTGCCCGACGACAGTGAGTAGCCGTCGCACCCCGTCGTGCTGTCGATGGTGCTTGTTGCGCCGCCGATGGGCTTTGCCGCGGTTCCGTACGCGGTGACCACGTGGAGACCCTCGCTGACGGCTGGTTGTGAGTTCTGGTGTGACAGCGACCGGCGGACTGACCGGCCGTAGGACGAGTCCAGGCTGGTCGGTGCCTGCTGGGCGCGACAGGACCGGCGGACCCATGGATGGCGGCCTGACGGCCACGATCCGGGGGATGCCGTGAGGCGGTGCACACCCGATCCGTTGCTGGGGTGCGTGCTAGCGTCCGGCCGTGCCTTCCCCACTGCGCCGTGTGCTGGACGTTGCCGGTGACCACCTGACGTTCGCCAGGCACGCGGCGGCAAGCTTCCACAGCATCGGCGCGGTCGCTCCCAGCGGGCGTGAGCTGGTGGCGGCCATGACGGCGGCCATCGACCCGGACGGGGATCCCGTACGCGTGCTGGAGGTCGGCGCCGGCACCGGCCCGATGACCCAGGGCCTGCTGCGACGACTGCCGGCCGGGAGCAGCCTGGTGGTGGTGGAGCCCAACACCGGGTTCACGGAGCGGCTGCGTGCACTGGGCGCCCAGCGCCCCGACGTGACGACTGAGGTGCACGCCGTGCTGCTGCAGGACCTGGACGCGCCGGGGCCGTACCACCACATCGTCTCCAGCCTCCCGTTCGCGATCTTTTCCGCCGACGTGGTCGAGACCATCGTGGAGCGGCTGCTCGCCGACCTGACTCCTGGCGGCATCTTCTCGTACTTCGCCTACCGCGGCGCCCAGCTCCGCATCGCCCTCACCCCGCCCGGACGTGAGCGCGACAAGCAGCTCGCCGTGCAGGGGTACCTGCGTCGCGTGCACGCGGAGCACCACGGCACGACAGTCCCGGCGTGGATCAACCTCCCACCGGCGGTGGTCCGCACCATCCGCCTGCCCGGCTGACCCGCATCCTCTTGCTCCCGGCAGCGCCATGCGCCAGATATGGCACGTGGTGCGGCCAGCGACCAGAAGATGCAGGTGACCGCCGGCCGGTGACTGTCGGAGGTGGTCCCTAGGGTCGGCCCCATGTCGAGCAGGATCCGGTCGGAGCTGGGGTCGATCGGTGACCGGGTGCGGCGGCCGACGACGCCGTTCTGCCTCGTCGACGGCGAGCGCCCTGGTCTGGTGCTGGAGTGGCTGCGAGCTGCCGACATGTGGTCGGCACGGGTCGCCTACCTCGACGACGGCGCCCTCGTGGTCGCGATGCTTCCGGCCAGCCGGCTGCAGAAGGCCTGAGCCGCCACGGGCAGCGGCGAGCGCCAGACCGAGGGTTGGGCGGTCCCCGCCGTGCCGAGACGCCCCCATCCCGCCGGTCCGCCTGTGCCAGGGTGGCGGGATGAAAGACCAGCTGGACAAGGGGGCAGCGGCACGGGGCGCGCTCGCGTACGTGCTGTGGGGCTTCGTCGTCCTGTTCTGGCCGCTCGTGAAGAGCGCCGGGGCGTGGGAGATCCTCGCCCACCGCATCGTCTGGTCGCTGGTCTTCGTGGTGATCTGCCTGCTGGTCACGCGGCGGCCCTGGACGTGGCTGCGCCAGGTGCGCAGGCACTGGCCGCGGCTCACGCTGGCCGCCGTGCTGGTGTCGCTGAACTGGGTGACCTTCATCTGGGCCATCAACCACGGTCACGTCGCGGAGACCTCGCTCGGCTACTTCCTCAACCCGCTGCTCAACGTGCTGATCGGGGCCGTGGTCTTCGGCGAGCGCCTCTCGCGCGCGTCGCTCGCCGCGATCGTGGTCGCGGCCGCCGGCGTGGTGGTGATCGGCGTGGCGATGACCAGCACGGTCTGGGTCGCGCTGGCGCTGGCAGGGTCGTTCGCCGCGTACGGGGCCGTGAAGAAGAAGGCACCCCTGGGTGCCCTGGAGGGGTTGGCGTTCGAGTCGGGCGTGCTGACGCCGATCGCGCTGACCTATCTGCTGCTGCTGCCCGACGGCCGCTTCGGCAACGATCCCACCGTCAGCCTGTGGCTGGCGGCGGCAGGCCCGGTCACCGCGATCCCGCTCTGGCTGTTCGCCATCGCGACCGCGCGGGTGCCGCTGAGCCTGCTCGGGATGATCCAGTTCATCACCCCGACCATGCAGCTGCTCCTGGGCGTGCTCGTCATCGGTCAGCGCGTCCCGCCTGCCTACTGGGTCGGCCTCGGCCTGGTCTGGCTGGGCCTGGCCCTGTACGTCACCACGCTGCTGCGCGCCCGCCCGGCCCCGACCGCGTCGCCCGTGCCCGAGGGTGCCGAGATCTCCGCGGCCTGACAGGTCGTCCTTCCTGCCGACCCGCGCTCGGTGGACCGCGACGCCTCGCCCCTACGGTCTGCACAACCGGTGCGAATGCGTGCGCAGGTCAGCCCTGGAGGGGGGAACGCACCTATGCGCACCGGTTGTGCAGGCGCCCGCGGAACGTGGTGGGCCGCCGTCCCTGCTCCCGCCGGCGGCGGCACGGCCGGCGGGTCCACGTCCGTCCGTCTGGCCCAGCGGCCGGGCCGGAGGTTCCGTTCCCTGATCCTCGCCGCTCGGGCCACGCGGGCCGGACTAGGCTGACGGGGATCACGAGAGGACCCTCGCCATGCCTGTGCTGCGATCCCGAACCACCACCCACGGCCGCCAGATGGCCGGTGCCCGCGCCCTCTGGCGCGCCACGGGCATGACCGAGAGCGACTTCGGCAAGCCGATCGTCGCCGTGGCCAACTCGTTCACCCAGTTCGTGCCGGGCCACGTGCACCTCAAGGACATGGGCCAGCTGGTCTCCTCGGCCATCGCCGAGGCCGGCGGCGTGGGCCGCGAGTTCAACACCATCGCGGTCGACGACGGCATCGCCATGGGCCACGCCGGCATGCTCTACTCGCTGCCGAGCCGTGAGGTGATCGCCGACAGCGTCGAGTACATGGTGAACGCGCACTGCGCCGACGCCCTGGTCTGCATCTCCAACTGCGACAAGATCACCCCCGGCATGCTGATCGCTGCGATGCGGCTCAACATCCCGACGGTCTTCGTCTCCGGCGGCCCCATGGAGGCCGGCAAGGCGATCATCGCCGACGGGCAGGCGGAGACCTCGCTCGACCTCATCGACGCCATGGTCAGCTCGGTCGATGACTCCATCGACGACGAGCAGCTCGGCCGCATCGAGGCGAACGCCTGCCCCACCTGCGGCTCCTGCTCGGGCATGTTCACCGCCAACTCGATGAACTGTCTGGTGGAGGCGCTGGGGCTGGCGCTGCCAGGCAACGGCTCGACCCTGGCCACCGCGGCCGCGCGCAAGGACCTGTTCCTCACCGCCGGCCGGCTGGTTGTCGAGATCGCCAAGCGCTACTACGAGAACGACGACGAGTCGGTGCTGCCGCGCAACATCGCCACCAAGCAGGCCTTCGAGAACGCGATGCGGCTCGACATCGCCATGGGCGGGTCCACCAACACCGTGCTCCACCTGCTGGCCGCCGCGAACGAGGCCGAGGTCGACTTCACGCAGCCCGACATCGACCAGCTCAGCCGTACGACGCCGTGCCTGGCCAAGGTCGCCCCAAACTCGCACTCCTACTACATGGAGGACGTGCACCGCGCCGGCGGCATCCCCGCCATCCTCGGCGAGCTGAACCGCGGCGGCCTGCTGCACGGCGACGTCCACGCCGTGCACTCCCCGTCGCTGCAGGACTGGCTCGACGCCTGGGACATCCGCGGCGGCAAGACGGAGCCGCAAGAGCTCTGGTACGCGGCTCCGGGCGGCGTCCGCACCACCGAGGCGTTCTCGTCGACCGTGCGCTGGAAGACCCTCGACACCGACAGCGAGGGCGGCTGCATCCGCTCGGTCGACCACCCGTACACCGCCGACGGCGGCCTGGCGATCCTCCACGGCAACCTCGCCCCCGACGGCTGCATCGTGAAGACGGCCGGCGTGCCGAGCGAGCAGTGGACGTTCCGCGGCACCGCGCGCGTCTCGGAGTCGCAGGACGAGGCGGTCGAGCAGATCCTCGGGGGCAAGATCAAGGCCGGCGACGTGGTGCTGGTCCGCTACGAGGGCCCCAAGGGCGGCCCCGGCATGCAGGAGATGCTCTACCCGACCTCGTACCTCAAGGGCATCGGCCTCGGCCCGAAGTGCGCCCTGGTCACTGACGGCCGGTTCTCGGGCGGCTCCTCAGGCCTCTCCATCGGTCACGTCTCCCCGGAGGCGGCGGCCGGCGGACCCATCGGCCTGGTCGAGGACGGCGACGAGATCGAGATCTCCATCCCTGACCGCAGCATCACGCTGCTGGTGAGCGACGAGGAGCTGGAGACCCGTCGCGCTCGCCGCGATGAGCAGGGCTGGGCCCCGGCGAACCGCGAGCGCGAGGTCTCGCAGGCGCTGCGCATCTATGCCTCGCTGGCACAGTCCGCCGACCGCGGGGCAGCGCGCCGCCGCATCTAGCAGTCAGCGCCCACCGCGCGGGCGGAGGAGCGACGCCCACCAGGCACGACGAAGGGGCCGTACGCCACCGGATCGAGTCCGGTCGGCGTACGGCCCCTGTCGTTGCGGGCCTAGAGCCCTACTTCCACTTCCAGGCGGAGAGGACCTTCTGCGTGGCGGTCCGGACGGACGCCTCGTCGTCGATCCAGGCGATCGACTCGACGACCGAGGTGCCCTCGGGGCGGTCGGTGCAGTAGTAGCCGAAGACCTCCTGGCGGGTCTCCTCGGCCCGCTTCACCGTGATCTCCGCGCCGTAGGCCGGCTGCCCGCCCATCGTGAGCGCGGGGGCCGGGGTCACCTTGTCGTCCGGCGTGACGCGGATGCCCTCGATCAGCGTCTTGCACTTGGCCTCGGCGCCGGTGGGCTGGTTGCCGACCTTCTCGTAGTAGCTGATGACGTTCTTGTTCTTGTCGATGATCTGGCCCTGGTTCTTCGAGCTCGCCGAGCCGTTCTTGTCGCTCAGTGACCAGCCCGACGGCAGGGTCGTCGTGAAGTTCTTGCCCGTCAGGGTGGAGCCGGACGCGGTGAAGCCCTCACCGGAGCCCGAGGCCGACGCCGTCGCCTTCGAGGCGGAGGTCGAGGTGGACGGCTTCGCGGACCCGCTCGCCGACGTGGGAGCCACGGGCGTGCTCGCGGCCACCGTCGTCTGCGTCGTCGGGTCCTTGCGGGTGAAGGCCCAGATCAACCCCGCAACCAGGGCCAGGGCGAGCACACCGGCGCCCACGAGGAGACCGATGTTCGGGCCCTTCTTCGCCGGCGGGGTGGTCGGGTGCGACGGGCCGGTGGGCGTCCCCTGCGCGTACGGCTGCTGGGGGGTCTGGTTGTACGAGGCCTGACCGTACGGGGCCTGGCCCGGGGTGCTCTGCCCGGCGGTGCCCTGGCCGTACGACTGCCCAGCGGTGCCCTGGCCGTACGACTGCCCAGCGGTGCCCTGGCCGTACGACTGGCCGGCGCCTTGGCCGTAGGACTGGCCGGACGGCGGGTTCTGACCGTACGACGGCTGGCCGCCCGGGTTCTGCCCGCCCGGGTTCTGTCCACCCGGGTTCTGCCCGTAGGGAGGCTGGCTCATGAGGTCCTCACTTCCATTCACGGTGTCGGCACGGCGTCCGCAGCACAGTGCTCGCAGCAAAGCGTACGGGGTCGCCGGTCCTCGGGGCGACGAGGGGAGATGGCCGGTGACGCCGCCCTGGCGACGGAGGCTCAGGCAGCGTTCGAGCGCCGGTTCTCGACCCCGGCGAGCCCCCACCGCACGGCCGCGGTGGCTGCCTTGCCCAGGGGGCGCGCGACGGGCCGTACCAGCGGGTCGGGCAGCCGGACGCCCAGCATCTCCCGTGCCCAGCCGGGCAGAAGTGCGAGGCCGCCGGCCGCGAGCATCAGGTAGCCCGGCTTCGCCAGCCCCGGCACCGGGGGTGTGCGGAGCAGGAAGTCCACGGTGTCCAGCGCCGCGGGGGACACCTCCAGCTCGGGGCGGTAGGAGTCGAGGGTCGCCGTGAGCTCCGCGACCGTGGCCGGCGGCTCCGGCACCCCGAGGAGGGAGGCGGGGAGACCTGTCTGCGCGACGTACGTGTCGGCCTCGGCGTCGGTGAGCTGCGTCGTCCCGTACGCGCGGTGGGCGGCCAGGAACGCGCTGATCTCGGCGGCGTGCACCCAGGTCAGAAGGTGCGGGTCGGAGGCGCGGTACGGCCGCCCGCGGTGGTCCTTGCCGCGCACCCGTTCGTGCACCGCACGGATCCGGCCGATCAGCTCCTCGGCATCGGGCACGGTGCCGTACGTGGTCATGGCGATGTAGTCGCTGGTGCGCTGCAGACGGCCCCAGGGGTCGGACCGGTAGCCGGAGTGCCCGGCCACGCCCGCCATCGCGAGCGGGTGCAGCGCCTGCATCAGCAGCGCGGCGATCCCGCCGGCGAACATCGAGGCGTCCTC
This sequence comes from uncultured Propionibacteriaceae bacterium, assembly GCA_936924635.1. GTDB lineage: Bacteria > Actinomycetota > Actinomycetes > Propionibacteriales > Propionibacteriaceae > Fen-668. The sequence continues at coordinate 14,140 of CAKZHP010000050.1, forward strand.
GTGGACCCGCCACACCGGGTCGCTCTTCGAGAACCAGCGCGGGCCGGGAGCCCCCCAGATCTGCTGGTCACGCTCCAGGGGCTCGTCACCGGCGACTCGGGAGCGCACGACGGCGCCCAGCCGGCTCTGGATCGACCTCACGACGGGCATGCGACCAGCGTAGGTCGGGTGCTGCGAGGGTCCGCGCCCCGGCCGTGCCGTTGCGACCGGGGCGCCGACGTGAGGGGGGCTCAGGCGACGTGCAGCGCCACCGGTCGACGGCTCTCGCCGTCGGCGCGGTCGGTCGAGACCTGCCGCTCGATCTGCACGATCAGCCCTGCGTGCGGGCTCCAGCCTCTCCAGCGCAGGCGTCCTCCCAGGGCGGGCAGCGGGCGGAAGTCGACGCAGGCGAAGGCGCACAACGCCTCGCTCAAGGTCGCGAAGCTCCCCACCTTGCGGTGCGCGTCGGGCTCCTGCTCGACGGGCCAGGCCCGACCTGCATATGCCACGAAACCAGTCACCATGTCGCATCCCCTTTGACGCTCCCCCGGCCGGGGCGTCGGTCGGGAGTCCTCGAATCTTGCTCCCGGCCTGGGCCCCAGACAAGGGCGATCGGGCGCCCCAGCCCGCCTCCCACCCTTGTGGGCGCCGCGGCTAGAGTTCCGGTGCCGGCGCGACGAGGCGACGGCCACGACCTGGGACGGGGCGAGATGCAGGCTGACACCGCAACCGCGACCTGGCACGAGGTCGCCTCCCGCCCGTACGTGCGGCGTGGCGTCGTGACCGCGGCCGCGGTGTTCTGCCTGCAGGCGGCACTGCTGACCTCGGGTGTCGTGGGCGGCCGCTCGATCACCGGCCCGCTGGAGACCGCGCCGTCGCTGCTCACCCCCTCGGCACCGGGGTACCGGATCTGGTGGGTGGCCTACGCCCTGCTTCTCGCGTACGCCGTCTGGCAGTGGCTGCCCGCGGCGCGCGACGAGCCGCGTACGGTCGCCAGCGCCTGGCCCGCCGCCGGCGCGCTGTTCCTCACCGGCCTTTGGCCGTACATCGCCCAGGCCGACCGCCCCGGCGTGCCCGTGGCCGTGCTGCTGCTCATCGTCTGCCTGGCGCTGGCGCTGCGGGCGGTGGCTCCGATCGGTTCCACGCTGCCGGTGCGCCTGGTCACCCAGGTGCCGTTCGCGCTCACGTTGGGCTGGGTGACGGTGGTGCTCGGCGGGGCGGTGGCCCACCTGCTCGAGGCCTGGGGCGTGCCCGCCCTCTGGGTGGGCGCCGATGTCTGGGCGGTGCTGGGCGTCACGGGTCTGCTGGGCCTGGGGATGGCGTTCGTGCGCTACTTCCCGGGCCGCCTGTTCACGGGCCTGGGTCTGGCGTGGGGATTCGGGTGGGTCGCGCACGGTCGGCTGCTGGACACCCCGCGGTCGTACCCGACAGGCATCGTCGCCGTCGTCGCGAGCCTGCTGATCCTGGTGGCCGCCATCGCGGTCTTCCTGTGGGCACGGTCACGCGCCCGCCACTGAGACCCAGGCGCACCGATGCCCCGTCACGCGGCGTGACGGGGCATCAGGGCTGCCTACGACGTGGCGTCAGGCCTGCTTGATCGCGGAGACCTCGAAGTCGAGCCCGATCTTCTCGCTCACCAGCACGCCGCCGGCCTCGAGCGCGGCGTTCCAGGTGATGCCGTAGTCCTTGCGGTTGATCGTCGTCGAGCCGTCGAAGCCGATGCGCTCGTTGCCGAACGGGTCGGTCGCGGCGCCCTCGAACGTGAACGGGATCGAGATCTGCTGGGTGGTGTCCTTGATCGTCAGGTCGCCGGTCAGCGTGAAGGAGTCGTCACCGGTCACCTCCACGTTCGTGCTCCTGAAGGTCAGCGTCGGGAACTGCTCGACCGCGAGGAAGTCGTCACTCTTGACGTGCTGGTCACGGCCCTCGTGGTTGGTGGTGAAGCTGGCCGTGGGGATGGTCACGGTGACCGAGGACGCGCTGGGGTTCGCGCCGTCCAGCTGCGCGGTGCCCTCGACGTCGGTGAACTCGCCGCGCACCTTCGTCACCATCGCGTGGCGGGCGGAGAAGCCGACGCGGGTGTGGGCGGGATCGATCGCGTACGTGCCCTTGAGCTCGGTGAGAGCCGCCATGGTCTTGCCTTCCGTTTAGTTGATGGTTCAATCATACCCCTGATGAGCGGGCTTTGCAAGACTGTGCCGGTGAACTTCTTCTCCGCGTACGCCCAGGGGTTCGCCCGGGTCGCCGCCTGCACCGTGCCCGTCGCCATCGCCGACCCCGCGACGAACGCCCAGAGCGTGCTCGCCGTGGCGCGCGAGTGCTCCGACGAGGGGGTCGCGGTCGCGGTCTTCCCCGAGCTGTGCCTCAGCGGGTACGCGCTGGAGGACCTGCTGCTGCAGGACCCGCTGATCGACGCCGCGCTCGCCGCGGTGGAGACGGTGCGTAAGGCGTCGGCCGACCTGCTGCCGGTGCTCGTGGTGGGGGCGCCGCTGGTGTTCGAGGGGCGGCTGTACAACTGCGCGGTGGTGGTGCACCGGGGCAGGGTGCTGGGCGTGGTGCCGAAGTCGTACCTGCCGAACTACCGCGAGTTCTACGAGCGCCGGCACTTCGCCGCCGGTGCCGGGGTCGAGGGCATGATCCGGCTGGGCGACGACGAGGTCCCGTTCGGGGCGAACCTTCTGTTCCGCGCCACCGACGTGCCCGGGCTGGTCGTGCACGTGGAGATCTGCGAGGACATGTGGGTGCCGGTCCCCCCGGCCTCGTACGCAGCCCTGGCCGGCGCAACCGTGCTCTGCAACCTGTCGGGCTCGCCGATCACCGTGGCCAAGGCGGAGGCGCGCAAGCAGCTGTGCAGCTCGGCGTCGATGCGGTGCCAGGCGGCGTACGTGTTCGCGGCCGCCGGGGAGGGGGAGTCAACCACCGACCTGTCGTGGGACGGGCAGACCATGGTGTTCGAGGGCGGGCAGATCATGGCCGAGACCGAGCGTTTCCCGTCGGGGGCCCGTCGGTCGGTCGCGGACATCGACCTCGACCTGCTGCGCCAGGAGCGGCAGCGGATGGGCACCTTCGACGACAACCGGCGCGAGGTCGGCCCGTACTTCGAGGAGATCGAGCTCACCCTCGACCCGCCGGCCGACGACATCGGGCTGCGGCGGCCGCTCGACAGGTACCCGTTCGTGCCCAACGACGCCGGGCGACTGGCGCTGGACTGCTACGAGGCGTACTCGATCCAGGTGTCCGGCCTGGAGCAGCGGCTGAAGGCGATCGGCAACCCGAAGCTGGTGATCGGCGTCTCCGGCGGTCTGGACTCGACGCAGGCGCTGATCGTGGCCGCGCGCGCGATGGACCGGCTGGGGCGACCGCGGTCGGACATCCTGGCGTTCACGCTGCCGGGGTTCGCCACCAGCGACCACACCAAGAACAACGCCATCGCGCTGGCGACGGCGCTGGGGGCGACGTTCGAGGAGGTCTCGATCGTGCCCATGGCCGAGCAGATGCTGCGCGACCTCGGACACCCGTTCGCCGGCGGCCAGCCCGTCTACGACGTCACCTTCGAGAACGTGCAGGCGGGGTTGCGTACGGACTTCCTGTTCCGCGCCGCCAACCAGCGCGGCGGCATCGTGCTCGGCACCGGCGACCTGTCGGAGCTCGCGCTGGGCTGGTGCACGTACGGGGTCGGTGACCAGATGTCGCACTACACGGTGAACTCCGGCATCCCGAAGACGCTGATCCAGCACCTGATCCGATGGGTGATCGCCGAGGGGCTCTTCGACAAGGGCGTGAACGAGACGCTGCAGAGCATCCTCGACACCGAGATCACGCCCGAGCTGGTGCCGACCACCGAGGGCGAGAAGCCGCAGTCGACGCAGGCGACCATCGGCCCGTACAACCTGCAGGACTTCTCGCTGTTCTACACGCTGCGGCACGGGCTGCGCCCGACGAAGATCGCGTTCCTCGCCTGGCACGCATGGAAGGACGCCGGTGAGGGCGAGTGGCCGGCGGGGCTGAAGGAGGAGGAGAAGGTGACGTACGGGCTCGGGGAGATCCGCTCCTGGCTCGAGGTGTTCATCAAGCGGTTCTTCGGGTTCTCGCAGTTCAAGCGCTCCGCGCTGCCGAACGGGCCGAAGGTGGTCGCGGGCGGGTCGCTGTCGCCGCGTGGTGACTGGCGGGCGCCGTCGGACGGGAACGCCCGCATCTGGTTGGCCGACCTGGAGAACGTGCCGACGGAGTGAGGAGCCGGGGGGAGTCCACACATCCGGAATGATGTTTCAGATGACCTCTTGACGTGGAACGTCGTGCCGTTCAGAGTGTGCGCATCCGTACTCTCTGAGAGGACTCATCCCTATGCCCCGATGTCTCGTGGGTCGGTCGGGTCGCCTCGCTGCCGCTGCCGCGGCGGTCGCGATCGCGATCTCCACCCTCCCGGCCGCCACGGCCCAGACACTGCCCCAGCCCGAGGTCGCCGAGGCCGGGGAGATGCTGCCCAACGGCGGCTTCGACGCGGCCGACTTCTTCGCCAAGCCGATCGGCTGGGCGACGTCTGTCTCCGGCTCGGGCTCCGCCGCCACCGTCGTCTACCGGGCCGCCGACAAGACCGTCGGCCCCGGCTCCCTGGAGATCAAGAACGTGGCCGGCTCCGGCGTGACCGTCGCCGGGCGTCGCGAGGTGGCGACGGCCGGGGTGGCGTACACGCTGACCGGGCAGGCCAAGGTCGCCTCCGGCACCGGTGCGACGGTCATCCTGCGCTTCTACGACTTCAACAAGGCCGTGGTGGGCGAGGTGTCGTACACGCCGACCTCGGCGACGTTCGCCCCCTTCACGCTCACCGGCGTGGCGCCGGAGCGGGCCGACCTGGTCGCCGTGCTCATCTCCGGCACGACGGCGACCGCGGGCACCACGTACTTCGACGACCTCTCGATGCGGCCGGCCGCTCCTGCGTACGACCCGAAGCTGACCGGCCGGGAGCTGTTCCTCGACGACTACCGCATCGAGTCGGCCAACGACGTGGAGCGCGTCGTCCACGAGGGTACGAAGCGACCCGACCCCGTGGTGCGGCCGGACAAGCCGTGGGAGATCAGCGCTTACACGTACGGGACGGTGCTCAAGCTCGGCGACGCCTACCGGCTCTACTACACCTGCTACAACGACGTGGCCCCGAACTACTACCTCTGCATGGCGCAGAGCAAGGACGGGGTGACGTGGACCAAGCCGAGCCTCGGGGTGTACGAGTGGAAGGGCTCCAAGGACAACAACATCGTGCAGGCCGGGGGCGGCACGATCGCGTACAACCCCGACGCGCCGCCGGAGCGTCGCTTCGCGCAGCTGTTCTTCAAGGGCGGCGAGGTCAACAAGACGATGGGTTACTACGCGAGCTTCTCCGCCGACGGCATCCACTGGGTGGACTTCGAGCCGGGCGTGCCGCGGCTGCTCGACGGTGACGTCAGCAACGTGACGTACGACCCCCGCACCAAGCGCTATATCGCGACCATCAAGAAGCGGATGTTCACGGCGGACACCTCCGGCTACGACCGGGCGGCATTCGTGTCCACGAGCCCCGACTTCGTCACGTGGTCGAACCCCCAGCTGGGTGTCATGGGCGACTTCGCCGACGACGGCGGTGCGTACGCCAAGGGCGGGCTGGAGTCGCAGATCTACGGGATGCCCGTGCTGCCGTACGAGTCGGCCTACATCGGTGTGCCGTGGGTGTTCGACATCCTGAACTTCACCTCGGGCCAGTTCAAGACCGCCGCCGACGGGCCGGTCACGCCCCAGCTGGCTGCCTCGCGTGACCTGCTGCGGTGGGAGCGGCCTGTCCGGACGCCGCTGATCGCGCCCAGCAAGGGCGGCGCCTGGGACGACGGTGCTCTCTACACGGCGTCGAACGTGCTGGTCACCGACAAGGAGATCGTCATGTACTACGCCGGGTTCAACAACGGCCACGGCGGTGCCGAGCCCAACAACCCCGACCGCAACGTCCACCAGGGCATGACCGGCATGGCCACGTGGCGCCGCGACGGGTTCGCGTCCTTGACCAACATGTCCCGGCCCGGTGTGGGCGACGCCGGCCAGGTGATCACCAAGCCGATCGTGCTGTCGGGGTCGGAGCTGCGGCTCAACGCCGACGTACGCAAGGGCGGCCGCATCGTCGTCACCGTGCTCGACGCCAACGGCACCCCGATCCCCGGGTACGAGTCCAAGGACATCGAGGGCGACAAGCTCGACCAGGTGGTGAAGTTCAGCAAGGGTGAGAAGCTCGCCGAACTGACCGGCCAGACCGTGAAGCTGAAGTTCACGATCGTGAACGCCGACCTGTACAGCTACTGGGTCGCCTGACGGCACGTACGGACGGCAGGGCCCGCGGAGGGTCCTGCCGTCCGTGCGCGTACGGAGGATGGCCAGCGCGCACGATGCCGTGAGGGGGAAGGCGCAGGGTGCGGACGACCACGGCTGTCGGCGCAGCCAGCAGCCGGCCGGAGACCTCAGCGGGCGGCATCGTCACCGCGAGTCACCCCACGGAGCGCAGGTACCTCCCGAAGTGCGGCACGGTGAACGCGACCCTGCCGCGCTCGCCGGAGTAGACCAGGCCCTTCTTGAGCAGCGCGTCCCGGGCGGGGGAGAGCGACTGGGCCGTGCGGTCGAGCAGGCGCGCGACCTCAGCCGTGGGCACCGATCCCTCGTCGGCATCGGCCTCGGCCATCGCGCGCAGGTAGTCGCGCTCTGCGGGGGTGGCGCGCTCATACCGCGACCCGAAGAACCCGACGGCGAGCTCGGCCTCGGCGTCGGGCACCCCGACCCGTACGTCGTCGGGGCCGATCGGTGACGCGGGTGCCGCGTCCCAGACGACCTTGCCGTAGGCCTGCACGAAGTACGGGTAGCCGCCGGTGATCTCGTACATGGCGGCGAGCGCGTCCTCCGACCAGCTCACACCCTCGTCGGCTGCCGGCGACTCCAGCGCCCGGTCGGCGGCCTCGCGGCTCAGCCGGTCGATGCGGTGGTAGCGGAAGAGCCGCTCGCTGTACGACTTCGACGCCGACAGCACGGCCGGCAGGTGCGGCAGGCCGGCGCCCACGACCACCAGCGGCAGCCCCTGCTGCCCGATCTCGTGCACCGACGCGCAGAGCGCTGACACGTCGTCGGGCCCGAGGTCCTGCATCTCGTCGATGAAGACCGCGACGCCGCGCTCGCGGTCGGCGGCCAGGCCGGCGACGTCGGTGAGCAGCTCCACCAGGTCGATCTCGATGTCTCCGGAGTCGGCGCGCCCGGTGACGGTCGGCGCCATGATGCCTGGCTGCCAGCGCTCGGCGGGCTTGGCTCCCTTGGGCGCGTCACGCTCGACGAACGCCTTCAGCACGCCCAGCACGTGAGCGGGGTCGGGATGGGCGAGCTCGCGTACGGCCATGTGCAGCGCGGCGCCCAGCGGGCGGCGGAGCCCCTGGTCGGGACGTGCTTCCAGCTTGCCCGTGCCCCAGCCGGCACGTACGGCCGACGAGCGCATGGCGTTCAGCAGCACCGTTTTGCCCACCCCGCGCAGCCCCGTCAGGATCAGCGAGCGCTCCGGCCGACCGCGGGCGATGCGTTCCAGCACCACGCCGAACTGCTCGAGCTGCTCGTCTCGGCCGGCCAGCTCGGGCGGCCGCTGGCCCGCGCCGGGGGCGTACGGGTTCTGCACCGGGTCCATGCTCGGACCGTATCCGGCCCTCTAGGGATTTCCCGATAACGGCGAAGAGTGTCGCAGAGACGTCCCTCGCAGAAATGGATGAAAGTTTCCTGAGGATCTGTCAGGAGACTCTCAGATTCAGTCCTCCGGGTATCCACATGAGAACCCCCACACGCAAGACCACGGCGGGGTCGCGGCTTGCTTCACTGTCCGCACCCGGGCCCCCGCCCCGAGATCTCAGGAGTGTCGTGACCGAGACAGCCCCGCCCGCCGCGCCCGAGAGCGGCAACCGCAGAACCGTCTTGACCGCCGCACTCTTCGGCGCGGCCGGCATCGGCGCGGCCGGAGCCGCGGTGGCCGCTCTGACAGCCGCCGATGGTGCCGGCTCCGCGGCCAGCACCGCCGCCGGAGCTCCGACGGCGGCCACCTCCGCTGCGGGTGGCCTGCCCAGCAGCGCGCCGACCGCCGCCGCCAATACGGCCGGGCCGTCGGCCAGCGCGGCCGGCACGTCGACCGCCTCGAGCGCCACGCCTGCGGGGGCCGCTCCCGCTGCTTCCGTTGCGTCCCAGACCGCCACCCCGGCCAAGCAGCCCTCCCCAGGGGCTACCAGGATCACCGTCCCGAAGCAGGCCGCCGACGCCGCCGACCGCGACGAGAGCTTCACCCTGGCCGAGAAGCCCGCGACCGGTCCGAAGGAGTACGTCGACTTCACCCCGGTCGTCGACACCGCTCTGGAGGTCACCGCTCCTCAAGCGCCCACCACCTCGGCGCCAACCGCGTCGGCCGCCTCCTCTGAGGCGTCGCCTACGGCGGCTGCTCCCACCAGCACGCTCACCGCCGCCGGGGCCGCGACTGCCGGCCCGTCCGGTGCGGCGTCGTCCAGCCCCGCAGGTGTCACGGCCTCCCGGGTCACGTCTAGTCCGTCCGGTGCGGTCACCGCCGCAGGGGTCGCCACCGCTTCCGGCACGGTCAGCGCCAACGGGCGCCAGGGCTCCGTACTGATCACTGCCTCTGCCGCCCCTCGTGCCCAGTCGGGCATCGCCGGCGTGGCTATGAAGGCGGTGCAGCAGGCGACCGTGTTCGGCGCTGCCGGGCTGCTCAGCCCCGAGGAGGCCAAGGCCCACCTGCTGCGCCGCGCCACCTTCGGGCCCCGCAAGCAGGACCGCGCGGACTTCGACCAGATGGGGATCGACGCCTGGATCGACGCCCAGCTGAAGCCGATGGCCGACCCCACCGGTGACGCGATCGCCGCCCAGTTCAACCAGGCAGGCACATCCATCCCCCAGGTCGTGGGCTCGATCGAGCGCTACTCCTGGGACGCGCAGGTGGAGGCCGGCCAGATGGTGCTGGGGCGCTGGATCTTCTCCGGCCGGCAGCTCTTCGAGATCGTCGTCGACGTCTTCGCGAACCTGCTCAACTGCACGATGCCGTCCGACTCGCTCTGGTCGTGCGGCCCCGACTACCAGCAGCAGGTCATCCGCAAGCACGCGTATGGCTCCTACACCGACATGCTGCTCGCCGCCATGCGGCACCCGGCGATGCTGACATACCTCAACAACGACGAGTCCACCCGGGCCCACGTCAACGAGAACCTCGGCCGCGAGCTGCTGGAGCTGCACACGGTCGGCGTCACTGGCGGCTACACGGAGGCCGACGTCGTCGGCTCCGCGCGCATCCTGTCGGGCCGGACGCTCGACTACCAGCCGCAGCTCTACAAGTACGACCCGAGGCGCCACTACATCGGGGCCGTGAAGGTGATGGGCTTCTCCGACCCCAACACGGTGGCGGAGCAGGGCGAGGCGATGGGCGACCGCTACCTCACGTACCTCGCGAAGCTCCCCGCCACGGCTCAGACGGTGGCGCGCAAGCTGGCCGTCCGCTTCGTGTCTGACAACCCGCCTCAGGCCCTGGTCGACCGCATGGCGCAGGCGTACCTCGACAACAACACGGCCATCGTGCCGGTGCTGCGCACGATGTTCGGCTCCCTCGAGTTCTGGGCGTCGGTGGGTCAGAAGACCCGTCGGCCGGCAGAGGACCTGGTGTTCTCCGCCCGCGTGCTCGAGATACCGATCGACGACCCAGCCACGGTCAAGAAGGGCGTCGCCGGCATGTACTGGCGGCTGTGGGACGCCGGGAACGCCCCGCTCCACTGGGCGCCGCCGAACGGCTATCCCGACGTGGTGGCCGCGTGGCAGTCCTCGGGGCAGGTGCTGCAGCGCTGGTCGACGCACCGGGCGCTCGCGGGCGGGTGGTACGAGGGCATGAAGCCGACGGCTGCCATGGCCGAGCTCGCGCCGCGCGCCAACGAGACCGCCACCGCCTGGGTCGACCGCATCGGCCGGTACGTGGTCGGAGGGACCCTGCCGGCGAGCGCGCGCGCCGCCCTGGTCGAGTTCCTCGGTGTGCCCGCCTCGTCGGTCATCCCGTCGTGGCTGACGTGGAAGGGCGTCCACCTCGCCGCCCTCGTGCTCGACTCCCTCTACTGCCAGGCCCGCTGACCGAAAGAGCTCACATGACCACCACCCTCGGGTTCCGCCCGGCCGACTCGCTCCACCCCGACTGCCCCGACTGGCAGCGCCTCGGGCCCACCACCGCCGACGCGGGCGTCCGCGCCATGGCCGACGTGCACGAGCAGCGCGAGGCCGAGCGTGAGCGCGTCTGGTCGAAGGGCTTCACGCGCCGGCGGGTGCTAGCCGGCGGCATGGGCGTCGGCGTCGCCGCCGTCGGCTCCCAGCTGGTCACGACCCGGGTCGCGTACGGCGCCGGTTTGTCGACCGGGACCCTCGTCGTCGTCTTCCTGCGCGGCGGCATGGACGGGCTGTCGATGCTGGTGCCGATCGAGGACCCGACGCTGCTCGCCGCCCGGCCGGGGGTCGCCATCCGCGGCGGGTCGCTCCTCGGCTTCGACCGCGGCTTCGGGCTGCACCCGGCGCTCGCTCCGTTGCAGCGGTTCGTGAGCGGCGGTCAGCTGGCAGCGGTCCCGGCCATCTCGACGCCGAACCTCACCCGCAGCCACTTCCAGGCGCAGGACTGCCTGGAGCGTGGCGGCGCGGCGGGCAGCGGGGCGCAGAGCGGCTGGCTCGACCGGCTGCTGTCGGTGCTCGGCCCCGGGACCACCTTCCGCTCCATCGGCGGCGGTGCGGCGGCGCCACGGTCCCTCCTGGGCGCTGGGTCGCCGGTCATGATGCGCAACCTGAAGTCGTTCGCGATCGAGGGGACGGGCTCGCTCGACGGCGCGACGCGTACGGCGCTGGAGAAGCTCTACACCGGCCTCGACCACCCGATGTCGCGGCAGTCTCTGCTCGCCCTCACCGCCTCCGACACCGTCGGCAAGCTGAACGCGACGGAGGCGAAGCCGACCGACCGCGGGTACGCCGACACCGACTGGGGCAAGGCCCTGGCCGCCCTCGGCTCCCTGATCCGTACCGGGCAGGGCGTTCGCGTGGCGACCGTCGACCTCGGCGGCTGGGACATGCACACGCAGATGGGGTCGGCCACCTCGGGTGACTTCTTCAACATGACCAGCGCGTTGGCGAACGGTCTGTCGGCGTTCATGAACGACCTCGGGCCCGCGGCCGCGAGCACCACCGTCGTGGTGATGAGCGAGTTCGGCCGTCGCGTGGAGCAGAACGCGTCGGGTGGCACCGACCACGGTCACGGTGGTGTCGCGCTCGTGCTGGGCGGTGGCGTACGCGGTGGGGTCAAGGGCCGCTGGGACGGGTTCGGCACCCTCGACGAGGGCGACGTGCCGGGCAGCAACGACTACCGCGACCTGCTCGCCGAGGTCTGCATGAAGCGCTTCGGGCTGACCCCGGCCGACATGGCCTCGGTGTTCCCGGGCTGGACGCCGACCGCCGTGGGGGCGATGGCCTGATCCGGCCGGCATGGTTTCGGTGTCCGGGGGCCGGCCGCCGACCGCGGGGACTGACCCCGACTGGCATCGCTTCGGTGGTCCTGGGCAGGGACGTCGATGATCGTGCCGGACCCTGGCCAGCAAGGACGGGCGTTCCCGGCTGGGGGCTCGATGACCGTGGGCTGACCGGCGGCGTGACCGATGTTCCCGGGCGAGACGGCGACCACCGTGGGGCCGTGGCCTGGCCCTGCGCGGGTGCGCCTGCCACGGCCCGGACGGGCTGACTGCCTCCCGACGGCCGGGTTGGCCCCCCGCTCGCAACCCCGCACCCGTCCATTCCTCGCCTCCGTCGTGCGACTTGGGGGACGGGGGACGAGGGGTTCTCACCGTCTCTGGAAGGCTCTGGTGAATCTGCTAGAGATCGATAGACCTTGCTCGAGACACCCCCTGGCGCGCGCCGTACGCTGTCGGCAAGGAGGTGCCGATGTCCGAGGCAGGCAGCAGCCGGGCCGATGACGCCCGCCGGATGGCCGAGCTCGCGGAGGCGCACAGCCGGCACGAGTCCGAGCAGGCGCAGGCGATGATCGACGAGTTCATCGTCGAGGCGCGCCGACGGGGGATCGCGCCGCAGCCACTGAGAGCCACCACCTTCTCGGGGGCAGAGGTGAAGACGTCGCTGTCGGGGTGGTACCTCCGCAAGAACCGCTCCATCGCCATCGGCACCGACGGCGGCTACTACCAGCTCACCGTGCCGGGCGGTGGACTGCTGGACCGGCTCCGCGGCGTCACCGTCCGACCCACCCCGCCGCCGCTGGTGGTCGGGCGCGGCGGGCGAGACGGGGAGACCGGGGACCTCAAGGAGTTCCTCGGCTGGGTGCTCGACCCGTCCTCCCGCGACGCCGGCTGACGGCTACGAGCTGGCGGCCCGTGTCGCGCCGACGCGAGAGGAGCAGGTTGCGGACGCGCGCGGTCTCCCGGGCCACTGGACCATCGCTGCTCCCTGAACCCCGGCAGCCGACAGCCGCAGCCCGGGCCACGCCGTGCCCCTCACGGGGCCGCCTGTAGCATCGGGGCCGCTGCGCAAGGGCGCAGGAGGAGGTGCGGTGGCGGTCTACAGCAGCGTGGTTCGTCTCTGGCGGCACGAGAAGTTCCGGCGGTTGCTGCTCCTTCGCATCGTCACGCAGGCAGCCGACGGCTGCGTGCAGGTCGGCCTCGCCTCGTACGTGCTGTTCTCCCCCTACCAGCAGCCCGATGGCTGGTCGATCGCCGCCGTGCTCGCCATCACGTTGCTGCCGTTCTCCGTGCTCGGGCCGTTCGTGAGCATCGTGCTGGACCGCTGGCCACGGCGCCAGATCCTGCTGGTCTCCGACAGCGTGCGGGTGCTGCTGGCACTCGTCATCGGCGGGCTGGTGCTCAGCGGTGATCGAGCCGGCGGGATGCAGCTCGCCATCGGCGGTGCCGCTCTGGTGGCACTGAGCCTCAACCGCTTCGTCATGGCCGCCATCTCGGCCGCCCTGCCGCACACCATCGACGCTGAGGAGTACCTGTCGGCCAACACCGTCATGCCGCTCGTGGGGCCCTTGGGTGTGCTCGTCGGGGGCGGCATCGTGATCGGCCTCCGTGCGACTCTCGGCGTCGTCTGGCAGCCGCACCAGGCCGACGCGCTCGCCTTCGCCATCTCCGCCTGCGGCTTCGGGGTGGCCGCCGCGCTCGCCGCCAGGTTCGGGCGTCTGGAGCTCGGGCCCGACTACCAGGAGCACCACAGCGCCCGTGAGGTGCTGGCCGGTCTCGGCAAGGCGATGAACCATCTGCAGCGCCGCCGCCCTGCTGCTCTGGCCCTCGCCACGATCGGTGCCCAGCGCGTCATCTGGGGGGTGGCGATGGTGGGGACGATCCTGATCTACCGCAACCACTTCCATGCCCTGGAGGACGTCTCCGCCGCGATCGCCGACCTCGCGATCTGGGGAGGAGCCACCACGGCAGGGTTCCTGCTGGCCTCTGCCGTGACCCCGCCCATGGCGGCCCGGTTCGGGGTGCGCCGGTGGATGGTGGCCCTCTGCGCCGCCGCCGCCGTGTTCCAGGCCGTGCCCGGTTCGATCTTCCACCGGGCGGCGCTGGTGGCAGCGTCGTTCCTGCTCGGGCTGGTCGCGCAGTCGTTCAAGATCTGCACCGACACCCTCGTGCAGGCCCACATCGAGGACTCGTTCAAGGGCCGCGTGTTCGTGCTCTACGACATGGTCTTCAACCTGGCGCAGGTCGTCGCCGGTGTCCTCGCCGCCGCGGTCCTGCCCAGCAACGGCGTCTCGACCCCCGTCTTCCTGGGGCTCGCGGTGGCGTACGCGCTGCTGGGGCTCATCTTCCAGCTCATCTCCCGCCAGGAGGGCGCCAGCACCTTCGACCGGGGCACCGAGGCCACGCGGGAGACCGACGGCATCTCTGCCGTGTGACACCAGGGGGCTGCGGGACGCCCCCAGCAACCCCCTGGGCCCTGAACCACGTTGTGGTGCGCTCAGCATGGCACACCACAGAGCGGGGTGGTGCACGGTCTGGACGACTGAACCAGCACTCTCGACCTCGGCTGCACACTGAGGCAGGCACCGGACGCGCCGGGGAGCCAGCCACGCCTCGTCGGAGCAACAACCAGGAGTCCCATCAGGCGCAGCTCAGCAGCGATCTGTACTGCCGCATCCGCCTTACCCCCGTCGAGCAGCGCCACCTCACGGTCTCCGGCGTGACCCCCAGGTGGGCGCCCGCCTCGGCGCTCGTCAGCCCCTCCACGTACACCGCTCCCATCGCCGCCCAGAGGTCTTCGCGCAGGACACCCAGGTCGAACGCGTCGGCCAGCAGCTGTCGGGCGGTATCGACCCGTCGGGGCAGGACGGTCGGAGCCTGAGCCAACGGTCGGAGCTCGGCCAGCACGTCCTTGCGGGCGTCGAGGACCAGGTTCGCGGCGACGCTGCGGGGGCGGCGCGCCACCGGGTAGGCCAGCACCCTGAGCCACACGGCAGCGGCCAGTGCCTCGACCGACAACCGCTCGTCGCGGACCGTCAGCCAGACCAGGAGCCGGACCAGGTGCTGCAGCACGACCCGGCCAGCGACCTGGTCGCCCTCCTGTGCCCGGGCGATCAGGGACAGCAACCAGGGATCACCCTCGCGCTGAGCTCTGGTCAGGGCGTCGGCGGCGGACAGGGACCCGTCGGCCAGCTCGCGGTGCTGCCAGGTATGCCAGTCGTCGTCGAACCGGGTGATGCTGTCGCTGCTGACGGTCATCGGTCCTCCTCTGTCGGGGAGCACCCAGACCATCACCGGCGTGTTGGCTCAGGTGTTGTCCGAACCAGGGCAGGTGTTGTCCGAGACGGGTCGGGTGTTGTCCGTCTGACCGCGCCGGCCGGCAGGACCGAGACGCGGGCCCAGAGCCGTACGCGTCAGGCAGTGTCTTCCGCAGGATGGGGCGGCCAGAGACCGTCTCGGAACGTCTGCCTGCTGTCGATCGCCAGTGTCGGCACGGCAGCGAGATGGAACCCGGGGTCGTCGGACTGGACCACGGCGAGCACGCGGTGGTCGAACATCACGGCCATCCGTGAGGCCTGGCCGAGCTGGTCGACCAGCAGCAGCGCCTCCGCGCGGTGGCGGGCGGCGAAGTCGTCGAACACGCCGAGCACCACGGCGAGGCGCAGACGCTCGTCACCGTACGGCGCGTCGCTGTGCGCCAGCTCGGACAGCCAGGCCCCGACCATCTCGAGCGTGCGCGGCATCGACTCCGGCAGCACCAGCGTCGTCGCCATCTCCTGTGCCCCGGCCAGGGGTGTCTCCCACTTGCGGCAGTCGAAGGTCGCGAGGCGGTATCCCTTGGCACGAAGATCGCTGAGGACCTTGCCGAGCACCTCACGGTCGTACACCAGCCCCAGTGCCCCCCGTGCGAGCGCGCCCGGTGCCGGAGACCTGTCTGCTGCGACTGACTCGTTCATCTCGCGGTCAGGCTAGCGCGACCCGCCTCAGGTGGGATCGTCGATGACGGTGGCCTGCGTGAGGCGCAGCGTGCGGTCGGCGGTCTGCAGCACCACCGTCATCCGGTGATCGTCGATCCGGGCGTTGCGCGCCGCCGTCGCGAACGCATCGACCAGACCCAGGGCGCCGGCCTTGTTGCGGCTCATGAACACGTCGAACCGGTCGAGCACGACCGCGAACGAGGGGCGGTCGAACCCCGCGGGCCGGGCCGAGGCGACGAGCTCGGTCAGCGCCTCGGGCAGCTCGTCCGGGTTCTTGTAGTAGCGCGGCAGCCGCAGGCGGGACCGCAGCGTCGCGTACATGTCCCTGACATCGCTCCAGCCGCCCGCGTCGACCGTGACCACGCCGTCGCCACGCTCGCGCAGCACCTCCTGCACGGCGTGCAGCGTGTTGCGCCTGTGCAGGAGGAACACACCACCGGTCTCGCCCAGCCGCTCCGCCAGGGCTTCGCTCGACAGCGCGGGCTCGCTCGCGGGCCATCCCACGTCGAACGCCAGGCTGACCCAGGTGGCGGTGATCTTCATGCCGGCCTCGCGCTGCAGCATCTCCACGCCCTGCCAGGAGCTGGTCTCCAGCGAGCGGCGGACCGCGCCGTGGGCGGCGAGGAGGGCGAAGGCGTCGGCGGTGAGCACCTTGCCCAGCCCCTTCCCGCGCAGCTCCGGCACCACGGCGATCCGCTCCACGGCGCCGTCGGTGCCGTCGAGGCGGAGGAAGGCGGCGCCGATGATCCCGCCAGTGGCGTCGCGCGCGACGCGCAGCTGCCACGGCTCGAAGCCCGGCTTGTCGACGGACGCGCGTCGCCACTCCGCGAGGGACTGACGGCGACGTTCGGACCCTTCGAGGTACGCCCGCTGGGTGAGCGACCAGATCGTCGGGTGCTCCACCAGCGTGGCGTCGCCGATGGTCACGCCCGGTGGCGGCGGGAACGCCGGCAGCTCCCGGCCGGCACCGACCTCCAGGACCCAGCTGCGGTGACGCTCCGTCCAGTGGAACCGGCGGGCGATGGCGGCGGTGAGCGACTCCTCGCGCAGGTGCATCGTGACGGTGGTCTGGCCTCGCTCGGCCGCCGACCCGATGACCCAGGCCGAGAGGATGCCCGCGAGGTTCTGGTCGCGGTAGGCGGGGTGGATACACGCGAGGCACCGGTCGCCACCCAGGTGCTCGGCGAACGCCACCAGGTCGGTGCCGTCGACGACGCCGTACGTCATCGTGGTGGCGTCGAAGTCGTGTCGGCTCCACGCCGCGTGGATCCTAGGGACGGAGCGCGCCTCGACGAGGTCAGACATCGCGGAGAGACGCTCCAGCGCGGCCACGGCCGACGCATCGGCCGTCACCAGCGGGCGGGCAGACAACCCCCCCGGCAGCTCAGCTGTCACCACACTCGCCCCCGACAAACGGCCAGCGCTGGAGGCCACGGACGGTCATGGATGATCACACGACCCGCTTCGTGGCTCTCTGCCGAGCCGACCTCCCATCATAGACCGGTTCTCCTCATGGCACACAAGGATTCCGGCCGGCGCGCCTAGGCGGTCACCGAGGGCTGAGAGTCGGGGTGGGATTCGCCTGCGCTGACAGCAGAACAGGCGTGGTGGCGCCGCTGGTGCCCGAGACGACGACGTCCGCACGCGACCAGGGCCGGTCGGCTGCGAGGAAGGCGGCCTCGGCTGGCAGCCAGTCCTGCGACAGGGCCGCCTCGGTGTGGCCGGTGCGGATGCGCTCGGCCTCCCGGTCCAGGACGGTCGCGACGGGCGTGTGGACCCAGACCGCCAGGTCGAGCCACGGGCGCAGCTCGGCGCGGGACGAGCCGACCCCTTCCACGACGAGCACCCTGGTGCCGGCGGGTACCTCGACGGCGCCGTCGCGGCCGCGCTCGTCCCAGGCCGGCGGGCGGTAGGAGACGGGACGGCCCTGGTGGGCGGGCGCGAGGACGCCGGCGGTGAGCAGGTCGGCCCAGTCGAAGTACGAGTGCCACCAGGCGACGTCGTCGGTGTGGACGACGGCCCAGCCGGGGCGGCCCGCGGCGAGGGCGCCGGCCAGGGTGGACTTGCCGGCGGCGCTGCGGCCGTCGACGGCGACGACCACGGGGCGGGATCCTTCGTGGAGGGCGTCGATGCGGGCGGCCAGGGCGTTGATCGTCGTCGGGGCGGCGGAGGCGTACGCGGGTTCGTCGTCGACCGGGCGGGCGAAGAACTCGGGGTAGCGGGAGAGCTTGTCCTTGGCGCAGGAGGCCTTGCGGGGGTCGCCCTGGCGCTCCTCGACGACGACGACGACCGACGCATCGGTGGCCTGCCAGGTGCTGGCGGGGCCCTCGGCGGAGACGAGGGTGATCGGGCCGGTCTCGGCGAGCACGCGTCGGGCGCCGATCTCGGCTGCCTGGAGGGCCGGTGCGTACGCGCCGGAGCCGCGCATGAGGTCGGGCAGGACACGGGATGTACGGACGGCGTCGAGCAGCTCGGAGGCCCGCTCGACGGGGACGCGGCCGTAGTAGACCGCGGCCGGCAGCGCCAGGCAGGTGGCGGCGAAGCGGTGGCCGCCGAGGTGGGTCGTCGTCCAGATGTGCTCGGCGTCGAGCGCGAGCAGGGCCTCGGCGAGAGGGATGCCGAGGCGGGAGCAGCACACGTCACGCTTGGCGTGGGTGCAGATGGCGACGGCGTACGGCACCGGCTCCCAGCCCCTGGGGACCTCACCGCGCTCGACGGAGTCGATGACGTCCGCGAGCTCGTCCGCCGACGGGTAGGCGGCGGGGCGGCTGCGCACGAGCAGGCCGGGCGCGGAGACCAGCACCACGGGATGGTCGGGCACACCCTGGCGGATGATCCCCTCGGCGTCGGGGCGCCGGATGAGCCCGATGCTGGCCGGGAGAGCGCCGAGTGCTTGCGCGTACGCGGGCTCGAGGCAGGCGAGCGGCTTCTCGGGCCACGGGCCGCCGTGCTCCAGCATCACGAAGGTGGTGCCCCCGGGGGCGGTGCCGGGCAGGGGCTCGTCGAGGTTGTCGACCGCGCAGCTGAGGGCGGTCACAGGCCGAGCTCGCCGAGGTCGTCGGGCACGTCGGCGGCCATGGCCTGCAGCGCGGCCAGCGGGACGACCTCGAGCGCGCGGATGCTGGTCGCCTGCAGCACGACGGGTGCGGCGCGGCCGGCGAGGTAGGACGCGAACCAGCGCGCCGCGACCACGCACCAGCGGTCGCCGGGGCGCAGACCGGGGAAGCGAAACTCCGGGATCGGGGTGACCAGGTCGTTGCCGAGCTCACGCTGATGGGCCAGGAAGTCCTCGGTGACGACGGTGCAGACAGCGTGCAGGCCGACGTCGTACGGGCCGCAGATGCAGGTGCCGTCACGGTGGTAGCCGGTGAGCGGGTCGGTGCCGCACTCCACGAGGGGACCGCCGAGGACGTTGGTCTCGACGCCGCTCGCGGAGCTGTCAGGCACGGGCTCTGGACCTTCCCTCGATCGCTTCCTGGATGACCGTCACCGTCTCGTCGTCGAGGTCGACGCCGATCGAACGCGCATGCCGGGTGAGCCGGAACGCCAGCCGTTCCACCTCCGTCCGGTTGCCCGCGACGTGCTCCATCTTCACACGCCAGCGTAGGAGCAGCTCGTCGTCGGGAGCCGCCAGCAGGGCTCGTGACGCCGCCCAACGGGCGAGGGTGATGTCGCCGGAGGCGACCGCGCGCTCGGCGAGGACGGCACCGATGTCGCGGACGGTGGACGCCATGTCGGTGCGCAGCTCCTCGGCCCACCGCCACTGGCCCGGCGCTGCATCTGCCAGCGGGGCCCCGCGGACGAGGCGCAGCGCCGCCACCAGCGAGTCGGTCGAGGTCTTGGCCACGCCGGGCCCGATCAGCATCCGCAGCCGTAGCCAGTCGGAGCTGACGCAGGGGTCGAGACGCAGACGCCCGGTGTACGCGTCCGGCAGGTACGGGGCGCCGTCGGCCCCCGTCCCCAACCATCCGCGAAGCCGGCTCACGTTGGACCGTCTCGTGCCCTCGGCGACGAGCAGCGCGGAGGCCATCTGCGCAGCGGTGGCGCCGGGGTTCTCCAGCATCCAGGCGCAGTACTCGATGCACGAACGCTCGGCGCGGGCAGGGGGCTCGCCGCCGGCACCGATCAGCCCGATGGGCCCCAGCAGGAGCAGGGTCGGGTGGGCGAAGTCCGTGACTCCAGGCTGGTCAGTGCCCATGGTGGCGACCTCCTTGAGAGATCCAGAAGCCGTGCGCGGGTGAAGGACGTGGACGTTGTCGGGGATCAGCGGTCCGGCGAACCAGGGGGCCGGTTCGGTGTCCGTACGCCCCGTCGTCCCGAGCAGAGTCGTGACGGCCCTGATGGCGGGGAACTCCAGCCCGACCGGCGTCACGGTGGCCCCATCAGGGTCGACGTGCGCCTCGCGACTCGTCCCGGTGATCTGGGTCCCGAGCTGGGGAAGAGCGCGGCGGGGCCGCGGCGGGGGCATGAACGGTCGCTCGGCTGCTTGGTCCGCAGCCCGAGCTGGGGACGCGGCGGTGAACGCCTCCGGCTCGCCACCGACGACGATGGCACTGATGGCGGTCTGCTGCCCTCCGCCGAGGAGATCGCTGAGCGTGTGCGCTTCGGCGTCGGTCAAGGGCGGGAAGAGGTAGGTCCGTGACCACCATGCGTCGCGTGAGCTGTCGTCGTCCCTCGCCTGGGCCAGCGAGCGCTCCTGCTCCTTGAGCTCGGCACGCTGGTTCTCGACGTTGCGCCGCATGTCGGCCAGCGCTTCCGCGACCGTCGGAAGCTCGATGACCGTCTCCAGCCCCGCCGGGGCCAGCACCTCTCCCAGCGCACCGACAGCGACGACCTGCCGACCGGTTCCCGAGCCGTCCAGATCGTCTGCCACGGCAAGCTCGAGCGCCATTGCCGCCACGCAGCCCCAGGTCGCCTCCGGGTCGTCCAGATCGACATTGAGGACACGACACTCTTCCAAGTCGACTGTGCGCGGGGTCGGCCCCTCGTAGCCGATCGTCACGACACCCCGCATCGCCCGGTGCGTGTCGTCGCCCCTGGCCTCGTCGCCGGTGTGGCCCGGTAGTGACGTGCCTGGCAGGTCCTCAACCGCGACCAGCGACAAAGCCTGCTCGAAGCGCTGCGCCGGTGCCGCGGGATGCGGGATCCGCCGTCCCAACGGGCGTACCGCCAGCTGCAGCTCGCGACGCCGATGCAGCGACCTGATGACGGCGGCGGCAGTCCCGGTGCCGAGGACCCCGAGGAGCGCGGCGGCGAGCGACTCGCGAGACGGCCCGGGGGTGTCGTCGGACGGGGCAGGAGGCGATACCAGGGCGGACGTCGCCGGCGCCACCGGGGCGGACGTGGAAGGGGCTGGCGCGCTGCTCGAGCCGCGCGATCCCGCGACGCTGGGCAGCGTGCCGGGCGCGGCCGGTGCCGTGGTCGTGGGGGACGACGGCAGGGATCTCGATGGTGCTGGCGTCGACGCGCCGCTCTGCGTGGTCCAGGTAGGGGCGGCGGTGGGATTCGGCGTCCCGCTCGTCGTGGAGGCAGGAGTGGGTGCACCCGCGCCAGTCGTGGATGCAGCCGCCCCGGTGGGCACCGTCGTCCCTGGTGCCGTGGGTGCGACCGTCGTTGCCGGCGCGGAAGGCACCCGCGACGACTCGTTCGCCCCGGCTGCCGTCACTCGCCCTGCGGCTGTGGCGCTGGGCACGGTCTGCGGTGCTCGCGAGGCCGTCGCCGTCGTCACCGGCACGATGGTCGTCCCTGGGGCCGTGGGTGTCGCGACAGGAATCGTGCGGGTAGGCATCGGTTGCCCGGAAGCAGAAGGGTTCGTCACTCGTGACCCGGTGCTGTCTGGTGTCGACGGTGCTGCGGGAGCGGTCGGCTTCCCGGGAGCTGTGGTCGTTGGGTTCACGACGGGAGTCGTCGTGGTTCCCTTTCCGACCCCTGGCGTCGTCGGCGGGGCGGTGGTCGGGGCCGCGGGGGTGAGCGGCGTCGACGGGGCGACGGTGCGCGGCGGGATCACCAACCGCCATCCGATCTCGATCTCGTCGGGATCGTCGATGAGCTCACGGTTCGCGGCATAGATCTCCGGCCACCGGTTTCCGTCGCCGAGGTGGGTCTTGGCCAGGTGCCAGAGCGTGTCCCCCTTTCTCACGACGACCACGGACCCGCCATCGTCACGCGTGACTCCAGGGAGGACCAGGCGCGTCCCCGGAACCAGCTCGGCAGGTCCCTGGAGCAGGTCCGCGTTGGCCTGCACGATCCGACGCCACTGGGTGCCGTCGCCGTACGTCGAGTGGGCGAGACTCCACAGATCGTCGTCAGGGGCGACGACATGCAAGGACTGCGTAGGAGTCTCGTGCGTCATGTGGGACTCGGGTGTCGCATCCCGTTCCTCCCGTTCTGCCGCGGGTCGCGCAGCAGCTGACTCCGTGGGGTCTGTCGAGGCCCGGTCCACCCCCTGGACGGCCGACAGGGTCTGGGGGACCGCTGCTTCGGTTGCTCGCCCCTGCTGTCCCAGACCGAGCACGAGCGTGACCACGGCCACCACGAGACCCCGGACCAGCAGCCTTGGCAGGTCCAGCCCTGGCACCTGCAGCGTCGGGACCGACACGTGCGGGAGGCGAACCCTGCGGACGGCCTCCGCGGTCTCGAGGACGACGGATGCGGTGACAACCGCCCAGCTCGCCCAGGCAAGAAGCGTGAGCACCCCGAGCAGCAGGCTGCCGTCGTCACGCTGCACCAGGACGTGCGACCAGTCGATGCTCGACAAGCGGCCCAGCTGGCCGACGGACACGAGGATGACCGGGACGCCGGCCACCAGGACGCCCAGCACCAGGGCCGCCCCGATCCCCCGCAGCACTCGCATGTCAACGCCCCCTGTACGTGTCGACGACGGCCACCCCGGTGGCCTCGGCGTCCACCGCTCCCGGCATGCCGGGCACGAGCACGTCTCTCAGCTCGACGCGGCAACGCGCGCGCACCGAGACAGTCGCCGATGTCCCGGGCGGCTTCGCCAGCCCTCGCGCATCGACGTCGAGGGCGGCGGACGCACAGGTCAGCCCCTGCTGCGCCAGGTTACGGGTGAACGCCTGCCGTGCGACCGCCTGGGCTGCCGCCGGCGTCCTTTCCAGGGACGCCGCTCGCGCGGCTGCCCCTGCGGCCTGCTGCACGGACGACCGAGCAGTCCACACCCGCCCGCCACCCACGACGACGCTCAGCAGCAGTACGAGCACCGGCACCAGAATCGCCAGCTCCGTTGCCGCAGCGCCCCGATCCGTACGCCTACGCGCCGTCATCTCGTCACCCGTTCCTTCGGTGCACTCGCGTGTGCTCTCACCTCGGCCAGACCGAGGTCCACCACCGTCGCCACTCGACCGCTGACGGTGACCTCGACCAGGTCACCCGTCGTCTTGACGTCCACCGCGATGTTCTTCACCCCGCCAGACGCCGCTACCGCTCTGGCTGCAGCGGCTCCAGCGCCGTTCGAGGCTCCAGCGGCGGCCTCGGCATCTGCGGCTGCAGCGGCCGCGGTGTGCATCACCTGGCGTCCGTGCATGACCACGCCCGCCTGCACGAGCCCGAGCACGCACAGGAGCAGGGCCGGAAGGATGATTGCCCACTGCACGGACTCGGACACACCCCTGTCCGAGCGCTTCATCTCACTTGGGCATGCGCGTCGTGACGTATGCGGTCACGGCGGCCACCACGATCCCCGCGACGGCGATCGCGCCTGCGAGGAGGATGGCGTTCTCCGTGCTCTGCGACAGCCCCCGGTCGTCGCGGGGTGCGAGGAAGAACCCGATCAGGCGGGCAAGAAGTGTGGACGTCATCGAAATATCTCCTTCGTGTGTTGGGGTCAGGTCAGTAGCAGCAGGATCGGAGGGGCCAGGAAGATCAGGCCGAAGACAAGGGCAGGAAGGACCATGAAGATCGTCATCCGCTCGGTCGTCTCGTGGGCGGCGATCTTCTGCCGGGTCAGGTGCGCGTCGCGCAGCTCGCGCACTCGCGCGCGCAGACTCTCGACGAGTGACGCGCCCTGCTCGTCGAGACTCATGACGTCCACCACATCTCGCAGCTCTGGGAGCTCGAGCTCGTCGGCGAGGCGTCGAAGGTCTGCGTACGGAGGTCGTTGCTCCAGCCGCGCCCGCTCCAGTACCGCTCGGATCTGACGGAACGGCGTCCCGTCCGACACGCTCGCCGCGGACGCCAGGGCCTGCGGGGCTGACTGGTTGGCGAGCCGTTCGAGCGTCACCAGGTCGAAGAAAGCCAGGAGCGCCTCGCCGGCGTCTTCCCGCACGACCTGTCCTGAGCGGTGGAGCTGAACGTCAGGCCAGAAGAACCCCAGCAGTCCGAGTGCGATCGCGGCGCCCACCGGGACCGACCAGCTGGTGCCAACCAGCCATGCGAACGCACCACCCACCACCAGGGGCGTGGCCAGACCCACCAGAGCGAGCACCACCTTGTCCGCGTGGTGCTCGGTGATGGACCGCCCGCGCAGCTCGAGCAGGCTCTGCGTCCTGGACGACAGCGGGAGCCGCAGGCTCCGGTATGCGGCCGAGCCGATCCGGTCGGTCCAGGAAGAGGCCTCAGCCGGGGCGGCGGCGGTCACCGTCTGCCGCCCCTCCAGCTGGGCGAGTGCGTCGCCGAGCCGGAGATGCCGTGGCACGAGCGATGAGACGGCAAGGAACAGCCCGGAAGTGATGGCGGTGCCACAGAGCGCAGCAAGGATTCCGACGGAGATCATCGCGCCATCCCCACAAGGATGCGCTCCCGGCGGCGCGCTCGCGTCACCCTCCGCATCAGAACCAGGGATCCGGCGTACGCGGCGATCAGAGCTGCCAGGACCGCTTGACCGAGCGGGGACGAGTAGGGAGCGAAGAAGTCGCGGCCGGCGAGGAGCGCGAGCGTCAGCACGGCCACTGTGATGATGGTCACCTGACGCACGACGACGCGTGGCTTCGCACGCTCCGCCTCGATGTCGCGCATCGCACGCAGGCGTTCCTGGAGCGAGTCCGAGATGCCGCGCAACGTAGCCGTGGCACCCGTGCCACCGCGCCGCGCCGCGAGCATCAGGGATGCCACCACCGCATCCGCGTGGGGGTTGTCCAGATCGTCGGCCATGGCGCGCAGCGCGTCCCATGTGGACCAGCGCTCGTCGAGACGGAGAATCAGCAGCTCCACGTGCGGGGCCAGGTCGTCAGGGACCTGGCGGACCGAGAGGCGGATGGCATCGGCGATGGAACGGCCCGTGGGCAGCGAGGCGGTGAGCGTGCGCACCCACCGGTCGAGCGCCGTCAGCAGCTCGAGCTCGCGTGCCGGTGGGGTGGCAAGCAGCGCCGGCAGCCCCAGCACGGCCAACGGCCCGATCGCGAGCATGATCGGCCACCCCGTGACTGCCAGCCCCAGCAACCCCAGCGTCACACTCGCGACGATGCGCAGCAGCTGTGCGCGCGTCGCCTTGCTCCTGACACCTGTGGCAACGCGACTGTGCACAGGTGTGGACGAGCGTGTGGACAGCGTGATGCGTGGCAGCATGCCGAGTGCAGCAAGCAGCAGGCCTGCAGCGACAGCAGCACCGCACACCGCCATCAGCCCGGTCATCCGTGACTCCAGCCCGATGCATACGGCGCCAGGTCTGCAAGGAACGTCGCGTCAGGGTGGAACTCGCCGTCGGCTCCGCTGGAGCGGTAGACGAGGTGCGTTGTGGGGCGATCACCCTCGAGGGCGCCGGTGAGCTGTCTGATCTCGGAGACGAAGCGACGGCGCTGGCCGCCTCGCCAGGTCTCGTCTCGCAGCTCGATGTGCACCAGGAGGTGCACGTTGTGCGCGATCTGCCGGTACGCCTCCGTCATGTCGACCACGCGCCCTTGCGCGACACGCGCCGCGAGCCGGTCGATGATCGAGGCTGCGGAGTGAGCATGCGTGGTGCTCATCGACCCGGCACCTGCCTGCATCGCCTCGAACATCGCACCGGCCTCACCGCCCCGCACCTCGCCGACGACGATGCGGGTCAGATTCTGACGCAACGCCTCCGGGATCAGGTCGGAGACCGTCACCTCCCCGATGCGATGACCGTCGACCTGCTCGCCCATGCCGACCCGCGCCTGCAGCGCCACCACGTTCTCGCGGCCAGGCTGCAGGTGGGTGAGCAGCTCGTAGTCGGTCTCGATGGTGCCGAAGCGTTCGGTGTCCGGGATCGCGGCCACCAGCGCTCTCAGGAAGGTCGTCTTGCCCGCACCCTGGTCGCCGGCGACCACGATCGACTTGCGCGCCAGCACAGCGGCGTGGAGGAACTGCGCCACTGGCTCGGGCAGCATCTCGCGCTGGACCAGGTCGCGCAGGGTCACCGCCGTCAGGATGTGCTGACGGATCGTGATCGACGGGCGGTGCGACAGGCCAAAGCCGATCGCGTGCAGACGGAACTTGTCGCCCAGCGCCAGAGTCATCGTGGGATGAGCGGCATCGAACGGCCGGGACGGGACCGCGTTCTCGCCGAGGAACCGGATCGCTTCGACCAGTTCCTCGTCGCTGTCAGCCACCGGTGGCTGCGTGACGCGACGCCCGTCGGCGTACTGGACCCGGACCACTTCATGACCGTTGATCTCGATGTTCTCGACGTCGGGCATGGAGAACAACGGCTGAAGCCGGCCGTAGCCGAAGACGGCGTCCTCGACGGCCCGCGAGTAGCGCTGCTCCAGGGCGGGCGGCCACAGCGCCTCCCCCCGGTTCGCGATGCCTTCGGCGTGCGCCTTGACGATCCCGCGAATCACCGACCGGCCCATCAGCAGCCGGTCGTCGGCACCCATGGGCCGCCCCGAGTCCTGCACGTGCTGCTGCAGGGCACGACTGATGTCGGCGGCGGCCTGGCGGCGAAGCCGCACCACCAGCGCCCAGTCGACGCCATCGGGCTGGGCGTCATCCCTCGGAGTGAGGTGATCGCCCGTGACCCACGACGTGGCAGAAACGTGGTCGCGGAACAGCGGCACCTGCGACAGCGACGTCATGCGACACCTCGCACTCTCATCCGGCGAGCGTCGACCCGCGTGGTGATGGCCGAGGCCGCTTCACGCAGGGATCGGACGTATGGCCCGTCAGCGAAGCGTCGCGGCTCGTCCGCGCCCTCAGCGAGGACGGCCGCGGCGGCCGGGTCGTGCGGCAGCGCGGCCCAGACGGGGAGGGAGAACTGTCGCTCGATCTCCGACACGCCGTACGGGCGTCCCGGCCCGACGACGAGCAGGCCGAACTGGACGGAGCTCTGGCTGCGCTCGACCTGCTCCGCAAGCGCTGGCAGGTAGAGGCGCAGGGCTGCGAGGGCGGGCAGATGGCTGTGGGTGAGCACGAGCAGCGCGTCCGCGTGCTGCAGCAGACCCGCAGGCGGGCCGTCGGCGTTGATGCGACCGATGTCCAGCAGCACCGTCAGGTCAGCGGCCGCGTGCTCCTGCAACGACTCGCCCAGCCGGCTCCAGACTCCTTCGAAGAGTCCGGCTGCGGCGGGGTTGGCGAAGCCGGGCAGGAAGAGGCGCCGGGTGGCACCGTCGGCGAGCGGCACGCACTCGTCGGCGATCTGGGGGCTGAGTGGGCGGCCCTCGCGTGCCGCTCGAGCCAGCCCCGGCAGCCCCTTCTGAGCCGTGCCCGCACCGCGCAGGTAGCCGGCGAGCACCGACTGGGTGGGGTGCTTGTCGGCATCCACGAGCAGGACGTCGCTGGGCCAGACGAGCGAGAGCCCGACGCATGTCGCGGTGACGCCGGGTGACCCCGCGGCGGAAGCCAGCATGATGACGGGCATCAGGACTCCCGCACCAGCACCAGGCGGTCGCTGGCAGCGAGCTGCGCCACGGCGGCACCCTGGTCTGCCCGGACGGCGACGTCCAGCACGAACGCGGCCCCGTCTCCGGTCTCCCGAGGCTGGGTCACGACGGTGGCGACGCCGACGAGCTCGCCCGTGCCGGAGGTGGCGTCCTTCGTCTGCACGGCGATCAGCCGCACCCGTGTGCCGGCGGGCATGTCGCGCACGGGTAGCCGGCCCGGTGTGAGTCGCAGACCGAGCTGCACCGTCCCTTCCGCGACGCTGGCCTTTCCGAACGATCCCGGCGTGAGCAGCGCGCCCTCGCCGACGTCGATGAGGGCCACCTGCCCGACCGCTTCGCCCATCGAGTCGGCTGGGACCACGGACAACCCGGGCGCGCCCGTGACGTCCACCACTCGCAGGTCGGCGGCCTGGATCACCTCGCCTCGGCTGATGGTTCGCGCCGCGACGAGCACCGTCTGCGAGCTCGTACCCGCCTGGTAGATCGCCACTGCTCCCAGGGCACCGACGCACGCCAGCAGCAGACCGAGCAGCATCAGCCGCGGGCTGCGGCGGGGGCGGAGCTGGGCTCCGGCCGGCCGTGCCGGGAGTGACGTCGTAGTCATCTCTGTCCTTGCTTGGGGGGCTACAGGCAAACGACATCCTGGCCCAGGGCTTTGCGTTGCAAAAGACCCTTCTCCAAAGCTGTGGACAACCCGTGATGCTCGTGTTTCCTGTGGACAACCGTCAATGTCCGCGGCGACAACGGCATTCGTGCCGGGGTCTTCGAGATCGGCCGCATCGCGTGGTGACCAAGGCCGGGGTCGCATGCGGCAGACTGGCGCTCATGCTGGTGGCGTTCTCGGTGTCAGGTGGCGGGTCGAGCGACGGGTACGTGCATGATGCCGTCGCAGCAGCGGTGAACGTGGTGCGCGACTCCGGGCTCCCGAACCGTACGGATGCGATGTTCACCACCATCGAGGGTGAGTGGGACGAGTGCATGGCCGTCGTGAAGGGGGCATGCGACGCCGTCGCGGCGTACGGCCCACGGGTCGGTCTCGTGCTGAAGGCGGACATCTTCCCGGGTCACACAGGCGAGCTGACGGGCAAGCTGGAGCGGCTGGAGGACGCGCTCGGCGATGCGTGACCACGTGGGTGCCGACGGCGCGATCGACTACGACGCGGCCATTCCCCTCGATGCGGAGAACCTTGCCGAGGGCGGCGTCGGCGGCGCGTACGCGCGTCTGGCCGGGCACATGCGCGAGCTGGGCGTCGAGCCTGACTCCATCGAAGAAGAGGACGACGGCGAACGCTACGTGGAGCGGGCGCTGGGGCGGGAGTACGTCGTGCATGACGAGGCTTCCGACGACCCAGACGCGGAGCCGTGGGGGATGGGGACGTTCGCGCCGTTCGACGCCGTCAACCGGCAGCTGGCCGGGGGGACGCACCTGCTGTATGCCGTCAACGGCGGCAACGAGCTGATGGGGATCTTCCTCACCCCCGCTGCGGTCGAGAGGGCTCGCGCGGTTCTGCCTCGGCGCGCCGACTGGCCCTACCTGCCGACCGACGACCCCGAGTGGGGAGGCATGGCGCACTGAACGGGCGCGGCGGGGTGACCGTTCCAGGCGTGGACGAGCGGCTGGCTGTCGGTCCGTACACGGTGAGGCGAGCGGTCGGGTCCGACGCGCTCGCGTACGCGCAGGCCGACGCGGAGATGGTGGGGGGCACCTACGGCTACCTGATGCCCCCGGAGTTCGCCGCGGCGCGGCTGGCCGAGGTGCCTGCGGTCGCGCAGGAGCGGGCGACAGGTCTCGATGCCGAGGTCGCCGCTGAGCGACAGGGCGATGAGCCGGCCCGACGTACCTGGATCGCCACTCACGACGCGCGCATCGTCGGGATTGCCGTCACCACGGCGTTCCAGCAGCCGTGGGAGCAGGCGCTGGGGGTGCCGTGGGCCGAAGGGATGCTGCAGCTCAACCACCTCTACGTACGCCCCGAGGCGCACGGCTCCGGCCTCGGCCAAGCGCTGCTGGACCTGGTCGTCCCCGAGGGCGTCGCGTCGTACCTCTGGATCGTCGGCGGCAACGCCCGTGCGCAGCGCTTCTACGAGCGCAACGGTTACGTTGGTGACGGCGTCGAGTACTCGTGCGGCCCGGTCTGGTTCAACAAGCCGCTGCTCCGGATGCTGCGACCTGCACAGCCGGTGCGAATGGGTGCGCAGGTCCTCTCCTGACCGACCTGCGCACGTATGCGCACCGGTTGTGCAGAGGACCTAGCCTCTAGGGCGTGCCCGACGTCCCTGGCCCCGAGCTGTTCGAGAACCACGTCGAGCGACTGCTGCGGCAGGCGCGCGAGCGCGGCGAGTTCGACAACCTCACCGGGGCGGGCAAGCCGCTGCCGCCCGACTGGTACGCCGACACCTCCGAGAACTGGTGGATCCACCGCAAGATCGCCGACGAGGGGTTGTCCTCCGACGCGATGCTGCCGCCGGAGGTGCTGCTGCGGCGCGAGCGACGCGCGATCCAAGACACCCTCGCGAGCGTGACGGACGAGGAGCACGCCCGCACCATCGTTCGCGACCTCGCAGCCCGCATCGCCCAGAGCAACCGCGACCAGCGCGGCACGCGGATGCCTCTGGTCGCACCGCTGCCGCTCGAGTCGACGATCGCGCAGTGGCGTCAGCGACGTACGGCTGGCGACACCTGAGCACGTGCAGGCTCCCAGTGCGCTAGCTCTGCTTGACCGCGTTGTCGGGCCACTCACCCGTACGGCGCTGCTGCGCCACCGCCATCGTCAGCGCACGTCGTTGCTGAGGGTCGCTCAGCGCCTCCAGCTGCGCCTCGGCGGCGCGCTTGTCGATCACCAGCGTCTGGCTGGTCTGGCCGTCGGAGTCCAGGAGGGCGTACTCGACATGCGTGGCCGTCTCGTTCACCTTGCGGATCCGCAGGTAGATCGCCATGCGCTGACTGTAGGGCCGGGGCGTCTGGACGCCGTCTCGCCTAGTGCTGCGTGTCCTCAGGGGTGTCAGTGGCCACTCAACGTCGTCGCCTCGATGACGCGGAGGGTGTCGTCGTACAAGCGCTGGCCGGCGGCCAGGTCGTGCGACGCGATGGAGGTTCCTGAGGGGAGGTCATCGACGACGTACGCGCCCGACATCCGCTCGTAGCGCGGGCTCGTGGCCAGATCAGCCAGGTGCCGCGCGCTGGTGCTGACGCGATGCGCGCCAGGCGCCAGCAACAACAGGGGCGTGAGCACCCGGAACAGCGCCTGGGCCAGCCCACCCTGGTCGCGCGCCAGACCGGTGCCCGGCATCAGGCCCGGGTCGAACGCGTTGACGGTGATGCCCTGCTCAGCCAGCGCGCGAGCCAGGAACGGCACGCAGCGCACCATCAGCAGCTTCGAGGTGGCGTACCGCTGCAGACCGTCCCTCATGCCCGCCGGCGCGTCAGGGTGCAGCAGGGCGTCGAGGGTCGCCTCCTCCAAGGCGGGTGGCACGTTCTTCACCTCGTCGGGGTTGTGCGTGCCGGAGGCGGTCAGCACCACCCTGCCGCCCGCGGGCATCAAGGGCGCGATGCGGTCCACCAGCCGCATCGCCGCGAGGTGGTTGACCCCCACGGTCATCTCGTAGCCGTCGGCCGTCCACCGCCGGTCGCGGCTCTGAGCGCCGGCGTTGCCGAGCAGCACGTCAACCCGCTCGATCCCCCTCTCGCTCAGCCCGGCCACGAACGCGTCGACGTTGGACAGGGCGCCCAGATCGAGCGCGACCGGCTCGATCCCGGCCTGACGGTCTGCGTCGGTGAAGGCCGAGAGGTCGCGGCCGGTGGCGATCACCCGGCGGCCGGAGGCTGCGAGCAGACGTGCGGTGGCCAGGCCGAGACCCTGAGACCCACCGACCAGAACGACAGTTGATGTCATGTGGCAGATGCTGCCAGATGGCAGTGTGCGGCACAATCTCCCCATGCCCGCTCCGAGCCGCACCCAGCGCCGCATCGACGGCGCCCGCCAGCGGATCGTCGACGTCACCTGGGAGCTGCTCGCCGACCGTCCCTGGGCTGAGGTCACGGTCGCCGACATCTGCGAGCGCGCAGACGTCGCGCCGCGCACGTTCCACCGCTACTTCCCCGACAAGGTGGAGCTGCTCTTCGCCGACTCTGCTGACCACGAGCGCCAGCTCCACGAGACCCTGGCGACGCAGGCCATCGACCCATCCGACCCCGAGCCGGCGTTGCGGGCAGCCCTGGCCGAGATGGCCCGCCTGCTCGAGCCGTACGGCGCCGAGCAGCTGCGCTGGCGGCAGCACACCCTGGACTCGGCCGACGACCTCCGCTCGCGCGACCTGCTGAAGCAGCACCGGCTGGAGGCGGTCGTCGCCGAGGCCCTGCGCGACGCCGGGCTGGACCCCCTTCGGGCACGGGTGTGGGCGGGGTGTGCGCTCGTGGCGGCCCAGGGGGCCCTGGCCGCGTGGGCGGAGAACGGCGGCGACCTCGGCCAGTACATGCAGTCCACCGCCGATCTGGTCTGGCCGCCCGACCGCACGACGGGCGGGGGACGATAGGCGCCCGGCCCGCCCCTGACTAGGGTGGGCCGGGTGACCGACCGACGACTGCGGATCGCCGAGTTCACGGACAACTACGGCCCGGGGCGCAGCGGCATCCTGTACGCCGTCCAGCAGCTCGAGGGCACCCTGCTGGCCGCGGGCCACGAGGTCATCGTCGTCGCGCCCAAGGCCAAGGGCCCCAACCCGCACCGCGACCATCGCAACCGCACCGAGGTGCGGCTGGAGAGCGTACGGATCCCCGCCGTGCCTGCCCGCCTCGCCACCGGTCGCCGCGGCGAGAAGGCCCTGGAGCGGGTTGCCGCGATGCAGCCCGACCTGATCCACGTGCACGGGCTAGGCCTCGTCGGCCTGATGGGCGTGGCGCTCGCACGTCGTACGGGCATCCCCCTCATCGTCACCTGGCACACCGACTTCGACGCGTACGTCGAGCACTACTCCGCCCTCGCCCCCGTCATGGCCGGCGCCTGGCGCCTCTGGCGCGCCCGCGCGGGCGCCCAGTCGGTCGACATCGAGCGCACCATCGAGATCGCCGGCGAGGCCCGCGAGGCCGGCCGGGCCAGGGCCGACGCCGACCTCCTCGGCGCCAGCACCGCCATGCTCGAGGCGGCCACGGTCGTCACCACGCCGTCGCCGAAGACCGCGTCGCGGGTGCGGCAGTGGACGCCCGATGTCGACCTCCGCGTCATCCCCAACGGCGTCGACCCGCTGCCGGTGAGCCCGTCGGTGAGGGTGCCGAAGATCTCGGGGGTGCGGTTCCTCTACGCCGGTCGCATCGCCCCCGAGAAGGGGATGGGCATCCTGCTCGACGCCATGAAGATCGTGAAGCGGCACGTGCCCGACGCGGAGCTGCTCGTCGTCGGTGCCTGGAAGAAGGACCCGCTGCTACGGCCCCGGTTCGTGCGGGCGCGGTCGAAGGGCCGCGTACGGCTGACGGGCGAGGTCGACCGCAGCGTGATCGGCTCCTACTACGCGGCCTCCGACGTCTTCGTCTTCCCGTCGATGACCGACACGCAGGCGCTGGTGCTGCACGAGGCCGCCCACGCCGGGCTGCCGCTGATCGTGTGCGACTCAGAGCTCGACCTCGTGGTGCGCGACAAGGTCAACGGAGAGTTCTGCGCCCCCGACGCCGACGCGCTCGCCGGGGCGATGCTGCGCATGATCGACCGGGTCGGTGACCCCGAGTGGCGCGCCCGCGCCGCCGAGGTGAGCCGGGAGCTGGCCGGCCAGTTCACCATCGCCAGCCAGGACGCGGCGATGATCGACCTGTACGAAGAGGTCGCCGACCGTGAGGGCGTACGCATCCCGGCCGCTCCCAAGGCGTCGCTGTGGCGCCGGACCCGGGCGACGTTGAAGGCGCTCACGAGCTGAACGCAGGTCACAGACCTCATCCCGGATGATGAGGATGTTCTGACCTGGGTGGGAAACGGCTGCCCGCAGGAGCATCCTGATGCTGCTGGTCGGGCCCCCTTGTGGGGGAGCGACATGCCGGGTCGTGACGAGGATCTTGAGGCTTGGGGGAGTCTCGCGACGAGTCCACCGGACGCTGCCAGGCGTCGCCCCGTGGTTCGACACCGCTGGGCGACGCCCGGTATCGTGGCCCCTCGGCTGTCTCGACTCTGCTGCAGACGGCCATCGCATCGCCCTCCTGCCTCGGGAACGACCCGCGGCCGCTGAGACCAGAGGAGGTGGAGTTCGCGTATGCGCACCTACGAAGTCATGGTCATCGTCGATCCCGACGTGGACGACCGTCAGGTCCCCACGCTGATCGACAACCATCTGAAGACGATCACCGACAATGGTGGCACGATCGACAACGTCGACCACATGGGCCGTCGCCGGCTCGCGTACCGGATCAAGAACCACTCCGAGAACGCGTACAAGACCGACGGCGTCTACGTCGTCTGCAACCTGTCTGCCGAGCCCGCTGCGGTCGACGAGCTGCACCGTCGCCTCACCCTCGACGAGAAGATCCTCCGCAACAAGGTCTTCCGGCCCGACGCGAAGTGATCCCGCCTGGCTGTGGGCGGCCGAAGTTGTCCACAGTCCGGGCCCCCTCTGCTTGATTTAGGGCCAGTGTGCTCAGCACGCTGGGCGCCTAGCAGCGATCAGACCTCTGGAGGACCCATGGCAGGCGAGACCCCGATCACCCTGATCGGCAACCTCACGGCAGACCCTGAGCTGACGTTCACGCCCACCGGCGTGGCCGTCGCGAAGTTCACGGTCGCCTCGACGCCGCGCACGTTCGACCGCAACACCAACGAGTGGAAGGACGGCGAGGCGCTGTTCCTGAACTGCGAGGTGTGGCGGCAGTACGCGGAGAACGTGGCCGAGTCCCTCCAGAAGGGGACCCGTGTCGTCGTGCAGGGCCGCCTGCGGCAGCGCTCGTACGAGAACCGTCAGGGCGAGCGCCGCACGGTGTACGAGGTCGAGGTCGATGAGGTCGGCCCCTCGCTGCGCTACGCGACCGCCAAGGTCACTCGCACCAGCGGGGGCGGCGGCGGTGGCGGCCAGGGTGGCGGTGGCGGCTGGAGCCGCCCGCAGTCCTCGGGCAACCAGGGCGGCGGCAGCCAGGGTGGCGGTGGCTGGTCCGACAGCGGCCGGTCGTCGAACGAGACGGCCGACCCGTGGGCGCAGGCCCAGTCGGAGGAGCCCCCGTTCTGATCCGGCCCTGGTCGAGCCGGCGCTGATCCGGCTCTGATCGAGCAGAGACACACACGTGCCCGTCGATGACGGGCCAGGCACATTCCGGCCACGCGCCGGGCTCATGAAGGAGAGCACCACAATGGCCTCACCACAGCGCAAGCCTGTGAGCAAGAAGAAGATCGTCCCGATGAAGTCGGTGCGCGTCGGTCACATCGACTACAAGGACGTGCAGACGCTCCGCAAGTTCATCTCCGAGCGTGGAAAGATCCGCGCCCGCCGCGTGACGGGCCTGTCGGTCCAGGAGCAGCGCAAGATCGCGACCGCCATCAAGAACGCGCGTGAGGTGGCCCTGCTGCCGTACGCGTCGACCGCGCGCTGACAAGGAGACTGACATGAAGCTGATCCTTACCGCCGCAGTGAACAAGCTCGGGGTCGCGGGCGACGTCGTCGACGTCAAGCCGGGCTACGGGCGCAACTACCTGCTCCCGCAGGGGTTCGCGATCGCGTACTCGAAGGGCGCCGAGAAGCAGATCGAGGGCATCCAGCGGGCGCGTGACGCCCGTGAGATCCGTGGCGTCGAGCACGCCCACCAGGTGCGTCAGCAGCTGGAGGGCCTCAACGTCGAGCTGCAGGCCCGCGCCTCGGCAAAGGGCGGGGAGACGTCGCTGTACGGCTCCGTCACCGCCGGCGACATCGTCACCGCCGTCAAGAACGCCGGTGGCCCGGCGCTCGACAAGCGCTCGGTCGTCATCACGAAGCCGATCCGCACCACGGGCACCCACACCGTCGGCGTCAAGCTCCACGACGCCGTCTCGGCCCACATCCCCGTGACGGTCGTCGCTTCCTGACACCACACGTACGGGCCCCCGCCGGTGATCCGGCGGGGGCTTCGTCGTTCCTGGGGGTGAGGCGCCCCTCCCGCAACATCACATCCGTTTCTGTGCTTCGCATCCGTCTGGACGGACGTGCGACGCAAAAACGGATGTGATGATGCGGGTGGGTGGTCACTGCACGCGATAGTTCAGCGGCACCACCGTCAGTACGGGAGAGCGTCCGCCACCTGCTGCAGCATGACGCGGTCGGCGTTCTCGAGGGACATGGCCTCGAACCGCTCCTGCTGCTCCATGCCCCGAAGTGTCCACCAGCGGGGCAGGTGTTACAGCGCCGCGCAAGGAGAAAGGCGCGAGACCGAGGGTCTCGCGCCTGCGACCTGCTCCCGTGTGGCACGGGCCCGCCGGGGGATGGGGGGCCCGTGCCGCACCACAACAGGTGGGGACACTCTCTCAGATCTGGGAGACAGGTCCAAAGGGGGTCCAGCCCCCGGGGTCGGCTACGCCGTCAGGGAGTCGATCCGGTCCTTGAGCTGCTTCGCGTACGTCGCGGGCGACTTCGCCGCCTGCGGGGTCGACACCGTGATGGTGTTGCCGTACTGGACCGCGACGACCTGGGCTGACGGCGTCTTGTCCGTGGCGTCGAAGGGGCCGTCGTAGGTGTACCAGGCAGGCGCGCTCCGGGTGCTGGAGCTGCCGGCCTTCAGGCCGCCTCCCCGGCACGAGGTGAGCGTGCTGTTGAGCGTCTTCATCGTGGCCTTGGCGTCGTCGGGGGTCGAGAAGAGCACGAACCAGCCGTGCTCCGAGGCACCCTCGTCGGCCACCGAGTCGATGGGCATCACCACCTGCCCGCCGGCGAGGACGTTGCCGACCTGGATGACGCACTCGTCCTTGCTCGACGTCTTGAAGTATCCGGACGCAGGGCGCGGCTTGACGTCCTTGCGGTTGCCCATGCCCCCGATCGCCGGGTTGTACACCTGCTCGACCTTGTCCTGCGCCAGCGTCGGCTGCTTCGCCAGCGATGGCCACAGGAACCAGCCGAGCAGCCCGAGCACCAGCACCAGCGCGAGCGCACCACCGCCGATCAGCAGGGGGGTCCTGCTGCGCTTGGCGCCGGGTGCCGGGCTGCTGCCGTACGGCCCTGGCGGCTGGCCCGGCTGGCCAGGTGCCGGGTGCTGAGCCGCCTGCGGGCCGGGGTGCTGCTGCTGCGAGGGGCCTGCGTGCTGCGGGGGAGAGCCCGCCTGGCCACCGTACGGAGAACCGCCGGGCTGCCCGCCGTACCCGCCGTGCTGCGGGCCCTGCTGCGATCCCGGCTGGGGAGCGCTCTGCTGGGGGTAGCCCTGCCCGTGCGGCTGACCCGGGTAGCCTGCGGCCGGCTGACCACCCTGCGGGCCGTACCCGCCCTGCGGGAACGACGCGGGGCTCTGGGGCGCCGATGGGCCAGAACCGTACGAGCCGGGCTGCTGCTGCCCGTAGCCCTGGCCAGGAGGCTGCTGTCCGTACCCGCCGGGCTGAGGTCCGGAGCCGTACGGCTGCTGAGGATGGCTGCTCACGCGGCGAAGCGTAATCCTCGCCGGGGCCGCGTCACCGGTGGCGCTACCGGACGAGCGCGTCGACCCGCTTCTTGAGCTCCGCCGCGTACGGCGCCGCGGCCATCGGTGATCCCGAGCTGCTCAGCGTGACGGTGTTCCCGTACTGCACCACGATCAACTGCGCCACCGGGATCTCGGCGCTGAGCCGGCCGTCATAGGTGTACCAGGCAGGCGACTGCTTCGGCTCCGATCCCGTGGCCGTCATCGCCCCGCCCCGGCAGGAGATCATCGCAGCGTCAAGCGTCTTCACCGTGGTCTTGGCGGCATCGGGCGTGGTGTAGAGCACGAGCAGGCCATATCCCCGGTCGCGGTCAGGCACCGTCTCGAGCGGCATGACGGCGTCACCCTGCTTGAGGACTGCACCCACCTGGACGATGCAGTCGTCTGTGGACGACGACGTGAAGTACTCCGAGGCGCGCTTCGGGCCGCAGTCCTTCGAGTCGTTCCTGAGCCCGCCGAGCATGCGGCTGGCCGGGGTAGCCCCCTCCCTGCGGGCCGTACGTCCCCTGCG
Organism: uncultured Propionibacteriaceae bacterium; assembly: GCA_936924635.1. Taxonomy (GTDB): domain Bacteria; phylum Actinomycetota; class Actinomycetes; order Propionibacteriales; family Propionibacteriaceae; genus Fen-668. The sequence goes on from CAKZHP010000050.1 coordinate 51,525, forward strand.
GGAGGCCCGCGGGGCTCGGCGTCGCCGAGCCCGGGCCGTACGTGCCGGGCTGTTGGGGACCGTAGCCGTGGCCAGGGGGCTGCTGCCGGTACGCACCCGCCTGGCCGTACGGCTGGGGGTGGTTGCTCACGCGCCGAGCGTAGTCGTGCCGGTGTCCGGGCGGCTGCGGTGGCACGGCAGAATGCTCAGCCATGACCAGCTGGTTCTCCCCGGGGCGCATCGAGGTGCTGGGCAAGCACACCGACTATGCGGGCGGGCGGTCGCTGCTGGCGGCGCTCGACCGGGGGGTGACGGTCACCGTGAGCGACGCCGCCTCCGGGCTGGTCGCGTCGACGACGGCGGCACCGGGAGCGGTCGACCTGGCACGGACCGACCTGGAGGCCGGCCACTGGGCCCGCTACGTCCAGACCGTCGTCGCCCGGCTCAGCCGCAACTTCGGTGCCCTGCCGCCGTGCCGCATCGATGTCGACTCCACGCTGCCGCTGGCCAGCGGCATGAGCAGCTCCTCGGCGCTGGTGGTCGCCAGCGCGCTCGCCCTGGCGCGCCACCACGGCCTCGACCAGACCGACGCCTGGGCCTCGACTCTGCAGACGCCGGAAGACCTGGCGACCTACCTGGCGTGCATCGAGAACGGCTCCTCGTTCGGGCCGTTGACCGGCGACGCCGGGGTAGGCACCTTCGGTGGCTCGGAGGACCACACCGCCATGGTGTGCGCCCGCGACGGCCACCTGGCGCAGTACCGGTTCGGGCCGGCGGTCGCGGAGGCGTACCTGCCGTTCCCCGACCACCTGTCGTTTGTGGTCTGCATGAGCGGGGTGCTGGCCGAGAAGACCGGGGCGGCGCGCGACCTCTACAACCGCGCGTCGGCCCGCGCCAAGGCCGTCGTGACCAGGTGGAACGAGGCCACCGGCCACCACTGCGACAGCATCGGCCAGGCGCTGCGTGAGGTGCCCGACGCCAGGACCAGCCTGCGGGGGGCGGTCGCCGGCGACGCGGAGCTCACCACGCGGCTGGAGCACTTCTTCGCCGAGTCGGAGACGTACGTGCCGGCCGCCGCTCAGGCCCTCGCCGCCGGCGATCTCACCACCTTCGGCAGGGAGGTCGCAGACTCCCACCGCGCCGCCGCGGAGATGCTCGGCAACGTGGTGCCGCAGACCCAGGCGCTGGTCGACCTGGCGCTGGCCGACGGTGCGCACGCCGCCTCCGCGTTCGGTGCCGGGTTCGGGGGATCGGTGTGGGCGCTGGTCGACTCCGAGGGGTCCGACGCCTTCGCGGGGCGGTGGCTCGATGCGTACGCCTCGCAGCACCCCGACCACGCGGGGGCGGCCTCCGCCGTGGCCGTACACCCCGCAGGCCCGACCCGCGAGGTCTGACCCGCATCCGCACAGC
>CAKZHP010000051.1 GCA_936924635.1 uncultured Propionibacteriaceae bacterium
CAGCGGCGCCGCCACCATCACCGCGTCGGCCCCGCAGGCGATGGCCTTCGCGATGTCGCCGGAGCGCCCGACGGCACCGTCGGCGATGACGTGGACGTACCGGCCGCCCGACTCGTCCAGGTAGTCGCGCCGGGCCTCGGCCACGTCGCTGATCGCCGACGCCATCGGCACCTCGATGCCCAGCACGTCGCGGGTGGCGTGCCGTGCGCCGCCGCCGAAGCCGACGAGCACGCCTGCCGCGCCCGTACGCATCAGGTGCAGCGCCGACTGGTAGGTGGCGCAGCCGCCCACGATCACGGGCACGTCGAGGGTGCGGATGAAGGTCTTCAGGTCCAGCGGCTCGCTGCTCTTCGACACGTGCTCGGCCGACACCGTGGTGCCTCGGATCACGAAGAAGTCGGGGCCGGCCTTCACGACGGCGTCGATGAACTCGCGCGCGTTCGTCGGTGACAGTGCCCCGGCGACGGGTACCCCGGCATCGCGGATCTCCGCCATCCGGCGCCCGATCAGCTCGGGCTTGATGGGCTCGGCGTACGCGGCCTGCATCCGCTTCGTCGCCTGCACCTGGTCCTCGATGCCGGCCAGCTCGTCGAGGAGCGGCTGCGGGTCGTCGTACCGGGTCCACAACCCTTCCAGGTTCAGCACGCCCAGGCCGCCGAGGCGGCCCATCTCGATCGCCGTGGCCGGGCTCATCACCGAGTCCATGGGCGCAGCCAGCAGCGGGAAGTCGAGCGTGATCGCGTCGATGCGCCAGGTGAGGTTGACCTCGTCGGTGCCCCGGGTGCGGCGCGAAGGCACGAGCGCGACCTCGTCGAGGGAGTACGCCTTCACGGCCCGGCGGCTTCGCCCGATGTCGTACATGCGGTGTCTCCTAGCCCGAGTAGTTCGGGGCCTCGAGGGTCATCTGGATGTCGTGCGGGTGCGACTCTCGCAGACCCGACGACGTGATGCGGACGAACCGGCCACGTTCGTGCAGCTCGGCGATCGCCGCGGCGCCGGTGTAGAACATCGACTGCCGCAGGCCGCCGACGAGCTGGTACGCCACCGCGGCCAGCGGGCCCCGGTAGGCGACCTTGCCCTCGATGCCCTCCGGCACCAGCTTGTCGTCGCTGGAGACGTCGGCCTGGAAGTAGCGGTCCTTGGAGTACGAGCCCTTGCGCCCGCGGGCCGCCATCGCGCCCAGCGAGCCCATGCCCCGGTAGGACTTGAACTGCTTGCCGTTGATGAACACGAGCTCGCCGGGCGACTCGTCGCAACCGGCCAGCAGCGAGCCCACCATCACGGTGTCCGCGCCAGCGACCAGGGCCTTGGCGATGTCACCGGAGTACTGCAGGCCACCGTCACCGATCAGCGGCACGCCCGCCGGGCCGCAGGCGCGGGAGGCCTCGTAGATGGCGGTCACCTGGGGCACGCCCACGCCGGAGACCACGCGGGTGGTGCAGATCGAGCCCGGGCCGACGCCCACCTTGACGCCGTCGACACCGGCCTCGACGAGGGCCTTGGCGCCGTCGTACGTCGCCACGTTGCCGGCCACCACGTCGACGCCCTGGGTGGCGGGGTCGGACTTCAGACGCTTGATCATGTCGACCACCGCGCGGCTGTGACCGTGGGCGGTGTCCACCACGAGGATGTCGACACCGGCCTCGACCAGGGCCATCGCGCGATCGTACCCGTCGCCGAAGAATCCCACTGCTGCCCCGACGCGAAGCCGGCCGAGGTCGTCCTTGGTGGCGTGCGGGTGCTTGTCGGTCTTGACGAAGTCCTTGAGCGTGAACAGACCGGTCAGCCTGCCGTCGGCGTCGACCAGCGGCAGCTTCTCGATCTTGTTCTCCGCCATCAGGGCGAGTGCGTCCTCGCCGCTGATGCCGGGGTGGCCGGTGACCAGCGGCATGGGGGTCATCACGTCGCGGACCAGTCGGCGCGGGTCCTCCTCGAACCGCATGTCGCGGTTGGTGACGATGCCCAGCAGACGCTTGTTCTCGTCGACCACCGGCACGCCCGAGATGCGGAACTCGCCGCACAGCTCGTCGACCTCGCCGATGGTGCGGTCGGCCGTGATGGTGATGGGGTCGTCGACCATGCCGGCCTCGGAGCGCTTCACCCGGTCGACGTGCGACGCCTGGTCGGCGATGGACAGGTTGCGGTGCAGGATGCCGAGGCCGCCCTCGCGCGCCATGGCGATCGCCATCCGCGACTCCGTCACCGTGTCCATCGCCGAGCTCAGCAGCGGGATCTTCACGCTCACGTTGCGCGACACCCGGCTCGTGGTGTCGGCGGACGACGGGATCACGTCGCTCTCGTTGGGAAGCAGGAGCACGTCGTCGAACGTGAGCCCCAGCATCGCGAACTTGTCAGGAACACCAGCCCCGGTCAGGTCTGACACACAACCACCTCTCGCTAGACCGCCATCCTACGGGGAGCGCCAGGGGGTGTGGTTCGCGGTCCAGCACGGGGTCGCTCCGGTGCGTACGCCCTGGCGGTGCGCAGCACTGGTGAACGCGCCCAGGCGCGGTGACTGTGCCCACCAGGGCGTGCCCTCGCGTTCTACGCTTCCGCCATGACCGAAGTCCTCGAGGTGCGTGCAGCCCCGGGAGTTGACAGCGCCGTCCGGGCGTCGTCGGGCCTGCTGCGTCTCGGGGCGCCCATCCTGATGATCGCCGGGCTGTTCCTGGCTGTCGGCATTCTGGTGGGCGTGGGTTTCGGCCTCGCCCGCGGGACTCTTGGGAGCAAGGACGCCTGGATCGGGGTCGCCTTTGTTCTGTGCCTGGCCTGGGCGTGGTTCTGGCGCGGACGGGCCCGCCTCGCACGTCAGGTCTCCGGCGCGCCGTCAGCCGTGTTCACCGTGACCACCGACGCCATCACGTTCCCTGAAGCTGCCCGGGCCCCGGGCGAGTCGTGGCCCCTGGTCGACACCAAGGCCGAGGTCTCGACCGTGCTCGGGCAGCGGATGCTGGTGCTCACGTCACCGGGCCGGCGGAAGCGGACGTATCCCGCTCGCCTGCTGAGCACTCCTGCCGCGGAGGTGGTCGCCTTCGTCCATCGTCACTCCGGCGCCTCGTAGGCGCGACGGGCCCCGGCAGCAGCTGCGGCCATAGCCGCGGCGACAGACCCGGGCGCTCCCCACAGCGGTGGGACGCCGACCATCTCCACGGTCCAGCACAGGGCGAGCGCGACCACGGTTGCGGCGAGCACGGCACGTTCATGGCGGAGCGGCACCCCGTCGGCCGCGAGATGCCCGACGGCCCAGAGGGCGTACCAGACCTGGAGCGCGGGTGCTCCCAGGGCAACCAGCAGCAGAGCGTGGCCGAGCCACCGCACGGGTCGGTCGAGCAGGTCGCGCCAGGCTCTCCAGGCGATGAGCACGGCGGCGACGGCGATTCCCAGCGGCCCCAGCACGCGCAGAGCACCGGTGAAGGTCGCGAACCCGACCCTTGCGGCGGCGTCGGCGAGCAGCGCGGAGGGGGCGACAGTGACGACGCTGTACGGCGACCCGCTGCCGGTCAGCCAGCCCCAGCCGAGGCCGGAGAGCGCGGTGACCAGGGCGAACACCGCGGCCGCCACGACGGCGGCGACGACCGTACGCCAGACGACGCCGACCCACCGGGCGCGGTCGGCAGCGTGGACGCTGACGGTGCCGACCGCTCTCTCGGTCGGTTCGAGCGCGTCGTCGGCCTGGCCAGGCTGGCGAGCATCGCTGACCTGGCCGCCCGCGGCGGGCTGGCCCTGGGTCGGGCTGCCGCCGTGGAGCGCGGCGGTTCGTCCCCCGATCGCGGCCAGGGCGACCACCACCAGCCCGAGCGGTTGCTTGATGGCCATGGCCAGGCCCACGACCGCGGCGCCGGCGAGCCATCCCCACCGGCGACGCAGCGCCATCCACACCGCCGCGACCCCCAGCCCGGCAGCGAGCAGGTCGTGGTGACCGCCTCCGATGCCGTGCAGGATCACCACGGGGTTGAGCAGCAGTGCCCAGGTCGCGGCGCGCGAGGAGTGCCCGAGGAGCTGGGCGACCCGGGGAGCGAGCAGCCCCATGAGCCCGACGCCGACGAGCGCGGGCAGGCGCAGCAGCCGTACACCCAGCCACGTGTTCTCCCCCGCCAGCCCGACGAGCACCCGCTGCAGCTCCAGCGCCAGCGGCGGGTAGACGGTGGTGGTGCCGCGCCACCAGACGTCCACGCAATCCGCGTACGGCCCGCCGACCGACCCCATCGCGGTCGTGTACGGGTCGTGGCCGGTGAGCACGAGCCAGCCCTGCTCCGCGTACGCGAACAGGTCCCGCGACCCGACCGGCGGTGCGACCAGCAGCGGGACGGCCCACAGCAGCGCCATCCCCCAGCAGGCCCGCGCCGACGCCTCGCGCACCAGCAGCCACGCCCCCAGCAGCCCGGCCAGCCCCGCCAGCCCCAGAGCACGCCCCAGCCAGCGGATGCCGAACGTCGAGTCAGCCACGGTGGTGCCGAAGCCGTACGCCCCCAGCGCCTGCGCCGAGATCGCCAGCGCAACCGACGCGAGGAACCCGAGCAGCGCGCCGGCGCCGACCCTGCTCACTCGTTCGCGAGGAGCCGGTCGAGCGCGGGCTCGATCTCCATGTCCAGGAAGGAGAAGTGGTCAGCGAGCAGACGGCGTGGCAGCACCCGCTGACTCGCCAGCATCGTCTGGTCGACCATCTCGTCGCCCATCACGATGCGTACGGCCGGGACCGGCAGCGGCAGCACCGTGGGCCGGCGCAGCGCCTGGCCGAGCGCCGCCGTGAGCCGCTTGTTGGTGACCGGCTGCGGGGCCGTGAGGTTGACGGGGCCCTCCACGGGCGAGGTGAGCAGGTGGATCATCGCCGCCACCTGGTCGTCGAGGGAGATCCACGCCTGCCACTGCGAACCGTCGCCCATCCGGCCGCCGAGCCCGAGCTGGAAGAGCCCCAGGATCTGGCCGAGGAAGCCCCCGCGAGGCGTCATCACCAGACCCGTACGCAGCAGGGCTGTCGACACCGGCGCCCCGGCCGCTGCTTCCTCCCACCGGACCACCACGTCGGCGAGGAACCCGGTGCCGCGGGGCGAGTCCTCGTCGAGCTCGGTGTCGCCGGCGTCGCCGTAGTAGCCGATCGCGGAGCCGTTCAGCAGCCGCTGGCAACGGCCGTCGGGGGTGAGGGCGGCGACGACCGTACGGGTTGCGTCGACCCGGGAGGAGAGGATCTCGCTCTTGCGCTTGTCGGTCCAGCGTCCGGTGAGTGGTTCGCCGGCCAGGTTGACCACGGCGTCGACGTCGGCCAGGCCGGGCCCGTCGATGCGGCCCTGGTCGGGCCACCACTGGCGTTCGTCGGGCCCGGCGGCCGCACGGCGCGTGAGCCGCAGCACCTCGTCGCCCCGCCAGCGCAGCGCCTGCACCAGGGCCGAGCCGATCAGCCCCGTGCTGCCCGTGATCGCGACCCTCATGGCGTCACTCTTTCACGGCCGCCGCGGCGACGGTGACGCCGTCCCGTGGCCGCGTCGCCGCCCCGAGGGCGCGCCACGGCAAGGCGTCACCCGTGTACACCGCGGCAACGGGTTGTCACGATCCCCCTGGAGGCTGCAGTGCGGCAGCCATGTCGCAAGGGAGCGAAGATGGCACTCACGAGGCGTACGGCCCTGGGCATCGGGGCGGGGGCCGCGCTGACGGCCACCGGGTGCTCGAAGACCACCACCACGACCGCGCCGGCGGCGAGCGACACCGGGCCGGTGACGTTGCGTCTGGCCTGGTGGGGCAACGAAACCCGCAACAAGAACACCAACGCCATGGTCGAGGCGTTCATGAAGGCGAACCCGGGCATCACCGTGAAGACGGAGCCCGGCGAGTGGGCGTCGTACTGGGACAAGCTCGCCACCCAGATCGCCGGCAACGACGCACCCGACGTGTTCCAGATGTCGATCAACTACGTCCGCGAGTACGCGGGGCGCAACGCGCTCATCGACCTGCGCGCAGCGGGGGTGCCGGTGGACAGGTTCTCGCCGGGGTCGCTGGACCCGGGGATCGTCAAGGACAAGCTGGTGGCCGTCAACGCCGGCATCAACGCGCAGATCATCATCGCGAACCCGCAGGTGTTCCAGAAGGCCGGGGTGCCGATGCCGGACGACAAGACGTGGACCTGGGAGACCTACCGCGACGTCGCAGCGGCGGTGACGAAATCGTCGCCCGCCGGGACGTACGGGTCGAACACCTTCTGGTCGTCGGTGGACACCATGTTCAACGCCTGGCTGCGGCAGCGCGGCAAGGCGTACTACACCGACACCGGCCTGGGGTTCGACTCCACGGACGTGGTGCCGTGGTTCGAGATGATGCAGAGCTACATCAAGGCGGGCGCGATCCCGACGCCGCAGATCAGCAGCGAGGAGAGCACCAAGCCGTTGGAGCAGCAGCTGCTCGCGACCGGACGGGCGGCGATGGGGCTCTACAACTCCAACCAGGTGGTGGCTCTCGATGCGTACACCAAGCAGGACTGCAAGATTCTGCGCGGGCCGTCGCTGAGGGGGCCGGTGAACGACAAGCAGGCCTGGGTGAGCGCGGCCATGCTGTGGTCGATCTCGTCCAAGAGCAAGCACCAGGCGGCGGCGGCCAAGCTGGTGTCGTTCCTCGTCAACGACCTGGAGGCCAACAAGATCCAGCTGGCCGAGCGCGGGCTGCCGCCGAACAGCGACGTGCTCGCCGGTGTGCAGGACAAGCTCAACCCGTCGGACCGCAAGGCCTCGGCGTTCCTGACCTCGATCCAGGGCGAGCTCGGCAAGGCGCCGCAGATCCCGCTCGTCGGTGCCGCGACCTTCCCGAACGTGCTCGGCCGCTACTGCGACGACGTCGCCTTCGGCCGGCAGCAGCCCGCCGGCGCCGCCGACAAGATGATCGCGGAGATGAAGGGGATGCTGAAGTGAACGAGGGTCGAGCACGCACCAGCTGAGGGACCAGTGGATCTGCGTCGAGACCACAACCCGCGACGCAGCTCCATCCGCTGGTCGAGCAAGGACCCGCTGAGGGACGAAGCGGGTCCGCGTCGAGACCACGGCTCGGCGAGCGAAGCGAGGCGAGCCGTCGCCCACCACGACCCGTACGCGTCAGCCCAGATCAGCCACCGCGGAGGCCGACTCGGCGTCGAGGTAGAGCACGGCGTGCGAGCACGCCCGCAGCGCCGTCGCGGGGAGGTCGGTGGAGACGGGGTCGAGCAGCGCGGCGCGTACGGCATCGGCCTTGCGCGCCTCCGGGACGCTGACGACGACCTTGGCGGCGCCGAGCAGCGCGGGGATGGTCACCGAGATGGCCTCGCGCGGCACGTCGTCGGGGGTGTCGAAGTGGCCCTCGCCGACCTGCTGGGCGACGGACTCGTCGGTGAGCCGGATCACCTGCACCGCCCGCTCGGTGTGGAAGTCGGCCTCCCCCGGCTCGTTGAAGGCGAGGTGCCCGTTCTCGCCGATCCCCATGCAGGTGAGGTCGATGGGGGCGATGCGCAGCAGCTGCTCGTAGCGCCGGCACTCGGCCTCCGGGTCCTCGGCGTCGCCCTCGATGTAGTTCATCCGTACACCGAGGCGCTGCTCCACGCGCTCCTTCATCCAGCGGCGGAAGGAGGCGGGATGGTCGGCGCTGATGCCGACGTACTCGTCCATGTGGAAGCCAGTGACCTTGCTCCAGTCCACGTCGTGCGAGGCGAGGTGCTCGACGAACGTGTACTGAGAGTTGCCGGTGGCGAGGATGACCCGGGCGTGGCCGGTGGCTGCGATGGCCGCGTTGATGATCTCGGCCGCTCGGGCTGCGGCTGCGGCGCCGAGGTCGTCGTTGGTCTCGTGCACCTCGACGCGCAGGTCCTCGACGGTGAACGTCCTGGGCTCGGCCATGGGTGTCTCCTTCGTCAGGTGGGCTTCATTCCACCACGAGACCGCCGGTCGCGGGCCGGACGCACGAAGCGGTGAGGCGGGGCCGTCCCCCGCCTCACCGCCGCTGGTACGTCTGGGCTCAGACCTCGTCGATGGCCTTGACGAAGTCGTCGAGGTCGCCGGGGTCGCGGGAGGTCAGCAGCGTCCAGCCCTGCGCCTCGCAGCGCACCAGGGACTGGTCCTGCCAGGTAGCACCGGCGTTCGTGAGGTCGGTCTTCAGCGACTTGTACGAGGTCATCGTCTTGCCGTCGACCAGACCGGCCTCGATCAGGATCCATGGGGCGTGGCAGATGGCCGCGATCGGCCGGCCGGCGGCGGCCTGGTCCTTGACGAGCGTACGGAAGTCGTCCTCGAGCCGGCCGGTATCGGCGTTCACGGTGCCGCCGGGGAGCACGATGACGTCGTACGGGCCCTCGACCGAGGCCGAGTCTGCGTCGGCCTGGATGACCTCGGACCACTCCTTGTCGTCGGTAACCGTCTGCACCGGCTTGCCGCCCGGCGTGGCGACGGTGACGTCGTGGCCGAGCTCGGTCAGGCGCTCGCGCGGCACCGCCAGCTCGTCGTGCTCGGTGCCGAAGTCGGTGGAGAGGATCAGGATCTTCTTCGGGTCAGACATGGGTGCACTCCTTGACTGCGGTGGGCTTTCCTTCATCGTACGTCTGACGGGCGACGTGACGACCGGTCGGGCACGGCGCGATCACCCGGTGGTGGGCGTGTTGACCGGACGACGTCAGGTCAGCAGGTCACCTCCACGTGCACCTTGCCGGCGGCGGCCTGAGCAGGCAGCTTCACGAGCGGGGACTCGATGACGTACGTGCTGCCGTTCTTCGTGATGGTCGCCTGCTGCGTGCCGAACACGTCCTCCCCGCCGGCGGGCGACAGGATGACCGCGGTCACCTTCTTCTCGTCAGCGGAGATGCTGACGTGCAGGGTCGCCGACCTGCCCTTATCGTCGGCCATGATCCCGTAGCTGTTGACCGACCCGGACGGCTTCGTGCAGGTGGCCGTCCAGTCACCGCTGGCCGCGTCCACGGGGGTACCTGAGAGCTGCACCTTCGCGGTGGGCGAGGAGCTGCAAGCGCCGAGGAGCACGAGCGGGAGCAGAGCTGCGGAGAGGGATGGACGGACCTGGAGCATGGGGTGGCCTTTCGGTCGCGGTCGTCCGGCGGACCCTATCGGGCGGCCGGGGTTCTGGCCGGTCGTTCGCCCGGGCGGGTCATAGCATCGTCACCGGTGTCGCGTCGTCGACGACGACCACGGCGTCGTACAGCTGGGACGGCACGACCGACGGCGTGCTCGAAGCACGGGACGGCCTTCTGAGCACGGGTCTACAACAAGGCGTCGCCGCGCCCGTGGGCAACAGGAACTGCCCGCTGCTCGGCGGCAACGAGTGAGACGGCCGACAACCGGGCCGTGATGGGGTCCTGCCAGCGTGACCGAGTCGCCGACAAGTTCGACGCCACCCACACCCCGGTGTGAGCAACTGGGCCGATCCCTCCGCGCGAGTCTTCGTGGTCGACGACGACCCCCTGGTCCCTATGCGGACTCCTGGCCACCCGATCTCTGTTCGACCGCATCCGTCTCGATCCCCATCTGATCAACGAGCTGGTGCTGCTTCTTTCCTTCGAGGACTCCCTCGCGGTTGGTCTCTTTCGCCTCACCGTCGTCGGTCTCCTCTCACTGACCCAGCAGCGGGCTTCTCTTGCCGCTCCACAGGACCACCAGCGTGTCCCGGGCTCGGCTGGCGGCGACGTACAGGAGCGACCGCTCCCGCAGCAGGGCGTCCGCCGCCTCCGCCTCATCGAAGGCGTAGTTGCGCAGCCCCATGGGGATCGACTTCGCCGAGACCTCGAACAGCAGCACGCGGGCGAACTCCATGCCCTTGGCCCGGTGCATGGTGGCCACGACCGGCTGGCCCGCCCTGACCGTGTCGCCGTCGATCGCCCGGACGCGAACTCCTCGCTCATGAAGCCCGTTCACCACCAGATCGCGGTTCCGATGGTCGCGTACCAGCACGGCGATGGTCTCCGCCACGTCACCCTCGTCGAGCCATCCCGTGATGATCTCGGCCGCACGAGAGAGTTCGTCGTTCAACGATTCGCACTCCTCCACCAGCGGGTGTCCTCCGCTACGGGCGGAGCGGTAGCCGGCGGTCGTCTCGTCACCCTCGTCGAGGTCGCTGTACGAACCACCCTCCAGCACCTTGACCGCCCAGGCGAGGTTCTCTCTCGTCGTCCGGTAGTTCAGCGTCAGGCGACGCGACCGCCCGCGGGTGTTGATCCCGAACCTCGACAGCGTCAGACGATGCCCGTAGATCCGCTGATGCGAGTCCTCCGCGATGAAGATGTCGTCGCGCCCATCGGTGACCAGCGCTCGCACCAGCGTCCAGTGAGCCGGTGACAGGTCCTGCCCCTCGTCCACCAGCACATGGTCTGCAAGATGCAGCTGGCGCTGCTCTAGGTAGGTGGCGGCGATCATCGCCGCTTCGGCGAAGTCGATCTGGCCGTCGGCGCGTGCCTGGTTCCGGTACGCCTCCACGACCGCCCAGACAGCCGACCGGTCCGCTCGCGAGAGCCGGACGCCCCGCCCTGGTCGTCGCGCCTTGAGGTACGTCGTCTCGTCCACGATCCGGTTCGGCAGGATCACCAGCTCGTACTCGTCCTGGATGAACGTGGGGCTCCGCAGGGAGTCCGGCAGATCCGCCCCCGCGGCCTGCACGGCGTTGTTCCACCGATCGCCAGGCGGTCGCGCGGCGATGTCCGTGCGTCCCGCGCCGAGCACCGCCGCCACCGACTCGGAGACCTCGGCACCCGCCAGGCGCAGCACGGCTGACGCGGTGGCATCGATGCCGCTGACGTACACCCCCGGCGCCCCCACCGCAGGCGCCACCGGCAGGGAGGGATCAAGGCGGCGGAGGTTCGTCAGGAGGTCGGCAGCGAGGTTCTTGGTGTACGTGGTGACCAGCACCCGGGCCCCGGGGTGGCGATCAGACAGCTGCTTGGCCCGGTGCAGCACGACCACCGTCTTCCCGGTGCCGGCGCCGCCGGCCAGCCGGAACGGCCCGCCCCAGGAACCCTCCGCCCAGCGCCGCTGCTCCGGGTGCAGGAAGACACGCCAGGCGCCGAAGTCCTGGCTCTCGATGACGCGGCGCAGCTCCTCCGCACCATCGATCGGCGCGAAGTACATGCGGCTCGACGGCGTGGTCAAGGACTTCAGGATCGCCGTATCGCTGGCAGGCCCCTCAGGCCCCGTCGTCTCGACCTGTGCGACCGTCTCGTCCTCGACGCCCGTCGAGACCAGCGTGCTGAGCACCTGCTCGACGGAGCTGCCCATCCAGAGGCTCAGCAACGCGTCCGACTCCCAGCCCTGAACGCTCTCCAGGTACGCACCCAGCTCGTCCTCATCGGTGAACGCCACCGCTCGTCGCGCCACGTCCGCCGACATCCCCAGGCGGGTCACGAGCTCGTCTGCGCTGATCCGCAGGACCGGTTCGGGGACCGTGGCCGAGGCCTCGACCTCGGGGGGCACGGCCGGAGCGACCGCCGCGCTCGTGGGTGCCGTGGCGGTGTCACCCTCGACGACCTTGATCTCGACGATCCCGTTGACAGGGTTCCGGTCGATCGTCACCGACGACGCCTTTACGTACGCGTCGTCGTGGTTCCAGATCCCGTAGACGACGTACGTCGGGAGGTCGCCACTCTCGAGCCGGAACAGTACGGCCCGGTACTGCTCGTCGACCCGCCCGGTGCGTACCCGCGGGTCCGCACTGTTCTTCACCGGTTCGACGTGCAGGCCGGGCAGGCTGTCGTCCTCGGTCAGCTTCTCGAAGAACGTGTACGCCTTCTGCTTGAGCGACCCGTCGATCTTGTTGTAGCTCGACATCACGAGCAACGACTTACCCACTCACGGCCTCCTTCAACGCGGCGACGATCGCGTCGGCGTCCGCCGCGACCACCCTCCATCCCTCAGCCGCGAGGTCGGCGACGTCCTCGTCGGTCGGTTCCCACAGCACGGCGATTCGTTCGTGCTCCCAGTGCAGGTCCACCGGGATCTGCTCGGCCCCGATCTCGTCTCCGGCCTCGCCGTCGGGCACGCGTACGCCCCGCTCCGCCAGCTCGGCCAGCAGGGCGGACGCTGCGGGCGGCAGTCCTTTGGCGAACCCTCCCCAGGCACCGACCAGTCTCTGCTCCAGCACCGGCGCCGTCAGGGCCGGGGCGGCCACCGCGACCGAGTACGTCGTGAGGCTGGTCACCAGCTCGGGCCGGCGCCCTTGCAGCAAGGTCGTCCACGACAACCACGCACGCCAGCTCTCCCGGTAGCCCGGGCCCGCCATCGCGAACGCCCGGTCGTCCAGCACCACAGCGATATCCACATCGGTCTGGGCCCGAGACCTGACCAGCACGCCGACCTCTCCGTGCCTCCACCACCAGGCACTGCCGTCCCCCGGGGGCAACGCCAGGTTGGCGTCATCCAGCAGCCTCGCGGCCAACGACGGCAGCGGCGCGTCGTCCGAGATCGGCCGGGCCGCACCGGCGAAGACCCCCACCATGAGGGGCACCGCATCGGCGAACTTCCCAATCCCAGCGGGATCCGCTCCCTGCAGCCAGGCCCGCAGCCACGCGAAGGGCCCGCCCAGGGCGCCCGCGACCGCGTCTCTGTTGTAAGCAAAACCCTGCATCAGCTGCGACGAGACGTTCTCGTTCCACCACTTCGGCGTCGCCGGGTTGCCACCCTGCTCCTCGAGCAGGCAGTCCTCGGCGGTCACCGCCAGCACCTGGTAGGCCTGGTCGATCAGCGCGGACCGCTTGGTCGCGTCGTCTCCGACCCGGTTGTGGGCCAGCGTGGCGTGGTACGCGAAACCGTCCGTGAAGACCGCCACGTCGGCGCGGCCGGGGGTGGACAGCACGAAGTCAGGGCGGCACCCCGGCAGGTCGACCTGTGGCCGAAGACGCCACTCCACGCCACCCAGCCGGGCCGACACGATGTTGCCACCCACGCTGGCGATGTCGCTCACCGTGTAGCCGAGCCCCTGGGCCAGGGTCTTGAACAGCGCCCTGAACCGCTTCTCCAGGTGCGACTCGTCGCTCGGGTCGACGGCAGGAGCGACCTCGGTGACCGCCCATCCCATCTCCTCCGGCACTCCGCCACCGGTGGCGCCCAGGATCTCCGTCAGGTGCTGCTCCGCGTTCGCACGCGACACCAGGTCGAGGTTGCCGCCCGCGTACGGGAGCAGGCAACGATGGCACGCCAGACGCCCCTCCCCCTCGCACGGGCAGTCGTGGACGATCTGCCAGGCGCTCCGGAGCACCCGCCACACGTTCTCCGGGCGGGCCAGGTCGGCCAGGTAGCCCGTCCCGCCGGGGACCCGGTCGTGCAGCAGCAGGGCCGGCACCGCTCGCCCGTTGCCGTCGGGCAGGGTGACACTGGCCACGCCGAGGTGGTCGGGCGAGCCGCCGAACCGCTCCCGGAGCCCCACCAGCAGGGCCGCCGTGAGGCTCGGCACGGCCAAGGAGTCGCCGGTCGTGACCGTCCACGGCAGTCGCAGCACGACACCCTGCGTCGTCAGCTGGCGCATCAGGGCCACGCTGACCGTGTGCTCCTCCGCGCTCCGACGGTGCGGGCACCACGGTTTGTGCTCGTCGCGCGAGTTCGCATGGCTGGTCTGGTCGACCTGGCCGCAGCTCTCGCACACCCGGAACAACGGGGACGGCACCGTCTGGCCCGCCACGTCGAGGCTGGTGGCGTGCGCGGTACGCCGCCCCAGGTTCAGCCACCGGATGCTCAGCCGGCGCAGGTAGGTGGCACCGAACCCGGAGTCTCCGGCGAACCACGGCGCGATCGCGTGCTGCGGGTCGATGTCTGCTGCCGTGACGATGCGGAAGCTCATGTCCTTGCGGTTGTCGTCGCTGTCGTCGATGCGTGCGTCGTCGCGGCTCACGCTGGCCGAGACGTGCCGCAGCTCCACCACGTTCAGGCGCTGGCGCGTGTCCTGGATCCCCGTGCTCCCACACCGGGGGCAGGGCGGCACGTGGGCGGCGATACCGGAGGCGTGCACGTCGACGGCGTATCCGCACTCGCCGCACAGCGCCCACTCCCGCACCGCATCCCGCCCGTGGCCGAGGTCGACGCTGCTGATGGGGATCTGCAGGCCGTTGACGTAGAACGTCGCGCCAGGGGCGAACTCGCGCAGCGCAGCCTCCGAGCCCCGGTCGAACGACCCGGACTCCGACTCGTAGTCCCCGTTCTCCGGGTTGATCCAGCTCAACGCCACGTCGAGCGTTACGGAGTCGCCGAGCAGCGTGTAGTTCGGCAGCAGCCCGTAGCTCTCGAGCGTGCCGATCCAGTACTCCCTGTCGCCCTCGGCCAGCTGGTAGGCCACCAGCTTGCGGCTCGCCTCGGCCACCCTCACCGCGCGCTTGTCGTCGTCCGAGGCGGACGGGACTTCCTGCCGCGCCCGCAGGTCCGGTAGGGCGGCGTCGATCTCGTCGAGCCGGTGCTGCAGGTCCTCCCGACGCTTGCGCCACGCGTGCGCCGCCGTGTGCACGGTCGCCGCGAGCCCGCTGCTGCTCGGCCAGGAAGCCGGTGTCGCCCATTCGCGCAGCTCGGCCACGGTCTCCGGGCGCAGGTCGTCGAACGTGTCCAGGAAGCGGTCGAGCTGTGCTGCCGCGTCGTCCTCGGCCGCCGCGATGAGGTCGCCCAGGAACGTTCCCGGCTCGCTGCTGCCGATGGCCCCGCCCGCCCGCTGGGGGTGATGGCCGTCGACGTGGTCCCGCGCGAACGCGTCGACGAGGTGCGCCAGGTACTGGCGCTTGAGGATCTCCTCCGCCGACAGGTAGGTCGCCGGCGGCCGTACGGTGCCGTTGATGACCGACCCTGGGTCGCCGAGCCGCGGCAGGTGCTCGCCCCGACCTCGCACGAAGGCGACGTCGAGCGCGTTGCCGGTGCGACGACCGGCCCGACCGACACGCTGCAGGTAGGACGCCACGCTGCGCGGCAGCGACGCCAGGAACACCGTGGAGAGGTCACCGATGTCGATGCCCATCTCCAGCGTCGGCGTCGCGACCAGCACGTTGGGAGCGGACGGATCGGCCGAGCCCTCCTTGAACGCCGTCTCCCGCTCGAGCCGGTCCTTGTCAGCGAGCAGACTGGTGTGCTCACGGGCCACGACGCGACGCAGGTCGCCGGAGGCGTACAGGCGTCGGTAGAAGTTCTGCGGGTCCCCCGGCTGCCGGTGCAGCGTGCCTGCACAGGTCATGGTGAGGCACGGGCCGTCGGCCAGCTGCTCGCCGGTGAGCCGCGACACGGCCTTCTCGGTGCGGCAGGTGGGGCACACCAGCCGGTACGCCCCGGCGGCCAGCTCCTCGTCGTCCGCGGCGCGGACGAGCACGCGGGAGGGGGCCAGGGAGAAGACGGCCATCTCGCCGGGCCCAGTGTGCTGGGTGATGAGCTCGGCCTGGGCGAGCCGGATGACCAGGGATCGGGCCAGTCGGGCGCCGTGCTGCGGGCTGACCCCCAGGGCCCGGCTGGTCCACCGTGCGTACCAGGACCGGGCCTCCGCCACCGGGTCGAGATGCTCGTATCCCGCGCTCTTGCCGCCCCCGATCCGCGGGAACGCGGGTGCCGCCCGACCGCTGGGGAACGCGGGCATGTCCTGCTTGGAGGGGCGCCCACCCCAGATCTGCCAGCGGCTGCCACCCTCGGCGATGTAGCGGTCGAACCAGGGGTGGTGGATCGCACCTTGGGTGCGCATCCGCTCCAGGATCCCGCGTACCCACCGGATGGCCTGCTCGTCCGTGACCTCGGCCAGCTCGTCGAGCGAGTCCTGCTGCTCGTCGCCGTGGCGGATGGCCTGCCGGGCCAGAGTCGCCATCGCCGGCGTCGGCCCCGCGTCGACTTCCACGACCAGTGATCCGGTCTGCTCCAACGTGCGGCCCACCGTCGACATCAGACCCACCTCCATGGCGGCGTCGAAGGCGAGGCGGTTCTGCACCCTCATGGCGAGCCGGCGCATCGCGTACGCATCCTTGCCGGACCCCGACCACCACGGCTGGAGCTCCGGGTTCGTGGCGAGGGTGAGGGGGAGCAGCCGGTAACGCTGCGTCGCGGTGGTGGCGTCGCTCAAGGTCTGCCGAACCAGGTCGTCCAACGACAGCGGTTGGTCGGTGACGGCATGCCGGAGCGCGCCGCGCAGGGTGAGGGTGTGCGAGCGAGCGGTGACGAAGCCGGCGCGGTGGGCGGCGTCCTGCACCGAGTCGGTGAAGACCAGGGCCTTCTTCTCGTTCTCGTCGAGGCCGACGGTGCCGAAGAGGCTGGAGAGGCAGACCGAGAGCTGGGTGGCGATGGCCGAGCCGAGGAAGCGGATGCCGTCCTTCTGCTGGCAGTGGGGGCAGGTGTCGTCGCGGGAGAGGTCGTCTGCGTCCTTGCCGGTGTGGCCGAGCACGGGGATCAGGAGACCGTTGCGGAAGGCATCGCTGTCGGGGTCCGGGCGGCTGCTGCCGAGCTCGCGGTGCTGGATGTGGAACCACAGCAGGTGCTCGGCCGGTGGGGCTCCGTCCATGCCCGTCTCGGAGTCCTGAGCGGCGATCAGCGCGCGGAAGCGCCCCTCCTTCGCGGCGTGGTTGCGGCGGATGCTGCGGTCGTCGCCGGTGAGACTGGTGCCGGTGCTGGCCAGCTCGACGCCCCAGCCGGAGCGACCGCAGTGCCGGCAGAACACGGCTGGGAAGGCCGGTGCGGTCACCTCGTCGGTGCGGCCGAGCACGCCGTCGTCGCTCCAGCGGAGGGAGACACGTCCGGTGGCATCGCGGTCGACCCGGCTCAGCTCACGGATCCAGAGATGCGCCTCGACACCCACCGCGTCGCGGCCGATGACGGCGCGCAGGTGGCTGAGGGTGGCCACCAGGTGCTGAACGAATCCCTCTCGCTGTGCGGGTGCTGCGTTGCCGGTGACCGGCACCAGCCTCTGCGCCAGCTCCCCGATGGGCGTCGCCTGCTGAGTCGCGGCGATCAGCTCCCGAACGGTGGGGTGGGCGCGCAACAGGTCCAGCTGCTGGCGAGAGTCAAGGTCGGTCCGTGCGACATCAGGCCAGAGCGCGTCGAGGACTGCTCTGGTGATCTCCGCTCCGGAGGCGTCGTCCGGGATCGCGTCGGCCACGGCGGCGGCGACGTCGTCGCTGACGCCCTGCTGGCTGGCTCCCTCGCGCAGGCGCGGGTCGGCCTGACCGCACCAGTCGTCCAGCGAGACCCGCGACTCGGTGACGACGCTGTAGGCGTCGAAGCTCTCGCCGAAGATCTCACTGGCGAACGCGGCCATCACCTCGGTGGCGTCGCCGTCGGCCCCGCCCAGGGTGGCTGAGGTGCCGACGGGGGTGGCGTTGCCGAGGGGCCGATCCCAGGCGTCGGCGTGGTGGTGGTCGGTGTCGCTGCCCCGGGCGGGCCAGTAGGACTTCAGCGCGATCCCGAGGCGTCGCAGCAGCATGGCGACGTCCGTGCCCTGCGCCCCGTCGTACGTGTGGAACTCGTCCAGCACCACGTACGTCAGCGAGTCGGCGCTGAGCTCCCACAGCCGCTGGTCCTCGTGACGGAGCAGCAGCTGGTCGAGCATCTTGTAGTTGGTGAGCAGGATGTCGGGCGGGTCGTCGCGAATGATCTGCCGGTTCGTGATCAGCCCAGCCGCGCTGACGGTGGTGCGGGTGGTCCCGGCCTCACCCGTGTAGAGCGCGGCGGTGACCCCCTGCAGCGGGTTGGCGGTCCCGTCGTCGGGGCTCGCGGTGATGAGCTGGGTGAGGCGCTTGGCCTGGTCGTTGGCGAGCGCGTTCATGGGGTAGAGCAGCAGGGCCTTGACGCCCGTGACGCCCTCACGCCGGGCCCGGAGGACGTGGTCGAGGATCGGGACCAGGAACGCCTCGGTCTTGCCCGATCCCGTGCCGGTGGTGACAAGGGTCGGCTGCGGGCGGCGGCCACCCATCGACGAGAGACGCTCGAACGCCTGGGCCTGGTGCCCGTACGGCGAGAACCCCGGCGGGGCCCACGAGAGGTGTCGACGCCAGTCGTCGCCGGCGGGCGCGAACGGCAGCCGGGTGCGGATGTACGGGCCCTTGAAGATCCCGTCCACGGGGTCGTCGAGGAACTCGGTCAGCGCCAGTCGGGCATCTCCGTCGGCGAGCGCGAACGTCGTCGTCAGGTAGTCCAGCAGCGCCGCCCGTAACCGGGCTGCCTGCTGTGTCGGCAGCAGCTCGCTCACGAGGTGCGCTCCGCCAGCCGGCGCTCGAACTCCGCATACGCGACCCGCATGTCGTGCTCCCGGTCGTACGTCTGGAACGGCAGCTCGTACACGTACGTGTTGCCCGCCTGGTTGGTGTGCGTTCGTTCGGACTGCGTGATGCGCTCCCCCTTCTTCCGGTACGAAACCAGCACCGGGTTCGGCACGATCCGCCCGTTGGCGTCGAACGTGTACTCATCGTGGTCGTAGTCGTAGAGCACCGCGAACTGCGTGCGGTAGACAGTGCAGAGCTGATCAGCCGTGACGCCAAGCATCAGGGCCACCAGGGCATCGATCTCTACGAGAGCCTGACGCCGGTCAACTGCGCGCCGCAAGGGGGTACTCGGAGCCCAGCCTTCAGCAACTTCACCGAGAGTCACGTGTGTGCGATCAACGATCGTCCACGAATCCGCATGAAAGTTCCTCGACCAGCAATCCCGCCACAAATCCCCATAGACCGACGCAAGGCAATTTAGACGCAAGGTTCGTAGGATCAGGGAATCTGCCAGCGGATGGCTCAACCCGGGGTAGGCGAGACGCTCCAACGCACTCGGGTAGACGTCCCCCTTGGGAACTGCGCGGATGACAAAGTCACTCAGCAGGGCTGAGAGGGTGCCAGCCGCCAATGCCAATTCTCGCGGTCCGCCCGGAACTACAGCTTCCAGAACAGCATTAACATGGGCAGCCCCGGGAGGGATGACGGCCGCGATCAAAGTTCGCTCTCCGGTATTCGCGGCCATCCTGCGCCACGCCACTCGGTACTCGTCGCGGGCGGGCTTGCCGTCCCAGTGGGTGCAGGCGGCGTCGTAGGTGGTGCGGTCCTTGGCTGGCTTGTACGCCGTGACCGGGATCGCATCCGGTGCGAGTGTCTCGAAGTCGGTGGCTGACCAGTCCTGGTTGTGCTTCATGGTGGGGTTCGGCGTCTTGTAGATCGGCGTCGCCACGTGGAGATGGACTCCCTGGAGGATGACGTCAGGCCAGGATGACGGAGCCCCCCACCGCTGCTCGAAGTAGCCCTTCGTCCGATCCATCTTCTCGTGCCAGCCAGCGGAGAAGCGCAGGCCCAGAGTGCCGAGTCGCGGTGACTTGGCGAGGCTTTGAAGGGTCTCGGCGACTTCACGGTTCACCGTGTACAGCATCCGCGTGTGACGCTCATTGACCAGCCCAGGATCGAGGATGTCCCGCCAGACCTTCAGCGTTTCGTCGGTGACACGCTCGATCCGTTGGGCATGAGGACGCACGTCCCAACGGCCCTCGAACTTGAATCCGGGAGGATCGCCCTCGCCGCTGTGGCGCAGAGACCCAATAACCGTATCCGGATGATAGAGCGCCGCCGCATTCAGGAACGCGATTTCCGAACCGCTGCTTGAGTAGACGTGCACCCCGTAGCTGACGAGATTATGGATCTCTGCGAAGAGTTGCAGCTCGTTGACGAACTGCCAGTGACGCGACAGATGTTCATATGTTGCGGCCCGCAGCAGCGTTGCCTTCTCATCGGTCAGATGCGACTCTGGATGAATCAGTCCGACAATACCGCGCGGGGACTGGTGCGCCCAGGTCTGCGACATGAAGCACCGGTAGAGGTCAGGCTGCAGGCCCTGGAGCACCGGGTAGTTGACCGGCGACCCCACGAAGGCCGCTAGCCCGACGACATCACTGACTCCCTCGATCACCACCTGCCGCGTTCCGGGCAGCAAGAGCGTCGCAGTCCGCATCTGAGCACGGCGCTCCTCCGACGGCTTGTCGGTCAGTTGCCACCAGGGGTCCCCCTCGGCCAGCAGCGCGTCGACGTCACCCCGAGGACGCACCCACGGCGGATTCCCGAGCTGCAGGTCGAACCCGCCCCGCGCGAAGACGGTAGCGAAGTCCAGCTGCCAGTGGAAGAACCCCTGCTGCTGGGCCACGCGCTCGCAGACACCGAGCCAGGAATGCGCAGCCAGCACCTCGGCCACCGGCTTGGCATTGGCGCCCTTGAGAGCCAGGTCCTCCTGGTCGGCCAGGGATTCCCAGAGACCTGCGGCGCCGAGCTGCTGCTGGTCCGAGCCCCGGATCGCCTTCCGGCCGCTGGCCGGCACCTGCTGACCGAGCAGGTCACGGCAGGCGGCAAGCCACTGGTCCACCGACGGGGGTGCGACCACCTCACCGGTGAGTGGCCAGAACCAGAGAGCGCACCAGGCGTCCATCACCCGGCGGAGGCGCTGGTACGCCCCGTTCGGATCGGCGAGGGACTCCTCGATCTGCTCGCGCGTCACCACGGCATCTACGGTGGTCGGCTCCTGGCCCCAGACCGGGATCGGCCGCCGTGACTGCTGCTCGGCGACGAGCAGCCGCCGGTAGGCCATGGTCCACAGCTCCTCGGCCTGGTGACCGAGCTCACCCAACGCCCTGACCTGCGCCAGGCTGGGCTTGCCCTGCACACCACGTCGCCAGGCCTTCACAGCCGCCACGCGCTCGGGTGCCAGCTCCTTGGCCTCCTTGGAGTCGGCAGTGGCACCCCAGCCAGCGGCCGGCAAGAGCCAGTGCGGGATGCGCCCCTGAGCCTGCGTCGGCGTGACCAGGTCCTGGTCGACACGCTTGGCTAGGTCGGTGAGCGGAACGTCCGCGGGCGGACGCGTCAGCCACTCCTTCGACTTGACCTGGGCCTCCGTGTACACCGCTCGCCGCGCCCCGATGAGGGAGTTGCCCCGGCGCACATGGAGCCCGAACCAGGGTGCCTGCAGACCCGCCGACATGGTGTCCAACCACAGGGTGATCTCGGCGAACTCCACGGCGAGGGCGTTGAGGTCCACCCCGTACACCTGGTGCAGCGCGATGGACGCCTTCACCCGCTGCAGCTCGACCGGGTACTCGTCCGGGTCGATGGTCTGCCCGGTCTCGAGCTGCTTGCGCTTCAGGTACTCCGCGGCGAGCTGACGGACGGCCTCGATGGCGAACGCACCCGATCCCAGTGCGGGCTCGCAGATCGTGTAGGTGAGGATCTCGTCGGCCGGCGTGGTCGTGCCGTCCTGGTCGAGCAGCTCTTCCAGTGCCTGCCCGACGGTGAACTTCGTGAGCACCTCGGGCGTGTAGTACGACGCCGACTGCTGGCGCTGCCGACCGCTGAGCCGGAAGACGAAGCTCCCTCGTCGATGGATGACCGGCTCCTTCTCACCGGTGTCGGGGTTGGTGCGCCGGACGAAGTCCTTCTGGGCGATGCCCATGGCTCTTTCGACCGGCACCACCCAGGACCCCTTCTCGGAGTTCCCGTCGCGCGCGACCTCGTACAGGTCGGTCGTCGCGAAGAAGCCGGTGTAGCTCATCAGGCCCTCGTACACCGCGCCCAGCTGGTTGATGCCCAGCTCGACGTAGGAGATGAACCCGCGGTCACGCCCTCGGGACTCCTTGCTGAGCAACAGCCGCGTCAGCACGTCCTGCATCGTGGCGTTGCCGAGCCCGACCTCGTCGATCAGCGCGACGGCCTTGGGCAGGAACAGGTCGGCCCGCAGTGCCTGGAACGTGAGGCCGGCGTCACCCGTGGCGCTGTCGGGAGGATGGTGGCCGCGGTCGACGAGCCGGAACAGCGCTCCCAGGGACTCGTAGAGGTGGGTGCCGTCCTGAGCCGCAGCGCTGGTGAGCGGCACCTGGATCAGCTCCCGCAGCCGGTCGAGGGAGTACCCGTTGCCGTACTCAGGGTCCCCCGCCGGCACCACCGCGAGCTCGGGCGAGGCCTCGGCGTAGAGCAGGAACAGGATCCGGTAGAGGTAGCGCAGCGCCTGCTGCGCCAGCGGCTGAGCCTTCTCCGGAGGCAGCGGGTCGAGCCCTCGGGCTGCACGGCGGGCGACCACCTCGTTGGCGATGATCTCGATCGAGTGTCGTACGCCCTCGCGCAGGTCCTTGCTCACCCCGACCGTGTGCTTCACGGAGTCCTCGAGCACGCCACGCCACCAGACGTTGCCCTCGGCGTCGGGCGCGAGCGACTCGGCGTCGACACAGGTGAGAGCGGTGTCCACCTCTCCCCCGCGGCGCGTGTCGAACCGGTCACAGACGGTCTGCAGATCGATCCCCAAGTACCGGCCCTCCGGCCAGCGCCCGGCCTCGGCGACGACCAGCCAGCGGCCCGCCAGCACGAGGGCGAAGTCCGGCCCGTCGGCGCTCACGAGCAGCGACGACAGCAGACGAGAGACGCTCATGACGGGGGGCTCGTCATCGAGCTGGTACGGCTCCAGGAGCGTGGGAGCGTCCTTGACCATGAGGTCGTCCAGGGTCTCCACGGGAGCCGCTTCGATGATGGCCAGTCCGGGGCTGGCGGTCAGACCCGGCGTCGCCACCAGTCGGAGCGGCCCCTGTCGGGTGATCGTCAGCTCGCCGGTGGAGTAGCCGAGCACGTCGAGGACCAGGTCGTACGTCTCGCGCGACTGGTCGACGTCGACTCTCGGGGCCGCCGGTGAGGGTCGCGTGGCGGTCGCGGCGTCGTACAGGGCCGCGAGACGGGCGGCGAGATCGCCGTGAGCGCTGGTGAACCGGGAGCGTGAGGTGGCGTGCTCGGCCTGGTCCCAGGACTTCCGGCGCTCGAGAACCTTCGCGGCGAACGACTGCTTCGTGGCGTCGGTCGTGAAGTAGTGCTCGCTGATCCAGTCTTCGACCACGACGATCGCATCAGAGACGGCCATGGGTCACCTCCACGGGATGGTCGGCAGGCAGGACGAGGAGGAGCGGGCGCACGAGCGTACGAGCCGGGGACATGGCCTTGATGAGGTCGGTCTCCTCAGCGACGGAGAGGCGCCGTTCCTTGATCTCGGAGCGCTGGATCAGGGCATCGGCATCGTGCTGCCAGCGAATGGTGCGTTGGTTCCAGCGCGCGATCCGCGCTTCCGTGGCCTGGGTGGCGGCCGCGAAGGCAGCTCGCATCTCCTCCCCTGCCCGGTCGACGGCGGCAGGCACCAGGGGCTGCAGGTCTCCCGCGCCGGCGACCGGCCCGGGGTTGATGGCGTCACGGCCGAAGCCGACGGTTGCGAGCATCTCGGGCGCCGAGGCGGCCAGCGCTGCGATGCAGAAGCCGGGGTTGCTCGGGTTGGGGAAGGCAACGGTGATCCAGCTCGCGGCGACCACCTGACCGCGATGGTTGGTGAGGCTGCCGGTGAGCAGCATCGTGGGATCCTCCACCGGCCCACGCACCGCGAAGATCGTGTTTCGACGCAGCGACGACAGCGCCCGGTCTGCCGCCCAGTCGAGCACCGGGTGGAGCGGGCCGAGGTAGTGGGCCTCCGGCCAGGACGAGTCGGAGTCGTCGGACAGCGCGGCCTCGAGCAGCCGCTTCCCGGCGACCGGGGCCGTGGCCAGCTTGAGCTCGCTGCGGACCCGCCGGTCCTCGAGATACCCCTGCGGCAGTGCTTCCAGCCGCTGCTGCAGGTCCTTGGGCGGCTGCAGGGTGGCGATCTGCTCGGCCGGGATCTCGCGCCAGGAGACGCCTCCTGCTCCCCGTTCGCCCGGCGCCTCCTCCGGTTGTGCGAAGTGGGCGGCGAGCGCCTCGCGGAGGAAGTCGATGTCGCCCGCGTAGAGCGAGTCGGCGGTCGTGACCTGCTCCGGCTGTCGGGGGCCGGCGTCTCGCGCCGCCGCCAGCCTGGCCATGAGGGCGGCAATCCCGCCACCGTCCTTGACCTGCTCGACATCAGCGACGACGTCGTCGAGATCCGCCTGCCCGGCGAGCACCTTCTTGATGGCCTCTTCCTCGGCCTCGATGGAGTAGCTGCCCATGAGGCTCGCCGCGTCACCGAGCGCGAGGTGGGCCTGCTGCTCCTTCTCGAGCAGGCGGGTGAGCACCCGTACGTCTCCAGAGAACTGAGGATGGGTGGGGGTCAGCAGGAGCGTGCTGATCTGCGGCGGCTGCTTCTGCCCATACCGGTCGATGCGTCCGTTGCGCTGCTCGATGCGGATGAGCGACCACGGGATGTCGAAGTGGATCAGCTCGTGGCACTGCCGGTGGAGGTTCACTCCCTCGCTGGCGACGTCGCCGGTGACCAGCACCCGGATCGGGCTGCTGGTCTGCTTGAAGCTCTCGACGATCTCCCCCTGCTCGACGTCGCTGAGGCCGCCGTGCAGGACTTCGACCGCCGTCGCCGAGAGCCGGAGGTCCTTGGTGAGGCGCTGCTGCAGCCAGTGGAGGGTCGGCACGCGCTCTGCGAAGACGACCGCCCGGTTGGTGCTCGTCACGTCGAGCGCGCGAAGCTGGGCAAGCAGGGCGTCGTACTTGGAGGACGAGGTCTGGCAGGCGTCGTTGAGCACCTGCAGACGGTTCAGTGCGGTTCGTTCGGCGACCACCGCGGCGTCGCTGCCGGTCAGCTTGGCCAGGCGGTTCGACAGGGTGTCGGCGAGCGCAGCCGGTGAGGACAGGAAGGCCTTGGCGAGGGTCCAGCCGAAGAGCGAACCCTGGCCGGAGTAGGGAGAACGGCGACTCTCTGGGTGCAGCCAGACCTCGGCCAGCTCAGTGGCGACGGCGTCCTCTTCGAACGAGGGGCTGACCAGCCGGTGGACAGGGTCCTTGCGCTCGGCCCAGTCGCTGCCGACCACACGCGCAACCTCGGGCGAGTGGCGGTGCCGGCGTACGACGAGTCGCTTGAGCATGTCCTCGTCGAGCTCGCCCTCGGGGGTGACGGCGGTCGGCTCCAGGAGCCGCACGAGCTCGGCGAACGACTCCTTCTTCCCGTTGTGGGGCGTGGCGGACGCCAGGATCAGGGCGTCCGTGGACGCGGCCAACGTGCGGGCGAGGCGGTTGTTCTGCGTCGAGACGTTGGTGACGTTGTGAGACTCGTCGATCACGACGGCGTCCCACCGGTGCTGGCGGAGGTCGCGCTGGAACCGGTCCTGCTTGAGGGTGTCCATCGAGACGATGACCTTCTTGAAGTACGTGAAGGGGTTCCTCGTCGCCGGGATCTTCTGCTTGACGCGCTGCACGCCCTGAGAGTCGAGCCGCACGAACGGGATCGCGAATCGCGACCACATCTCGTTCTGCATCTGCTCCAGCACGTGACGAGGGCACACGATGAGGATGCGATCACCTCGGCCGCGGCGGATCAGCTCGGCCAGGATCATCCCGATCTCCAGCGTCTTGCCGAGGCCCACCGCGTCGGCAAGGAGGATCCGGGGCCGGAGGTTGTCGGGGTCGAGGGCGGTCCGTACGGCGTCGTGCTGGTAGTCCAGCGAGTCAGCCAGCGCCTGAGGGGCGACGGTGAGATGAGGCTCGGTGAGGGGTACGGGTGACTTGCGGAGCGTGGCCTCCAGCCACAGGCGAGCCATGCGGTAGCCGGGCGACCCATCGGCGACCAGCTCGGCGTCCCGCGGATCGAGCGAGGTGATGGTGTCGAGGGCCTCGTAGAAGCTGGCCGACGTGTTGCGTACGAGCTCAGTGAGACCCTGCACGCGCACCAGCTGGCCGTCAGAGGCCTGCTCGACCGAGGTGACCAGCCACTCCTCGTCGCGGACGACGACGACCGAGCCGGGAGCGACATTCAACGTCGAGGTCACGAGCAGCCTTCCGTGGGGGCGGCGTCAGACTAGTGGGCTTCCGCTGCGCTGGTGGCGATGCTGATCTCCCTGGCAAGAAGCCGCCCGCGTTTGATGAGAGGTCTCTCATCTGCGGGCGTGCCCGGCTCAGGACCCAGCCCGACCCTAGGCGTCGAGGGTCCAGATCCCAGCCCTGCTACCGGCCACCTTGGCCAGGGTGCCTTCGTCTCGAAGCGTCTGGGCAACCCACCGGATGTCGTACTGCCACGTGAAGAACAGGTCACCCGAGGCTCGCAGCTCCTGCTCGTGGTTGCGCCAGACGTGCTCGCAGATCTTGACCAGATGAGCGGAGCCGCCGTACGCCTCCAGGGCCTCGACGATCCAAGGCCTGAGCTGTTCCTTGCCTGCCATGCGAGCAGCTTCGCAGCTGACCGTCGCCCGTGCGGCCTGCCGCCGCCCAAACTTGTCAGGGGGCCGTGCCATGATTCCGAGCACGGGAGTCAAAGGGGGGTCAGATGAACGAGCAAGCGCAGCTGACGGTGGTCGAGCTGGAGCCGGGGCTGGCATGCCTGTTCGGCGAGGCAGTCCCCGAGGGACTGGACCTGGAGAAGGCGGTGCTGCTGCCCGACTCGGTCCTGGACGAGGTCACACGCAGCCTTGCCACCGTCGCTGCCGTGGGCGACGTAGCGGCTCAGGCGAGCACGCTCGGCGCAGCGATGCAAGGTCTGGTGCGGCTGACCCCCGAGACTCTCCGGGCATTGGAGACCCTGACTCCAATGACCAACGCGGCTGGGGCATCGCTGGGGGTGGCGACTGACGCTTCGGGAAAAATCGCCCACGTGATGCAGTACGTCGACGCTGGGCCGCTCACGTGGAGCTCGGCTGCTGCGACGATGGGTCCCTCGATCGCGATGCTGGCGATGCAGATGCAGCTGGCAGAGATCAGGGCTGTCGCCGAGGCCAACCTCCGCCTCGCCGACAAGACGCTCTCGGAGATCCGCATCGAGCGTTGGGCAGAGGTGAAGGGGTTTTACGAGGCCATGCGGCGGGCCGTCGACGAGGCTCAGCACATCGGTGGAGTCACCGACCATGTGTGGCAGAACGTGCACGGCCAGGAGGCACAGCTGGACAAGCTGCGCTCCGAGTTCTCGGCGAAGGTCGCCGCCCATGGGCAGTCGATGCTGACGCAGTCGCACGTCGAGCGCCGCGAGTACTTGGAACATCACTGCGACGCCATCATCCGCGACAGCCAGGCCCTCCTGATGGCCCAAGCCGCCTGGCTGCTATACCAGGGGATCCGAGCCGGCCACATCCATTCCTCCAGCGGGGAGGGCTCCAAGGACCGTCAGCTGATGGAGCGCATCGTGAGCGAGGCGCGAGAGGTACATGACCGGGATGTCGCGACGGTCACGCGCCTGCTGTCGGAGCTGCACCGGACGTTCTCTCTTATCGCCGAGCTCCCCGCCAGACGGACGCTGCCCTTCAGCAAGAGTCGACGGGCCGCGGCCGATGTGACGCGCATGAGCCGGCTCCTGCTCGATGAGCTCCCTTCCGCTGGCTCAGCCACCGTGTCGCCCGCCGTGCCCACGCCTGTGCTGATGGCCGTCCCGGAGGAAGCGCCGGAGCCCGCGCTGAAGCTCCTTCGGTGGCATCTGGACGCCTCGGAGCCCTTGCTCGCCCTGACCGAGTGTCGGCAGGAGGACATGCTGAAGTCGATCACGGGTGCTGCGACCACGTACCTCGTCGTCACCGATCGGCGTCTCATCGTCGCCGAGAAGAAGGAGCTACTCGAGACCGGCTTGCTCCTGCACGACATCCCACTGGCCGACGTCCGTTTCGTCCGGTTCGTGCCGCCTGCGGACGCCAAGACCAATGGTCGCCTCGACGTCATCACGGTGGGCACCAACCTCAGTTTGGGGTTCGAGCCGTGGTCTGCCGCCGGACCTGCTTCTGACGAGGTGGCTGACATCGTCCGGCTCCTCAAGAGCTTCATGAACCTTCCGCCCGCCGAGGTTCCGACCGCACCCGCCTCGGTGCGGCCTCGTCTTGAGACGTTGGAGCTGTCCGGCTCCTCGACTCCCGCAGTGAGGTCGTGATGCCCGGTCCCGCCAAGAAGCCAGCGGCCAAGAAGGGCATTGCCGCCAATCCCCTCGTGGCCAAGGTTGCAGCCGCGGCCGTCGACAGAGCCGTGGCGATTCTTGCCAACCCTCACGCTCTCGCGGGCGGTGTCAGCCACATCAAGGAGGCGGTCGGCCCTCTGAAGCCTGAGAAGCCCGAGTCGAGGATCGAACGTCAGCTGGCGACCGTCGAGCGCACACTCCGGACCCCCGTTGTCGCGACTCATGCCCAGTGCCGGGCCTGGACCACAGAAGTGACCGTCCTTCGCGCCAAGCTCGGTGTGGTCACGCACATGGTGGGGCCACAGCGAAAGAAGGGCTTGAGGGAACTGCAGGTCCGCACCGACAAGCTTCTCGGGGCAGTGAACAACTTCGACGCCGCACCGGATGAGTAGCTCGACTTGAGAGCCGGAGGCTCTCGCACACGCTCGGTCAGGGGCGGGTTGTCAGAGGAAGGCGCGTCGCGCGACCCGACTGCGCTGGTCTCGATCTCACCCAGAACGAGTTCGGTCCCTGACGCGCGTTCCGCTCATCCTCAGCGGTACATCCCCGCCCGGAACGCCTCGATGGCCCGTACGCACTCATCGAAGGCCTGGGGGCTGTCGAAGTTGGAGCTGGCCAGCTTGGTCGTGCCGTTGGTGTGCTTGATCACGAGCGCCGAGATGTTGTTGGACCGCGTGACGTTCAGGTCCTGGATGTCGTACGGCGCGAGCACGACGGCCTCGCGCGAGCGCTCGTTCTTCGGCATCGTCAACCGGCCGGGCTCGATCATGATGTCGCGCTGGCCGGCGCGTGCCGACAGGAGTGCCAGCACCGCGACGAAGACACCCACCAGAGCGATCGCCAGGTACAGCCAGAACGCCTGCTCCGGCCCCAGCAGGACACGCCGACGCCGAGAGAAGTCCCAGCCGAGCACCATCCCGAGGATCCCGAAGGCGGCCACCCCAGCGCCCAGCAGCGTCCCGCCGATGATGGCCTTTCCTCGTGCCTTGTACGTGAACTGCCGCATGGCTCTCCTCGAAGGTTGGTTCGGTGGAGCATACGAACGGCCGGGTTCGCGCTCCGGGGCCAGCTTTCGGTCGAGCACCAACAGATCTTGCCTGCGCAGCTACTTCAGGACCACCAGGAACAGAACGAGCAGCACCCCGACCAGCAGGGCGATCGCGATGCCGCCAATCGCCGCGTACAAGCCGATCCGCGTGTACACGTCCATGCGCTTCTTCAGCCCCAGCGACTCCGCCGTCTCCTCGACGAACGCCACCATCCGCTGCGTGTCGAACGTCCAGCCCCGGTTCCCGAGCCGCCCGTCCATCCCGACGCCCAGCTCGACGTGCGTCTCCTTCGCCACGAAGCTCCCCGCCTGCAGGCTGCGCCCGTACGTCACCTCGCCTGGCCGCGCCGAGAAGTCAGTCTCGTGCAGCTTCATGAGCCGCTCGTACGTCTGCTTCCGCTCGTTCACCGAGACCCCGACACTGGCGATCTCGGTGCCGCCGTTCAGCGCTCCGGGGGCGAACCACGCCCGGTCAGCGATGTTCCAGCGCACCTCCGCACCGTCGTCCGACGGCGTCACCAGTGCGCCCGACCCAGCGAGCCCGGCGGGAACCACCAGGGGTCGACCAGAACGTGCGGAACGTGCTGGCCCCGTCGATCCGCGCCGCCTCCTCCACCGCGGTGGGGATCGACTCGAAGAAGTTCTTCATGATGAACACCCCTGCCGCGTCGACGAGCAGCGGCAGCACCAGACCTGCGTACGAGTTGTAGATGCCCAGCTGGTTCACCACCAGGAACTTGCGGGGTGAGGGCCACGCTCTGCCCGAGGCCGAGGGTGGCCGCGGCCAGCCGATGGGGATTTCTCGTGTGTTTCTCCTTGTGGTGGGGGCTGTCAGACCGCCGACGAGCGGTAGATGACGTCTGGTGGCAGGAGCAGGTGCTCCGGCTCTGCCTTGCCCTCGAGCTGGGCGACGAGGAGCCGCAGGCACTCCTGCGCGGCCCGGTCGAGCGGCTGACGGGCGCTGCTGAAGCCCCGGTAGCGGGCCAGCGCGGTGTCGTCGAAGCCGGCGACCGGCGGCAACCGGCCGGCCGGTGCGCACCCGTGGGCGTCGAGCCAGGCCAGCATCGCGCCGGTGGCGAGGGAGTCGCTGGCGCAGACGACCGCGTCGGCACCGACAGCCAGCAGGCGAGCCATCGCCGCCCTGCCCTCGCCGATGTCGTCCTTCACGCGCTCCTCCCGCCGCGGGACCTCCGCCGCAAGCGTGGAGTCCCATCCAGCGCGCCGGTCACGACCGACCTCCGAGCTGTCGGGCCAGCCGATGAACGCCACCGCGGTGTAGCCCGCGTCGGTGAGCGCGCGGGTCGCGGCAGCCGTACCGGCGGCACCGTCGATGTCGACCCACGAGTGCCGCGCCTCGTCGCTCCCCCAGGGCCGGCCGAACGTGACGAAGGGCACGCCCGCGCGCATCAGCTCCTCAGGTCTCGGTCATCGGTCACCGTGTCGGTGAGCACGCACCCGTCGGCCAGGCCCCGGTGGACGAGGTCGACCAGGGTGGCCACCTCGTCGGCAGGGTCGTCCGCCGCGAACAGGGTGATCCGTGCGCTGCGCTGCCGGGCCGCCAGCACCAGGCTGTGCACGAAGGTGTCGAAGAGCGCGCCGCTGATGCCGTCCCCAGGCGAGGGCATCCGCAACGCCACCGCCCCCGCCCGACGGCCTCGGAGCATCTGGGCCGCCGCCGAGGGGCGGTAGCCGGCCTGCTCGATCACCTTCTCCACCCGACGGCGGGTGGCGGGGGTGACGCGCTCGGGGGCGTTGACCACGTTGGACACGGTCTGACGGGAGACACCCGCGGCGGCGGCGATGGTGGTCAGCGTCGCCCTGCTCGGCCGCTCCACCATGGTCCTCCCACCCCCTCGTGAGTTTCTCGATAAAGACCGTGGACAAGCACTCTTGAACGTGCAACTGGGCATACTGTGCTCTCAGACCTGCGCGCTGGCAACACTTCCGGGAGCCCTTCGAATGACCCAGCCCTTCCTGCACGACGGCTCTGTGGCCCTGGCCGCCCCGGTCCAGGCCTGGGGCGACCACCACGGGGAGTCGAGCGGGCAGGGCGTGCGGGGCGTGTTCGTCGGCGACGAGCGCATCGCCTCCAGGCTCACCCATACGGTGGTGGGTCGCACGCTGGAGCACACGGCCACCACCGAGCCTGGTGGCGGCCGCACCACCTACCACTGGGTGGTGCGTGCGCCCGAGCTGGGGGTCGATCCCGCCGCGGTGCTGCGCGTGGAGCGGACGGCCTGCGTCGACGGGCTGGCCGAGGACCTGGTGCTGGTCACCTCCGCCACCCATGCGGTCGACCTCACCCTCCAGGTGCGGCTGCAGCCCGACGCCAGCGCCATGGAAGGGGTCAAGCAGGGCGGCCCCGACCAGCCGCTCCAGGCCGGCGGCCTCACCTGGTCCTGGCGCGACGAGACCACCTCGGTCACGCTCGACCCCGGCACCGCACAGGTGACCGTGGAGGGCTCCGCCTTCGTGCTCACCTGGCAGGTGTCGCTTCCCGCGCGCGGCGATGTCCGGGTCGGGTGGCGCCTCACGGCCCACGACTCCGGCGCCCCCTTCGTCGGCAGCACCGGCCCCCGCCTGCAGGCTCCGGCAGCCGCCGACCCGCGCCTGCAGCAGGTCGTGTCGGCCTCCTGGGCCGACCTGAACGCGCTCCTGCTGGCCGAACGCGTCCATCCCGAGGAGGCGTTCCTCGCGGCGGGTGCCCCCTGGTTCCTCACGCTGTTCGGTCGCGACTCCCTGCTGGCGGCACGCCTGCTCGTGCGGCACCACCCCCAGCTCGCCCGCACCACCCTCGTCACCCTCGCCCGCCGGCAGGGCGTCGCCGACAACCCGTACACCGAGGAGCAGCCGGGCAAGATCCTCCACGAGGTGCGGCGCACGGGCATCGGCGCCGACGACGCCTCGGCCGACCTGCGGCTGCCGCCGGAGTACTACGGCACCATCGACGCCACCTGCCTGTGGGTGATGCTGCTGGGCGACCTCGCCGACGCCGGCGAGGACGTCTCCGACCTCTACCCCGCCCTCGACCGGGCGCTGGGATGGATGGAGAGGCAGGTCGCCGCGGACGACCGTGGGTTCCTCGCGTACGTCGACCACCTCGGCACCGGCCTCACGAACCAGGGCTGGAAGGACTCCGGCGACTCCGTAAGCTTCGCCGACGGCCGCCAGGCCGAGGCGCCGATCGCGCTCGTGGAGGTGCAGGGGTACGCACACGCGGCCGCCCTGGTCGGCGCACGGCTGCTGACCGCGCGCGGAGACGAGGCAGGCGCGGCCCGCTGGCGCTCGTGGGCGGCCGACCTCGCCGCCCGGTTCCGTACGGCCTTCTGGGTCGAGGACGCCGACGGGCGCTACCCCGCCCTCGCGCTGGACGGCCAGGGCGTCGCCGTCGACGGCTGCGCCTCCAACATGGGGCACCTGCTGGGCACCGGGATCCTGTCGGCCGAGGAGACGGCCCTGGTGGTGGCGCGGCTGGTCACGCCGGAGATGTTCAGCGGGTACGGCATCCGCACGATGTCCACCCGCAACGCCGCGTACTGGCCGCTCAGCTACCACGTCGGCTCGGTCTGGAGCCACGACACCGCGATCGCCGTCGACGGCATGCTGCGCGAGGGGTACACCGCCGAGGCACGCCTGATCGCGCGCGGGCTGCTGCGTGCCGCGGAGGGGTTCGGCGGCCGGCTCCCCGAGCTCTTCGGAGGCCAGCCCGCCCCCGCCAGCGGCACCGAGGACGGCGTCTGGCCCCCGCACCCGTACCCCGCCTCCTGCCGCCCCCAGGCCTGGGCGGCGGCGTCCGTCGCGGTGCTGCTCCGCGCGCTGGGCTGACCAGGACGCCCGCCCCCGGTGAGGGACCGCTGCGCGACCAGCATCTTCTGGCGCCTACGCGCACCGCGCGCCAGATATGGCACGTGCTGCCGCCAGCGACCAGAAGATGCAGGCCCGGCGTGCTCGCGCAATGCAGCAGGGGCTGGGCCCGAAGGCCCAGCCCCTGCCGGTGGTGCGACCGGATCAGGACCCGGCTCAGTGCTTGTGGTCGTCCTCGTCGTCCTCGGGCTTGTCGACGATCAGCGTCTCCGTGGTGAGGAGCAGCGCCGCGATCGAGGCCGCGTTGGTGAGGGCGGAGCGGGTGACCTTGACCGGGTCGATGACGCCGGCCTCGATGAGGTTGACGTACTCACCGGTCGCCGCGTTGTAGCCGCTGCCCGGCTCCTGCGACTGCACCTTGTTGACGATCACGTACCCCGGCTCGCCGCCGTTCTCGGCGATCCAGCGCAGCGGCTCGACGACCGCCTTGGCGACGATCTGCACACCGGTCTTCTCGTCACCCGTGAGGCCCAGGCCGTCGGAGAGCACGGACGCGGCGTGGACGAGGGCCGAGCCGCCACCGGCGACGATGCCCTCCTCGATCGCAGCGCGGGTCGCGGACACGGCGTCCTCGATCCGGTGCTTCTTCTCCTTGAGCTCGACCTCGGTGGCCGCGCCGACCTTGATGACGCAGACGCCGCCGGCCAGCTTGGCCACGCGCTCCTGCAGCTTCTCGCGGTCCCAGTCGGAGTCGGTGCGCTCGACCTCGGCGCGCAGCTGCGCGACGCGGCCCTCGACCTCGGAGGCCTCACCGGCGCCGTCGACGATCGTCGTGCTGTCCTTCGTCACGACGACGCGGCGAGCGCGGCCCAGCACCTCCAGGCCGACCTGGTCGAGCTTGAGCCCGACCTCGGGAGCGACGACCTGGCCACCGGTGAGGATCGCGATGTCCTCCAGCATGGCCTTGCGACGGTCGCCGAACGCGGGCGCCTTGACCGCGCACGAGGTGAACGTGCCACGGATCTTGTTGACGACCAGCGTCGAGAGCGCCTCGCCGTCGACGTCCTCGGCCACGATGAACAGCGTGCCCTTGGCGCCGATCACCTTCTCCAGCACCGGCAGCAGGTCGTTCATCGAGCTGATCTTGCCGGAGTGGATGAGGATGTACGGGTCGTCGAGGACCGTCTCCATCCGCTCCGCGTCGGTCACGAAGTACGGCGACAGGTAGCCCTTGTCGAACTGCATGCCCTCGGTGAACTCGAGCTCGGTGCCGAAGGTCTGCGACTCGTCGACGGTGATGACGCCGTCCTTGCCGACCTTGTCGAACGCCTCGGCGAT
The DNA here is from genome assembly GCA_936924635.1 of uncultured Propionibacteriaceae bacterium. Classification (GTDB taxonomy): domain Bacteria; phylum Actinomycetota; class Actinomycetes; order Propionibacteriales; family Propionibacteriaceae; genus Fen-668. The sequence goes on from CAKZHP010000051.1 coordinate 33,934, forward strand.
GAACTCGCCGATCTGCTCGTCACGGGCGGAGATCGTCGCCACGCTGGCCATGTCGGCCGTGGAGTCGACGTCGCGCGCCATCTCGTGCAGCTTGCCCGAGACGGCCTCGACGGCCTTCTCGATGCCGCGCTTGAGACCGACCGGGTTGGCACCGGACGCGACGGCCCGCAGGCCCTCGTGCACGAGCGCCTGGGCGAGCACGGTCGCGGTGGTGGTGCCGTCACCGGCGACGTCGTTCGTCTTGGTGGCGACCTCCTTGGCGAGCTGGGCGCCGAGGTTCTCGTACGGGTCGGTGAGCTCGACCTCCTTGGCGACGGTGACACCGTCGTTGGTGATGGTCGGGGCGCCCCACTTCTTGTCGAGGACGACGTAGCGCCCCTTCGGGCCCAGCGTGACCTTCACGGTGTTCGCGAGCGTGTCGACGCCGCGCTCCAGGGAGCGACGGGCCTCCTCGTCGAACTGAAGGATCTTCGGCATCTCAGTCCTTACTTGTTGACGACGGCGAGGATGTCGCGCGCGTTGAGCAGCAGGTACTCGGTGTTGTCGTACTTCACCTCGGTGCCGCCGTACTTGGAGAAGATGACGACGTCACCCTCGGAGACATCCAGGGGGATCCGCTTGCCGGAGTCGTCGACGCGGCCGGGGCCGGTCGCCACGACCTTGCCCTCCTGCGGCTTCTCCTTGGCGGTGTCCGGGATGACCAGGCCGGAAGCAGTGGTCTGCTCGGCCTCGAGCGGCTGGACGAGGACGCGGTCCTCGAGCGGCTTGATCGTGGCTGCCACGTCAAGTGCCCCTTTCACTGTTCGTGCGACCCAGTTGGGTCACCGGAGTCTGGGTGCCGGGGCGCCGTCGCGGTGCCGCCCCGAGCGTTGGCACACTCATCGGGTGAGTGCTAACCGGAATCTATACCCGCGTTAGCACTCCTTCAAGCCGAGTGCCAGGCACCGGGCACACGCGCACCCGCAGGTCGCCACCCCACCCATACAAGGGGGGCCGCGGTGGGACAGGAGCTCGCTGCCGACGTCACGACAGGCACCCCTTCGGCACGCTCGGCTGTACGCGCACCAACCGCACGCCGCTGCGATGGAGAAAGGTATTGGAACGCTCAAGATTAGAGATTCCTCATGAATCCCTGATAACGTGCTGATCACGGGCTGCTTCGGCGGCCCGGCTTGGGGAACAAACACTCTGTGGGGAGAGATTGTTATGCGTCATGCCATCCGTCCGACGCGTCCACGCGTCTCGGTCGTCATCCCGACGATCAACGAGGCCAGGAACCTTGAGGTCCTGCTGCCTGACATGCCTGAGGTGCACGAGGTCGTGATCGTGGACGCCGGGTCGACCGACGACACCATCGAGGTCGCGCAGCGTCTGATGCCGAACGTCCGCGTCGTGCAGCAGACCCGCAAGGGCAAGGGCAACGCCCTGGTCTGCGGCATGCGGGCCGCCACGGGCGACATCATCGTCACCCTCGACGCCGACGGCTCAGCCGATCCGTGCGAGATCGAGTTCTTCGTCGACGCCCTGGTCGCCGGCGCCGACTTCGCCAAGGGCTCGCGTCACATGGAGGGCGGCGGCAGCGACGACCTGACGCTGCTCCGCTCTCTGGGCAACCGCGGGCTCAACCTGGTCAGCAACCTGCGCCTGGGCGCGAAGTTCACCGATCTTTGCTACGGCTACAACGCCTTCTGGACCGACGTGCTGCCGGCGCTCGACCTGCCCGACACCCAGCTCCCGACCCCCGCCCACGGCGGCAAGGTCTGGGGCGACGGGTTCGAGATCGAGACGCTGGTGACCGTCCGGGTCGCCCAGGCCGGGCTCGCCGTCACCGAGGTGCCCAGCTTCGAGCTCGACCGCATCTTCGGCGAGAGCAACCTGCGCACGTTCTACGACGGTCAGCGCGTGCTGCGCACGATCGCCAAGGAGACCTGGACCCGCGGCCGCGGACGGAAGGGTCCCGACCTGGTCCAGGCCGCGCCCCGGCACGACCACCTCGCCACGTGCAAGCTGCGCACGCGTCAGCGCGCGCTCGAGACGGTGGACTCGTCGGCTCCGGCCGCCTGAACCGAGATCGCAGGCGTCCCGGGCAGCCCGGCCCTGGCGCGGCACCTGCTCGTCCGGCACCGCTGAACGGTGCCCAGTGATGGTCTACCGAGGGGGGAGACGACCATGCAGAGCGTGACCATCGTCGTCTGTGCCTACACGCTCGCACGCTGGCCCGACATCCGGGACGGCGCCACGGAGGCTGCGGCCCAGCTCGAGGCCTCCGGTCGCGAGGGCGGCGTGGTCATCGTCAGCGACCACAACCCGGAGCTGTTCGCCAAGGCCACAGCCGAGCTGGCGGGGCCGCGGATCACGGTCATCGAGAACGCGCGCAAGCGCGGCCTCTCGGGCGGCCGCAACACCGTCATCGAGCAGCTGGACACCGACCTGGTCGTCTTCCTGGACGACGACGCGGTGCCCGAGCCGGAGTGGCTGGAGCTGCTGCTCGCGCCGTTCGACGACCCCGACGTCGTCGTCACCGGCGGCGCGGCGACCCCCCGCTGGTCCGAGGGCACCGAGCGCCCCGTCACCCTCCCCATCGGGTTGTCGACGCGCGGCGAGCTGGACTGGGTCGTCGGCTGCACGTACACAGGTCAGCCGACCGAGCTCGCCCCCGTGCGCAACGTCATGGGCTGCAACATGGCGTTCCGGGCCGTGGTGTTCCAGGCCGCCGGACTGTTCGGTGAGGACCTGGGGCGGGTCGGCACGGTGCCGTACGGCTGCGAGGAGACCGAGCTCTGCATCCGCGCCACCGAGGCCATCCCCGGCAGCCGGATCCTGTTCGAGCCGAGGTCGCTGGTGCGTCACCGCGTCAGCCCCGACCGGCTCACCTGGCGCTACCTGCTGCGCCGCTGCTACGCCGAAGGCATCTCGAAGGCTGCTGTCACAGAGCGCACGAGCCGCCAGGCGTCCCTGAGCACCGAGCTCTCGTACACGACGACTGTGCTCCCCCGAGCGGTCGTACGGGAGCTCGGGTCGACACCGTCGTCCCCGCGCCGGTCACTTGCCGGCGCGGCGGCGATCGTGGGCGGCTTCGCCGTGACCGGCGTCGGCTACGTCGTGGGCCGGATCGCCATCAGGCGCGGCCGCACCATCAGTCTCAAAGAGGGGTGATCCCGATGAGTGACGTCTGCCGCCTCTGCGGCGCGACCGACCTCGACTCCGTCCTCGACCTCGGCGCCAGCCCGCCCTGCGAGTCCTTCCTCCCGGCGGAGGCGCTCGACCTGCCCGAGCCCACGTACCCGCTCCACCTGCGGCTGTGCCGCGAGTGCCTGCTGCTGCAGATCCCAGCGCTGATCGTGCCCGCGGAGACGTTCACCGACTACGCGTACTTCTCGTCCTTCTCCACCTCCTGGGTCGAGCACGCGGGCCGGTTCGTCGAGCAGGCGGTGACCGACCTGGGCCTGACCTCCGACAGCTTCGTGGTGGAGGTCGCCAGCAACGACGGCTACCTGCTGCAGCACGTGGTCGGGCGCGGCATCGGCTGCCTCGGCATCGAGCCCAGCGTGAACGTCTCGGCGGCGGCGCGCGACAAGGGCGTCCCCACGCTCACGGCCTTCCTCGACGAGGACGTGGCCCGGTCCGTACGCGCCGAGCACGCCCCCGCCGACCTGGTCGTCGCCAACAACGTCTGGGCGCACATCCCCGACGTCATCGGCTTCACCCGCGGCCTGCGCGCCCTGGTGGCCGACACCGGCCGGGTCTCCATCGAGGTGCACCACGCGCTGTCCCTGGTGACCGAGGCGCAGTTCGACACCATCTACCACGAGCACTTCCAGTACTGGACGGTGCTCGCCGCCCGCCGTGGCCTCGCCGCCGGTGGCCTCCGGCTGGTCGACGTGGAGCTGATCCCGACCCACGGCGGCTCCATCCGCCTGTGGGCCGCGCCCGAGGAGTCCGACGCCGCCGAGAGCCCGCGCGTCGCCCAGGTCGAGGCGCTGGAGCGCGAGGCAGGCCTGGGTACGCCCGAGGGGTACACGGGTCTCGCGGACCGGGTCGCCACGATCCGCGACGACCTGGTGGCCTACCTGATCGAGGCGCGGCGCGAAGGGCGTCGCGTCGCGGCGTACGGGGCGCCCGGCAAGGGCAACACGCTGCTCAACTACTGCGGGATCCGGCCCGACCTCGTCGCGTACGCGGCCGACCGCAACCCGTACAAGCACGGGCGCTTCACCCCCGGGGTACGCATCCCGGTGGTGACACCCGAGCACCTGGTCGAGGACCAGCCCGACGACGTGCTCGTGCTGCCGTGGAACCTCCGTGAGGAGATCACCCGGCAGCTCAGCGAGACGCTCCCGGCTGGGACCCGGCTGGTCTTCGCACTACCCAAGCTCGACGTGGTGATCCTGGGGGGGACGTCATGAAGGTGGTTCTGTTCTGCGGCGGGTACGGCATGCGGATGCGCGGCTGGGAGGGCGAGGGGCTGCCCAAGCCGCTGCAGCTCGTCGGCGACATGCCGCTGGTGGTGCACGTGATGCACTACTACGCCTCGTTCGGTCACACGGACTTCGTGCTCTGCCTCGGCTACGCCGCCGACCAGGTGCGCGACGCGGTGATGGAGGCGGTGGCCGCCGACCCGCGCGCCGCGTCGTGGCACGTGGAGTGCGTCGACACCGGCCTCGCCACCGCCATCGGTGAGCGTCTGCACCGGGTGCGCGAGCATCTGGCCGGCGAGGAGATGTTCTTCGCGAACTATGCCGACGTGCTCTCCGACGTGTCGCTGGACGCGATGGTGGAGCGGTTCCAGGCGTCTCCTGAGGCGGCGGGCATGGTGCTGGCCGTCAAGCCCCAGGCCTCGTTCCACGTGCTCGACATCGGTGACGACGACAAGGTCGACGCGCTGCGCTCGGTCGGCGACCTGGCCGTGCGCGAGAACGGCGGGTACATCGTGCTGCGGCCGAAGATCTTCGAGCACCTCGGCGGTGGCCGCGACCTGGTGACCGACGCGTTCGGCGCGGTGATCCCCGACGGCGGCGTGATCGCCTACCGCCACGACGGCTTCTGGATGCCCGCCGACACCTTCAAGGAGCGCGCCGTCCTGCACGAGATGTGGGAGGCGGGCGACGCGCCCTGGGCGCGGTGGGTGTGATGATCCTCGGCCCCGTACGCCGCCTCGTGCTCGTCGGCGCTCACTGCGACGACATCGCGATCGGCGCCGGCGCCACGGTGCGTACGGTCTGCGACGCCAACCCGGGCCTGGTCGTGCACGCGCTGGTGCTCACCGGCGCCGGGACCGCGCGCGAGGACGAGGAACGGGCCGCGCTCGCCGCGCTGTGCTCCGGCGCCGATCTCACCGTGACCGTGGCCGGCCTGCCCGACAACCGTCTGCCGGGCGCCTGGGCCGAGGCGAAAGCGGCCGTGATGGCGGCACGCGACGCGGTGGTCGCGGGTGGTGAGCCCGACCTGGTGATCGCCCCCCAACCCGGTGACGCGCACCAGGACCACCGCCTCGTCGCCGAGCTCTGCGGGCAGGCGTTCAGGCGGCAGCCGGTGTGGGGCTACGAGATCCTCAAGTACGAGTCCGACCTGCCGGCCGTCGCCACGTACGTGCCGTGCACCCGCGACGACGCCCTCGCCAAGAGCCGTCTGCTGCACGAGCACTACCCCAGCCAGGCGGGGCACCCATGGTTCGACGAGGCTGCCTTCACGGGCCTCATGCGGGTCCGGGGTGCACAGTGCAACGCTGCGTACGCTGAGGGTTTCGTGGTCGCGAAGACCACCGTCGACATCAGGGGGGACGCGAGATGAAGGTGCTGCTGACCGGAAGCCAGGGCTATCTCGGCACGGTGATGGCACCGGTGCTGCAGCGGGAGGGGCACGAGGTCACCGGGCTCGACGTGGGCTGGTTCGCGCCCATGGTGCTGGGCCCCGAGCCGACGGACCCGCCGACGCTGACGACGGACCTGCGCGACGTCACGGCCGCCGACCTGGAGAGCTTCGACGCCGTCATCCACCTGGCCGCGCTGTCGAACGACCCGCTGGGCTTCCTGGCGCCCGAGATCACCTACGACATCAACCACCACGCCTCGTCGCGGCTGGCCCGCCTGGCCAAGGAAGCCGGCGTGGGCCGGTTCCTCTACTCCTCGACCTGCTCGGTGTACGGAGCGGCGGGCACCGGCCTGGTCGCCGAGGACGCGGACCTCGCGCCCGTCACCCCGTACGCGGAGAGCAAGGTGCGCGTGGAGGCCGACCTCGACGAGCTCAGCGACGAGGACTTCGTGACCTGCTCGCTGCGCAACGCCACCGCGTTCGGGTTCTCGCCCCGGCTGCGCGCCGACATCGTGCTGAACAACCTCGTGGGCCACGCGCTGCTCTCGGGCGAGGTGCTGGTGCTCTCCGACGGCACCCCGTGGCGGCCGCTGGTGCACGCCGCCGACATCGCCGAGGTGTTCGCGGCCGCGCTGGTCGCCCCCGCCGACCGGGTCAACGGCGCGAAGATCAACGTGGGCACCGAGACCAACAACGTCACCGTGGCCGAGATCGCCGAGGCGGTCGCGGCCGAGACCGGGGCGACCATACGCATCACGGGCGAGGCCGGCAACGACCCCCGCTCCTACCGCGTGGACTTCTCGCTGCTGCGCGAGCTGCTGCCGGAGGCGAAGGTCTCGTGGTCGATCGCCGACGGGGCCAAGGAGCTGGTCGCCGCGTACACCGAGAACGGCCTCACCAAGGACGCCTTCGATCACCGGTTCGTGCGCCTGGCCCGCATCAAGCAGCTGCTCGACGCTGGCGAGCTCGACGCGCGGCTGCACGTCGTCTGAGGCCTGCTCGATGACCTCAGCCGCGCAGCCGCTCCACCAGCGCCGCCCACGAGCCGGCGCCGCGGTCGCGCTCGCTCATCAGGTGCTCGCCGGGGCGCCACGCGATGCCCAGGTCGGGGTCGTCGAACCGTACGCCGACGTCCTCGCTCGGGTCGTGCGGCCGGTCGATGCGGTACTGCACATCGGCCGGCCCGTCGAGCACCTGGAACCCGTGCAGACAGCCCGCTGGCACGTACAGGGCGCGGAAGTCGGTGTCGTCCAGCACCACGGCGACGTGACGCCCGAAGCTGGCCGACCCCAGGCGCGCGTCCACCACCACGTCGAGCACCGCGCCCCGAGAGACGCGCACGAGCTTCGACTCCCCCGCGCCGGTGCGACCGTGCAGCCCGCGCAGCACGCCGGGCTCGGAGCGCGACTGCGAGTCCTGCGTCTTTGGCCCGAAGGTGATGCCGTGCGCGGCGCCGATGGCGGCGTCGTACGTTCGGGTGAACACCCCCCGCTCGTCGCGGTGCGGCGTCGGCGTGAGCAGCAGCACGCCGTCGAGGTCGGTCGTCGTGACGTCCATGCCGCGATTCTGCCGGATGCTCCCGCGAGGAGGGCTCGATGACCTGCCTGCTCTGCTCTGGCCCCGTCGAGGTGGTGCTCGACCTCGGCGAGCAGCCCTCGGCGCGGCACTTCCCGCGGCCTGGCGACCCCGGGCCTGACCCCGCGTACGGGCTGGCGCTCGGTCTGTGCACCGAGTGCGGCCTGGCCCAGCTGATGGCCGACGACACCGACGAGCCCGAGGTCGCGGTGCCGGAGCCGCAGGCCGTACGCGACCAGGCGGCCGCCGCCGTCGCCGACCTGACGGGTCTCGGGCTGCTCGACGGCCGGCGCACGGTGCGCGAGTTCGGCTCCCCGCACGGTGGCTCCTGGCTGCCGCACCTGCCCGGCCTCACCCCGGTCGACGGGGAGGCCGACCTGGTCGTCGACAGCCTGGGGCTGATGCACGACCGGTCCGTACGTGCCGCGGTCGCCCAGCGCGCCGACGCCCTCGCCGAGGGTGGCGTCCTGGTGCTGCTCGTCCAGCCGCTCGGCGACATCGTCGACAACCGGCAGTGGACGGCGCTGCGCCACGGCCACCATGCGTACTTCTCGCTCACCTCGCTGCGCCACGCTCTCGCCACCGCGGGCCTCACACCGACCACGGTGCTGCGCTACGACCTGTACGGGGGCTGCGCCGTGGTCGTCGCCACCCGTGACGGCTCCCCCGACGACGCCCTCACCGGTGCGTACGCCGCCGAGGCCGACCGTGGCCTCACCACGCCCGCCGGCCTCGCTCCCCTGACCGAGGCCGTCGCCACCGGCCTGGACCACCTGCGCTCCTACCTCACCGAGCGGCGCGACAGCGGCACGGCCCTGTACGCGTACGGTGCCGCCTCTCGCGCCATCGCCGAGCTGGCCATGGTGAGCGACCTCGCCGGCGCCATCGCCGCCGTCGCCGACGCCTCCCCTGCCAAGCAGGCGCGCGCGCTGCCGGGGAGCCGCATCCCCGTGATCGCCCCCGACGACCTGCTCGCCGCCGACCCCGAGGAGGTGCTGCTGCTGCTCCCCGACCTGCAGGCGGAGGTGCTGGCGGCCTACCCCGCGCTGGCGGGCCGCCTGGTCACGGCGACACCGCGCGGCGTCGCCCTCCCCTCCACGGACATCGCGTCCTGGCCCCGCTCGGTCGAGGCCCAGGCCCGGCTGCACACCCTGGTGCCCGGGGGCGCCCACACCTATGCACGGGGTCCCGACCAGTACCCCGAGCAGGCGCCCGTGGTGCTCGTCCGCGGCCGCGGCGCGCAGGTCTGGGACGTCGACAACCACTCCTATGTCGAGTACGGGATCGGGCTGCGCGCGGTCACGCTGGGGCACCGTCATCCGCGCGTCGACCAGGCCGTACGCACCGCCCTGCGCGACGGTGTCAACTTCTCCCGCCCCACGCTGCTGGAGGCCGAGGTGGCCGAGCGTTTCCTCAGCCACCTGTCCGGCGCCGACCGCGTGAAGTTCGCCAAGAACGGCTCCGACGTGACCACGGCGGCGGTGAAGCTGGCCCGCGCCGCCACCGGCCGGCAGAAGCTGGTGATCTGCGACCAGTCGTTCTTCTCGGTCGACGACTGGTGGATCGCGCACTCCGACATGGACGCCGGCACCGCACCGGCCGAGCGCGCCGCGGGCACCCTGGTGCCGTACGACGACCTCGATGCCGTCACCGCCTTGGTCGAGCAGGGCGACGTGGCCGCCGTGGTGCTGCAGCCGGAGACGGCCACCGCCGAGCCCTCACCGGGCTACCTGGAGGGGCTGCGTGCGCTCTGCGACCGCACCGGCACCGTGCTGGTCTTCGACGAGATCATCACCGGCTACCGCTGGCACGTCGGCGGGGTGCAGACGCTGCGCGGGGTGACGCCCGACCTCAGCTGCTGGGCGAAGGGCATCGGCAACGGGTACGCGATCAGCGCCCTCGCCGGCCGGGCCGACCTCATGGACCTCGGCGGTCTCGGCACCGACCGGGCACGCCCGTTCCTGGTCTCCACGACGTACGGACCGGAGTCGGTCGGCCTGGCCGCGCTGCGGGCGGTGATCGCCGAGCACGAGGCCGGGGACCCGATCGCGCAGATCCGCGCCGCCGGGCAGCGCCTCGCCGACGGCATGAACGCGGTCGTCGCCGACGCCGGCCTCAGCGACCAGCTGGCCGCGTACGGCAACCCGGTCTGCCTGATGTTCTCCACCAAGGACGCCGAGGGTCAGCCGTCGCAGGCGATGCGCACCGTCTTCATGCAAGGGCTGCTCCGCCACGGGGTGCTGGCCCAGTCCTGGGTCACCTGCGCCGCGCACACCGACGCCGACGTGGACCACACGGTGGAGGCCGTGCGCCGCAGCCTCCCCGACTACGCGCGCGCGCTGAGCGACGGGCCGGAGTCGGTGCTCACCGGCCGTCCGGTCGCCCCGGCGCTGCGCCGCTACGCCGAGCCGCGCCGGCTCACGGGCGCCAGGTCCGCCAGCGCGCCCGCAGGTAGTGGAACGGGCCGGTGACGATGCTCCGTCGCTCCAGCCGCCCCAGCCGCTCGGCGTACCCCGCGGGCAACCCCTCCGCGGAGCGGGCCCGGCGCGCGTTGGCTCCCCGGGCGAGCGCCCTGATGCGCACGAAGGCCGCCGGTGCGAGCGGCAGCGCCCACCGCAGCATCGACGGGGTGAGCGCGATCTTCGTCAGCCAGGCGCCCAGGCCGCGGCCGTACCCGATGGCCTGCGCCGCCAGCGCCTCGGGGGTGTCGCGGTGCCGGTGCCAGGCGACGGCACCCGGCTCGACCGCCAGGGCGTACCCGGCCAGCAGCATGCGCACGAACAGGTCGATGTCCTCCCCGCCCTTGGTGGGCTGGCCGCCGCCGAGCGCCAGGTCGGTGGCACCGATCCGCTCGTACGCGTCGCGGCGCACGGCCATGCTCGCGCCCGTGCCGTACGCGCCGACCTGGAACGGGAACAGCGGCACGTCCGGTGGCGGCTCAGACAACCGGAAGACGCGCGGCCGGTCGGCATCCGCCCAGGTCACGCGCTGGTCGAACCAGGCCTGCGTCTGCGTACGGATCTCACCCGACGGCACCAGGCTGCACACCATCGCGACGTCCGGCGCCCGGTCGAACCCCTGGGCCAGACCCATCAACCAGTGCCGGTCGACCACCACGTCGTCGTCGACGAAGGCGACGTGGTCGTGAACGGCCGCTCGCACACCGCGGTTGCGGGCCCGCGAGACGCCAGGTCGCGGCTCGACGATGCACCGGACGCGCGGGTCAGGGTGGGTGCGAACCGTCTCCACCGTCTCGGTGGACTGCGACCCGTTGTCGACCACCACGACCTCGAAGCGGGGGTAGTCGCAGGCCAGCACCGCGTCGATCGCCTGCCGCAGCAGAGCGGGGCGGTCTCTGGTCGCGATCACCACGCTCATGGGGGGCGTGGCGGGGTCAGCCAGCGTCTCCCCCTCGGGCAACCCCGAGATGGCGTCGGCAAGGTCCGCCACCGCCACCGAGCCCTCGACGACCGGCACCTGGACGAAACCGCGGAAGGCGCGACCGGCGCGGACGAGGAAGCGGGCGTGGCGATACCCGTCGGCGTCGGCCAGCTCGAGACGGGCCTGCGCGGGGGCGGCGGCCACCTCGGTAGAATCGACCTCGCCGATCCAGACGGCCTCCGGCCAGCCAGGCCTCCCGTCGCTACTCATCGGCCGCTGAAGCACACGGCGACCCTACCGGACATGACGGGGACCCCCTTCGTCGTGGTGGCGGTGGGATGCGGGACCCGTGCACCGGGCGGAAGGGACACATGACCACCGGAAACCTCGTGGCAGACAACGGCCACGCAGCGGGGCCTGCCGACGACGCGCAGCCGCAGCCGCCCGCCCTCGACCTCACCACGGAGGTCTCCGGGCAGCGCTCCTGGCTGGGCCTTCTCGGCGCCGTCCTCGGCCTGGTCGCGGCCCTGGCGACGCTCGTCGGCGTGCACGGCGGTCTGGCGGGCCTGGTCGTCGCCGTGGCCCTCCACACGCTGCCTGGTCTGGCCGTGGGCCTCCTCGCGCGCCTCGACGGTCTGGCGCTCACCCTGGCGTCGTTCGTCGGCAGCCTGGCCGTGCTGATCCTGACCTCGCTGCCCCTGGCGCTCACCGGTGCCTGGCACCCTCGTCCACTGGCCATCGCCCTCCTGGTGGCGTCGGCCGCAGCGGGCGGGTGGGTCGCCTGGCGGGAACCCCGGCGTCTCGACCTGGGCCTGCTGCGGCGCTCGGCCGCCGGGGTCGTCGGCCCGGTCGGGCTGGCTGCCGTCGGCTACCTGCTGGCGCTGGTTACCGCGGCCGCCAAGGCGCAGCCGCCGGCGTACCTGGGCGCCGCCTGGGCGGCCGGCCCGCTCTGGCTCCTCGGGCTGGCCGTGCTGGTCTTCGCCGTCACCTGGGCGTTCTCCGGGGGCAGAGGCCTCGGCTGGACGGTCCTGCTGCTGACGACGCTCGCCCCCATGACGCAGGTCGTCATGTACCACCTGCCGACCGTGCAGGTCGCCGCCCGCCACGTGGGCGTCGCGGAGCTCTTGATCAGCCAGGGATACCTCGACCGCAAAGCCAGCATCTACCAGGCCTGGGCAGGGCTGTTCGCCTCCGGGGCCCTGGTGAAGCAGGCCGCCGGCTGGTCCGACCTGCTGCCGTACGCGGCGGTCTTCGGCGCTGTCGCCGCCGGCATCAACTGCCTCGTGATCACGGTGCTCGCCCGCCACTTCGTCACCGAAGAGCGTGCCTGGTGGTCGGCCCTGGTGTTCGGTCTCGGCTCGAGCCTGACGACGAGCTTCTACGCTCCGCAGGTGGCAGGCTTCGGGTTCGTGATGCTGGCGGTCGCCCTGCTGCTGGCCAACGGCACCTCGTTCAGCGGGGCGCGGCTCGCCGCGGTGCTGACCCTCACCACCGCCACCGCGGTGACTCATCAGCTCAGCCCGTACCTGGCCTTCCTGATCTGCGTCGCGCTCGCGGTGACCCGGGTGCTCAGGCCCCGGTGGGCCCCGCTGCTGCTGATCACCCCCGCCGGCATCTGGGCGCTGCTCAACCGCGGCGTGGTCAGCTCCTTCGTCTCGGCCGACGAGGTCTTCAACATCCTCGCCAACCTGAGGCCTCCCGCCCGGCCGAGCTCGACGTCGCTGAGCCTGGACATGATCAACCGGATCACCTTCTACGTGCCGGCCGCGGCTCTGGTCGTGATCGGTGTCGCGGCGCTGGTCGCACTGGTCCGCCACCGCAGCCGCACCACCTTGGCCCTCACCCTTGCCGCCGCCAGCCCCCTGGGTCTGTTCGCGGCGTCGGCGTACGGCTCCGAGGGCATCTTCCGGGTCGCCCTGTTCGCGCTGCCGTGGTTGGCGATCCTGGGCTCGCTGAACCTGCCCCCCGCCGGGCGCCGGTTCTGGACGGTGGTCTGGCACCCCGAGCGTACCGCCGCCACCGTCCTGCTCGCCCTGGTGTTCGTCGTCGGCACGACCGGGATGGACTACACGCGGGTGATGCGCTCGGGGAACGTGGCTGCCGCCCGGTGGCTGGAGTCCACGGTGCCGCCGGACTCGGAGGTGTTCATGCTCGGCACCGACCTCGCGGAGCCGATGTTCGTCAGCGGCCGCGAGATCGCCTACATCTCGCGCGAGACGCTCCTGTCGGGCAGGACCACACAGATCTACCCGGCGGAGACCGGCGCCGCCTACGACCCGCAGGCCGACCTGGCGATGCTCATGAAGGCCTGGCAGGCAGAGCCGGGCAAGACGAAGTTCGTCCTCGCCACCGACTCCATGCGGGTCTTCGACGAGCGGTACGGCCAGCAGCTGGCCGACGACCAGATCAGGCTCGAGGCCGCACTGCGCGCCACCCCCGGGGTGACCGTGGTGTACGAGGAGCCCGGGGTCACCGTCTACCGCCTCCCGGAGGCGCGATGAGCGTCGCCGTCGTCGTCGTCGCCCACGACAAGCCGGGCCACCTCCACCGGCTGATCGGGGCTCTCGGCGGGCTGCCGGTCTTCCTCCACGTCGACGCGGGCACACCCGACGACGTGCACGCGGAGATGACCGCGGGGCTGCCCGAGTCCGTGCGGCTGCTGCCGCGGGTGCGCTGCGGGTGGGCAGGGTTCGGTGTCGTGCAGGCCGAGCTCGCCGGCTACCGGGCAGCGCTGGCCGAGACCGACGCGGAGCACATCCTCCTGATGACCGGTGCCGACTACCCCCTCCAGCCCGCCGACCGGCTCGTCGACCGGCTCGCGGGGCTGCGGAGGGCCTCGTGGGCCGACGTGGAGACGCTGCCGATCGCTGACTGGGGCCCGATGCGGGGCTATGACCGGTTCGTGTTCCGCAACCGCGTGGAGGGGAGGCGCCGGATCTGGTCACCGGTCCCTCGCCGCTTGCCCTCGGGGATCCGGCCCGCCGGCGGCGCGCAGACGAAGATCCTGGCCCGTCATCACGTGACGCAGCTGCTGTCGATCCTCGACGAGCGCCCCGACCTGCTGAGGTTCTTCCGCGAGGCGTGGGCGCCCGACGAGGTGATGCTGCCCTCGATCCTCACCTCTCCTGAGCTCGGCATGGACTGGCCCAGCAGCCACGTGCGGGGTGACCACGCGTGGTTCATCGACTGGGGCCAGAAGCCGAGCCCTAACCCGAGGTGGCTCGACGAGTCCGACCTGCCCGCCCTGCGCGCCGCCCGTACCCGGCCGAGCGCCCCGGCGCTGTTCGCCCGCAAGTTCTCCGAGGACTCCCACCAGGTGCTCGACCGCATCGAGGACGAGCTGTGGCCCCTGCCATGACCGAGCCCGACGCTGGTCCCCGCGGTCAGACCTCCGACCTCTTCGGCCGGGGGATGATCTACGTCGTCATCTGGTCGATGCAGATGGTGGTGGCCACGGTGGTCTCGCCGGTGCTCGCGCACACACTGCCCGTCCCGGCGTTCGGCGCCCTGGCCGCGGCCATCGCGCTCTACCAGCTGCTCATCACCGTGACCGTCTTCGGGCTCGACCAGGCGTTGGAGATGCAGCGGGTCGAGGACCCCGACGCCACCCGCGCCCGCGGCCTGCTGGGCGCAGGGCTGCTGCTGGCGCTCGTGGTGACCGGGGCCGTCGCGCTCGCCTCCCCCTGGTGGGGCCCGCAGCTCGGCTTCAGCAGCTCAGCCCTGGTGCTCATCACGCTCGGCTGGACGGCGCCGGGTGCCGGCGTGCTGCTGGTGCTGTCGTTGCTGCAGGCCGAGGACCGGCTCGGCAGGTTCGCCACGGTGTCGCTGATCTCCACCGTGGGCAGCCAGGTGATCGGCATCGGCCTGCTGTTCGTGTGGGAGCGGACCGCAGAGGTGTACGCGCTGGGAGGCGTCGCCGGTCAGGTGACCGCGCTGGTCCTGGGCCTGGTGTGGACCAGGCCACGTCTGGCCGGCGTGCTCGACACGGCGACGCTGCGGCGCGCCCTGCAGCTCGGCGTCCCGCTCGTGCTGACGGGCCTGTCGACGTTCCTGCTCAGCGCGGGCGACCGGTTCGTGATCCAGCGGTTGCTGGGTGCCGAGCAGGTGGCTCGCTACCAGGTCGCGTTCACGGTCGGCAACGTCGTCACCCTCATGCTCACGTTCACCAACCGGGCCTGGCTGCCACGCCTGAAGAGCGTGGTCGACGAGGCCGAGCGGTGGCGCGTGGTCACCGCGTCGCGCGACGGCGTGTACGCCCTGGTGTCGTGGGCCGTGCTCGGCATCACCGTCGCCGCCCCCGCCCTGCTGCGCGTCTTCGCCCCGGCCTCGTACGGGCAGGAGGACCTGGTCTCGGTCGTCGCCGTCGTCGGCCTGGCGGCCTTCCCGGTGGCGGCCGCTGCGGCCAGCGGCCAGATGCTGGTGACCATGCGCTGGTCGGCGCCGCTGGCGTGGGCCTCGGTGGCCGCCGTGGTCGTGAAGCTGGTGCTGACCTTCCTGCTCATCACCCGTTTCGGCCTCGACGGCGTGGCGGTGGCTACGTTCGGGGCCTTGCTGGCCCAGGCGGCCGTGCTGCGCCTGGCGGTGAGCCGGAGGCACGCGCCGCGCGGGACGTCACGCCAGACGCTGCTCGTCATCCTGCTCTCCGTCGCGGGCTGCGTGGCGTCGGTCCTCGCCCCGCAGACACTGGCCTGGAACATCGGCCGGTTCGCGCTGGCCTGCCTGTGCCTGATCCCCTTCTTCCTCGCCCTGCGACGCCTCCAGCGCGAAGAGCCGGGGTCGTGACCGGGGAGCAGGGTCGCCTGCGCCGGCGGGTCCTGCTCGGCGCCGGCGGGCTCGGAGCGCTCACGCTCGCCGGCGTCGGCGTCGGCGTCGGCGTCGGCGTCGCCACCCGGCGGCCGTCGCCCGTGGACACCTCCGAGATCCCGTCGTACGCAGGGTGGGAGCTCGACTTCCGAGAGGACTTCACCGGCCCCCTCGACGAGTCCCGGTGGGGCACGTACGGCTGGGGGGAGCAGCGTGTGGGCCAGGGCGGGATGGGCTTCTACCGCCCCGAGAACTGCTACACCGCCGACGGCGCGCTGCACCTGCGCATCCGGTACGCCAACGGTGGCTGGACCTCCGCGGGGCTCAGCGGCGACCCGGGGTTCGCGGCCGTCCGCGGGCGGTGGGAGGTCCGCGCCCGGTTCCCACGCGCCGTGGGCATCGGCTACGTCTTCCTGCTCTACCCGCGCGACGGGAGCTGGCCGCCGGAGGTCAACTTTGCTGAGGGCCGGGTCAACGGGCCGGACCTCAGCGCCACCTACCACTGGGACGCCGACAACAAGACCGACCAGCGCCACCTGCAGCAGCCGGACATGCACGAGTGGCACACCTACGGCGTCGTCATCGAGGAGAAGACGCTCGTCTACACCTTCGACGGCAGCCCATGGGCCGTGATGCCCAACGACTTCATCACCGACAAGGAGCTGTGGGTCGGCTTCCAGTGCGGCGCGATGGACCCGGACGGCGAGGCCAAGGAGTACGAGACGGTCCCGGGCAGTGTTCCCGGGCCGGACACCCCGGCCGACATGACCATCGACATCGGGTGGGTGGCCCACTACCGCCAGGCGTAGCCGTCGCGGCTGCGTGGGGGCAGGTGAGTCCACGTCCACTGCCGCGCCGCCCAGGCCCACCAGGAGAGGCGCGCGGCCAGGGTCAGCCGACGCTGGGCACGCGGCTCGATCCCGTACGCGGGTGTCTCGGCGACCCGCTCGACGAACCGCAGGTTCTCCCTGAACTGCGCCTGGTTGTGCCGGCTGGAGAGGGAGTCGGTCCAGACGCGGAACGCGGCCAGGGACTCGGGCTGGCCCAGCATGTCCCCCCGCGACAGGAGCCGCAGCCACAGGTCGATGTCCATGGGGTAGACCGACGTGCCGTCCCAGCCGCCGACCGCGGCGGCGTCAGCACGACGGAACATCACGCTCGCCGACTCGCCGATGGGGTTGATGCCGAACGACACGATCGCTCTGGCCACGTCGGTGGCGGTCTGGCGACCCAGCAGCTCATGGAGCCCCGTCGCGGCGGCGAGCGTGGCGCCGGTGCCGTCGATGAAATCGCGCCGGCTCGCCACCAGCGCGATGGTCGGGTCGGCCAGGACGGCCGCCTGCGACGAGAGGCTGCGGGGGTGGATCAGGTCGTCGGCGCAGACGACCTTGACGTAGTCGCCGCGCGCCTCGTCGAGCACCAGCTGCCAGTTCTCGGCCAGCGGCACGGTCTCCTCCGCGCGCACGTAGCGGATGCGCGGGTCGTCGAACGCGGCGACGACGCGGTCGGTGCCGTCGGTGGACCCGTTGTCGCGCACCACGACCTCGAAGTCCGGGTGGTCTGAGGCCAGCACCGACCGCAGCGTCGCAGCGAGCATCTCACCGCCCTGGTACGACGGGATGCACACCGACACCTGTGGCGCCACGCCACGCCCCCTTCCGACCACGACTCCCCCGAGTCTGAGGGTCCGCTCATAATCCTCGCGGCCGCCCCTGGCCGATCTTACCGTGTTTTCGTCGGCCCACTCCCAGGGGGGAAATCAATGTTCTCTCGACGCTTGCGCGCGCCTTTTTTCGCCGTTCTCACCGCTTGCGGAATTGCCCTTGTGACGGCACTTCCCGGGCAGTCGATGACCAGCGCCGCAGATCCTGCGGCCATGGCCAGCGCAGCCGTCACCCCCGAGGCGATGGCTTCGTCGGCGGTCGCGGGCTCCGCCATGGCTCCCCTCGCGACCGACGGGTCCGCGCAGAGCACCGCGACGGCTGGGGCGACGAGCCCCGCCACCTCGTCCGCTGGCGTCACCTCGTCGGTGCCGACCGCGTCCGTGACCGTGCCGGGTGGGCCCACCGGCCCCTCCTCGGCCCCCCTCTCCACTCTCGGCGCCTCGGCCCTGGGCACCCTGGGTGTGAGCTTCCTGCCCAGCGACGCCGCGACCACGCTGCCCACGGCGTCGGGGGCGGTCACGGCCAACGGCATCACGGGCGCCAACGGCAAGGTGCAGGCCTTCTCGAGCGCGGGGGCCGGCGAGCGCGGCAAGGGCGGAAACCTCGCTCAGCAGGGGGCGACGCCCGCGTCCACGACGACCGCGCCCACCAAGGCCCCCACCACCACCCGTACGCCCTCGGCCTCCGCCACCGCGGCCACGTCGGCGACGACCGCCACCTCGACCAAGGCGCCGACTACCGCGAGCAGCACCCCGTCGGCCACCATCTCCTCTGTGCCCTCCTCGACGCCGACCAGCTTCGCCCAGATGACGACGCCCCCGACGCTGCCTGGCTGGACCATCGACATGAAGGACGACTTCAACCTGCCGATCGAGCAGACGAAGTGGGGCCGCTACGGCTGGCAGGACCCGAAGCAGGGCCAGGGTGGTCTGGGTTACATCTCGCAGGACCAGACCTCCATCGTCGACGGCAAGATGACCCTCAAGATCGAGTACCGCAACGGGGCCTGGTACAACGCCGGCGTCTCCAGCGGCGATTTCTTCTCGGCCGTGGGCGGCCGCTGGGAGGTCCGCGCGAAATTCCCGAAGGCCAAGGGCGTCGGATACTGCCTGCTGCTCTACCCCGATGACGGTTCCTGGCCCCCTGAGATCAATTTCGCCGAGGGGCGCGTGAATGGCCCGTCGGTCATGGCGGCCTATCACTGGGACACCGACAACAAGCAGGAGCTGCGGTTCTTCGACAACCCTGACATGCAGGGGTGGCACACCTACGGCGTCATCATCGAGAAGGACCGCCTGATCTACACCTTCGACGGCAAGCCGTGGGCCGAGATCGTCAACCCGTACATCACCACCAAGCCGATGTGGGTCGGCTTCCAGGGCGCGGCGATGGACCCCAACGGTGAGGCCTCCATGTACGAGACCGTCGACGGCGGCGTGCCCAACGCCCTCACGCCGGCGGTGAACCTGATCGAGATCGACTGGGTGGCCCACTACAAGGAGGCCTGAGCCCCGTCTCGGCCGCAATCGCGCCCCGGGTCCTCGTGACCCGGGGCGCGTGCCGTTCCCGGGCTCTGGGACACGCCCGGAAGGACGTGACTTCTCAGGTTCCCCTCAGGTACCGTGTGCCCGCCTGGGGGGGCCGGCTCGTACGAAGGGAACTCGTCCCGCATGCTCTCTCGCGGTGCCCGCCTCATGCTCGCTCTGGGTCTGCCCGTCGCCCTCACGGTCGCCGGCGCCGTACTGCCAGGCTCGACCGTCGTCGGCACCGCCCAGCCCAACATCGGCATCCCGGCGCCCACCTCACCCACCGGCCTCGCCTGGGCCGAGCCCGGCGCCCCCGCCGGCCAGCCGGTCGAGACGGCCACGGCGTCGACGGCCGCCGCTCCGGCTGAC